>JACKMK010000001.1:1200000-1500000 GCA_024235395.1 Chromatiaceae bacterium
AGACCGCGTGGCGTGACATCGTCCGGGTATTCGTAGCGCAGCTCGTCGAGCGAGAAACGGCAATGCGCGGCGACCGCCAGCGTCTCGGCGAGCAGGGCCGGCGGGTAGAGTGCCGCGAGGTCGTCGCGGGCACGCAGGTGGCGCTCGCCGTTGGGCAGGCGCGCGGCACCCAGCCGGGCGACCGGGGTGTTCAGCCGGATCGCGCTCAGCACGTCCTGCAGGGCGCGCCGGCCGCGCACATGCATGTGCACGTCACCACTGGCCAGGCGCGGCAGGCCCCAGGCCCGCGCGATATGCTCGCTGTGTCTCAGGCGCTCGATATCGCGCCCGTCACGCAACAGTTCGAGCGCCAGCCAGCCGCGCCCGGCGAACGTATCCGCGAACCAGCTGCAGGCCGAATCCGTTACCTGCAGGTCCAGCGGTAGCAACGCCAGGCAGTCCGTCAGCGTCGCGACGAGATCGCTGCGCCCGAGCCGGTAGCCCCCTTTCCCGGCCCGCCGTCGGCCATGCGTGATCAACCGGCACAGCTGGCCGTAACCGGCACGGTTGGTCGCCAGCAGGACCAGTCTGGGCCCGTCAGCGAGCACGACCTCGCTGCCGATGATCAGCGGCAGCCCGAGTGCCTTCGCCTTTTGGTGCGCGCGCACCACGCCGGACACCGAGCATTCGTCGGTGATCGCCAGCGCCGTGTAGCCGAGCGCATGCGCACGCTCGACCAGCTCCTCCGGCTGCGAGGCGCCGCGCAGGAAGCTGTAGCTGCTCAGGCAGTGCAGTTCGGCATAGGCGACGCCCGGCGTGTCAGGTGAAGAGTCCATGCAGGTACCAGCCGCCACCGCGCCGGTCGCGGAACACCCACAGGCGCTCGCCGGCCGGGCTGTGGGCGACGAAGTAGTCGCGGGTGATATCGAAGCCGTCCCACCAGCCCGACTCGATGCGTTCGGGCAGTCCCTCCAGGCGCAGCGTGCCGCCATACTGCGGCGTACCCGCGTGCACCGGCAGCGGGCGCGGTTGCAGCAGTAGCCAGGGAGGTTGCGTCAGCCCCCCGGGCAACGGGCTGCCGGCGCCCGCCTCACCCGGCGTGCACAGCTGCCAGGCGCGCTCGGGGCGATAGTCGGCCAGGCAGCGCAGACCGCGTACCTGCTCACCGCCAAGGCGGTTGCTCAGGCGTTCGAGCAATGCCTGGTCGACCTGCCGCGGGCCGTCGAGCAGTCCCACGGTGCGCTCTTCGAAGGCCTGCCAGTCGTCCACCCGCAGACCGATCGCGACCACCGGCGCGAGCAGCTGCAGGCGCTCGATGCGTTCGCGAAACACCTCGAGCATGTGGTCCGGATCGCGGCTCGGATCGAGCAGCCCCTGGCCGAACCGGTTTGCCGGTCGCTCACGATGCCGCAGGGTCCACTGCAGCTGCTGCGCCCCGCCGCCGAGGCCACGCAGGAAACCGCACAGCGCGATCATCAGCCGGCGCGCCGGAAACACCAGCGCGGTCGTCTGGACAATCTCGCCGAGCAGTTCGATGGTCTGTTCGAAAGCCTGCGGCGGCCGCCATTCCACACGCGGATCCGGGGCCTGCCCGAGCAGGCGGTCCAACAACTGCAGCAACACCGGCCCGGTGCGCCGCGCGAGTTCGGCCCGTGGCAGCGCCAGTACCTCGCCGATGCTGTCGAGACCGATATGCCGGATCAGACCGCGCGCCTGCCCGTCGCGGGTCAGTGCGGCCAACGGCAGCCCGGCCACCGCGGTGCGTAACGCGGCCGCGGTCTCCACCCGGCTGCCGGGTCGGCTGCGCGCCAGCAGGCCGGCCGCGGTCGGGGTCGGTGCCACGGCCTCGCACGCGCTGTAACCGAGTTGATCGAGGCCGTGGCGGATCGCGGCCAACAACCGCGGCAGGCCACCGAACAGGCGCCGGCTGGCACCGACCTCGAGCAGCAGCAACGAGGGCTCGAACGCGATCCGCGCACTGAACTGATAGGCCCAGGCGGCGAGTTCCTGCAGGGCCCGCTGCTCGCATACCGGGTCGCGCCGCTGCACCGCCAGCCCGGCGCACAGCGCCAGCGCCGCCGGCAGCGCGAGACCGGGACGCACGCCATAGGTCCCCGCCGCGGCATTACAGCGGCCGACCTGCTCACGCCCGCCGCGCGACTCGACGATCGCCAGCGCACCGGCCTGCTGGCGCCCGCGCACGAACACCTCCAACGGCAACTGCGGAAAATACAGGGCCAGCCAGAGCATGCCGCCTCATGCCTGCAACGGGTCGCCGGCCGACGGAATCGGCACGATGCACGACGTCCCGCCCCAGCCGCCGCGCCGCTTCAATATCTCGACCTCGAGACCGAGCGGTGCCGGGCGCAGACGCAGGCGCAGCGTCGCCGGCGAACCCTGCGCCGCGGCCCGCAGCGGACGAAACAGCACCCCCGGACAATCGCCCTGCTCCGCGGCCAGCTGCAGGCGGCGCAGCTGTGCGGTCTGCAGCGATGCCCCGGGCAGGCTCTCGGGCCACGCCAGCACCAGGCCGCAGGCCCCCGACTTGAGCGCCTGCTCGACCGCCCACAGTGCCTGGGGACTCGCCACGTCACGCACCAGCAACACCCGCTCGACCCGCACACCGCGTGCCGCCAGTGCCGGCGCATACGGCAGATAGGGTGGAGCCACCCAGACCAGCCAGCGCGGATCCGCGCTCAGCCGTGCCAGCAGCGGCAGCCACAGCGCCAGGCCCTGATGGGCCTCGCTCAATACCTCGATCAGCGCGGCACGTGGCCAGCCGCCGCCGAGCAGCTCATCGAGCACCCCCCAGCCGGTCGCCAGCACCCGTTCCGGTGCCAGGGTGCCGCGCTGTCCCTGCCACAGCACGCCCCGGCTTTTCAGTTCTTCGAGATCGATCACCTGCATCACAGCGCACACCCGACCCTGCCCGGTCGGCCGGGCGGGCTCGATTTCAGAAAGGATTGGAGAACAAATATAGAACAAACGACACGGCCGTACGAGCCCATCGGACACATGAAAAACTGGACGGAAACCGGACAAGGCCGGGATACAGCGGCCCATCCGGACCGCCCGTCAGCCGCCTGTCCGGCGGGTGACCGCGATCAGGACACCCCGAGCACGATGTCCCAATTCGCCTGCAGCGCCCCTGCGCCGCCCTGGGCCGGCGTGAAATCGGCGGTCACCAGGGCCCGTTGCTCGGCCGGGATGCGGCGGTAGAGGAAATCCTGGTCATTGCCCGGCTCGCCGGCGACGTACAACTGGGTGACGAACGGCCGTTCGCCCTGCGGAAACACCGCGACGTGGATGTGCGGCGTGCGCCCAGGATAGGGCACCGGCCGGATCGTCAGGAAACGGTAGCGCCCATCGGGGTCGCTCAGCGTGTGGCCGAACCCCTGGAATCCCGGGTCGATCGGCTGCGCCCCGCGGTCGCCCGAATGACGGTAGCGACCGTTCGCATCGCACTGCCAGATCTCGATCCGCAGGTCCCGCAACGGCTGGCCGTTGCGGTCCAAAAGGCGCCCACGCAGATCGGTGAACACACCGGCGGCCGGCGTCTCCCGGCCAGCCACATGCACCAGGTCGTTGTCACGATCGAGCGGCAGTTCCTCCGGGTAGAAGGGGCCGGCCGTCTGGCGCGGCGTCAACAGCGTCGCCCCGGCGGCACCGGGCAAGGCGCCCAGCGTCGCGATGCCGGCGATATTGCGTAACAGGCGACGCCGGGTCGCCGAAATCGTTCGCTGCATGGATCCCATCCCCCTCAGTGCACCGTTACCCTCAGTACAGACCCGCCATTCTCCCCACAGATCCCTACAACCCTGCAATGCGGCCGCGATTGTCCACCTCTTGACGGCGAAGCCCGCTTGCGCCGACGTTTCGGCGCGGACGACCGCAGCGTCCACGATCCGCCGCCAAGCGTCTACACTCATTGGAAAAATCCGGATCGGGAAACCTCGTATGAGATACCTGCGACGACTCCCCGGCACGCACCGCGAACCGGCGGGACTGGAGTGGCAGATCTTCCGGCTGCTGCCGACGGCGCTGATCGCCGGCACCCTGCTGCCGGTGCTGTATTACCTGTACGCCGGGGTGTTTCCATCACCGGCCGCCGGCGAAAGTGTCGAGAAGTACCTCGCCGGCATCGGCATCGCCGCGGTGGCCACCGTCGTGACACTGTGGACCGCGGTGTTCACGGTCGCGATCGGCTGCATCGTGGTATGGGTGATGAAAGGCCCCGCCTACGTCGCCGACGCCTACCCGCTCAGCGATGCCGACGAACCGGCACGCTCACCGCACGCAGGTACGCCGGACTAGCCACCGTTCCCGGGGAGACGACGGCAGGCTCCCGGCAGCCCCGATCCACCCGCCTCGCACAGACACCCGGTGCACCCGGGCGTCGCGTGACGAGCATCCGCTTTCGCGTCCGGCGGTTGGGACAGCCTCCCTGCCGTCCCCGTTGACGCCGCGCGCCTATCTCAGCGGCCAAAACTCTTGCTGACGCTGTGACACAGGCCGCAGCCCACCGGCTCGCCGGCCGCGACGTTGCGATCCCTGCTCTCGACGCGCCAGCTGCGGTCTTCGGCGGCACGCGACAGCACGGTGCCGAGGTGGTCGCTGCCGTGGCAGGCACCGCAGGTGCCACCGCCCGGTCGGCCGTTCTGCGCCTTCGCCGCGTCCTTGTGCGCCTCGCGCCAGAAACGCGAGTCGTTGACGAGATGCATGCCGTGCGGACCGTTCTGGGTATTGCTCGGCAGCTGGCTGGTCACGTGACAGGTATCGCAATCCGTGATCGTGCCGGTATGCCCCTGCAGCTGTCTGGCCGTGACGTTGTCGTTGGCATTCGGGTTGCCGTTCGGCCACTCGGCATGGGTTGCCCCGTGGCAGCCCTCGCACATCACGCCGCCGTGGCCGGTGCTGACCCGGTACAGCTGCGGATTGCCGGCACCCGGGTTGGCGAAGCCGTTGAAGCTGGCCGGGACCGCCGGTTCGGCGAAACGCTTGTTGCCGGGTACGATCGGCGTCGCCTTGCCGTCGCCGGTCTTGAATGCCTGGCGCAGACGGATACCGTCGATGTTGCCGTTGGTATCGGCGGTGTTGACCAGGGTATCGGCCAGGTCGGCGAGGTTGTCGTTCGCATCGCCGGTATGGCACGAACCACAACCGGGTTCGTTCGCCCAGGGCGTACGCGGCTGGCTGCTGGCCGGATCGTAGAAGTTGCCCTGATCCAGCACGAAGGCACCCGGGTTGTCCGGAGAGACGTTGGCGGAGAAGTCGCTACCGACCTGGGCCATGCTGCCATGACAGTCGGAGCACAGCATGCCGCCGTTGAACATCGCGCCGCGCAGGCACTGAGTGTTCTTGCCGGGATGGCACTGATAGCAGCTGTTTTCCAGCGCGCCCAGGCGGACGCCCTGGTTGGTCACGGCGCCACCGGCGTCCTGGTTCGGCGCCGGGATCGCCGGGAACATCGCGATGCCGTTCCGGTCCAGATCGGTGATACCACCGTGGTGGCCGTGCATCACGTTCGAGTTGCTCTTGTGCGACAACTGGTTGCGTCCATTCGCCGAAGAACCCTCCGGACCGGTCATCGGGCCCACATGGGCGAGGTCGAGTGCCGGGGTGTAATGACACACCTGGCAGACGATCGGTTTGCCCTGCACCAGTGCCTTGTTGGTCAGACAACTCGCGGTGCCGTTGCCGGCATTGGCGGTGATGTCGCACGGGTCCGCGATGGTCGTGCCATCGTCGGCCGGTGACGGCTCGACATAGCGGGCGCCATGTTTCAGGTCATGCAGACGCAGCACGTTGATGTCGGCCGCATACTCCAGGCTGACCTTCGGCGGCATGTTGCTGTCCGGATCGTCGATGCTGGTCATCACGGGCAGACCGGCGGTCGCAAGCACGGCCGTCGGGATGTCGGTGCGGTTGTCTTCGCCATGCACACTGCCATAGTCGGCATTGGTGGCGTGGCAGTTCGTGCAACTCGCCTCGCCCGAGATCGGCAGCACCGTATCGACCGTCGAGAGTACCGTGTCGCCGTTGCGCGCCTGCACCCTGACCAGCGGATAGGCGTTTTCGCGACCGTTGTCGTCGAACGCCGCGAGCGGTACGCCCGCGCCTTCGTACCAGTTGACGTCAGCGGCGACGTAACCGAACGGGAAATTCACGAAGAACGGCTTGTCGACGTAATGCTCCTGGGCCTGCTTGGGATCGTTTGCCGTATACGGCGCCGCGATACCGGGCATCGCGTGCTGCACCGCGGACAGGAACTCGTCGCCACTGTTCACCGCACCGTCGGGTCCGATGTACAGGTCTTCGACATTGGGCACCGGAAGGCCGACGTCCGGCGTGACCGCCAGGGCGCCGCTTGCCAACGGCGTGATGCCGAGGCCGCCCGGATAGAACGGGTCATAGGTACCGTTGGCGACGCCGCCCCAGAAGTTGGTCTTGTAGGTGTTGCCGTCGCCGAGGACGCCGTCGAACACGTTGCTGCTCAGGATCGGGTCGTTCGCATTCGCGACTGCCGAGTAGTAGATCGATACGTTGTCGGGGTTGAGCGTCGGGCTGCCACCCTTCTGGATGACCTGCGCCAGGAGCACCTGGAACGGCGGCAGGATGCTGGCGATACGCGTATCCAGGTCGCCGCAGTGCATGCCAAGGTCATTGATCGCCAACACACTGTAGCTGGTGTTCGGCACCTGTGGCTGCTGAGCAACCTCGGTGTCCGGACAACCGTCCTGAGCGGTCGAGTTGATCGACAGGTCCAGGTTGGCCGGCTGCAGGCACGCCACGGCCTCGTTTACGGTGACTGTCACGGTATCCGCGACGCTGCTCGCACCGTCGTCGTCGGTTACCACTAGGCTGAATGTGTAACTGCCGGCCACGAGATCGAGCGTCGGGTTCGCCGTGTCGGCCGGGTCCGGATTGCCCGTCCAGGTGTAGCCGGCAACACTGCCGTCCGGGTCGCTCGAACCGCTGCCGTCCAGGGTCACGGCGGCGCTGGTTTGTCCGCCCGCAAGCGTCAGCGTCTGGTCGGGACCCGCGTCCGCGGTCGGTGCGTGATTCTGACCGCTACCCGGCGCCTTGGGGGCGCAGTTCGACGGCGCATTGTTCACATCGGCTTCGGCGGTCTGTCCGCCGGACTGCGAGACACGCACACGGCAGGGGACCGGTGCCGGACGGCTGGCCGTGATCCGCCAACTGCTGCGTCGCACCTGCGAACCGCCCAATAGCTGTCCGGCGTCGTAGGCATTGGCAAGGGTCACGGTTTGACCGCTCTGGCCGGCGCCCCGCACGCTGAGTCGGTTGCGCCCCGAATCCCAGCTGGCCGAGCTGATCGAGAGATCGGCCGACCAACCCAGGGTCGGCAGCAGTGCGATTGCGACCGCGATAGTCCGGCGATACCGCCGGGCTCCCTGAAGAACGAAACCGATGGAACCCATACTTCCCCCTGGTGGCGTCTTTGACATGACCGGGGAGGATCTACCAGCCCCGGATTTCTAATCTCGATCAAGTTGGCATAGTAACGACCGTTACGGCGAAAACTGAGTGATCGACTGCTCGGTCGCGGAGGTACGGATCTCGGA
The DNA here is from genome assembly GCA_024235395.1 of Chromatiaceae bacterium. Taxonomy (NCBI): domain Bacteria; kingdom Pseudomonadati; phylum Pseudomonadota; class Gammaproteobacteria; order Chromatiales; family Chromatiaceae; species Chromatiaceae bacterium. The sequence continues at coordinate 1,207,566 of JACKMK010000001.1, forward strand.
AACTTGACCGGGTTGGCAAAACGGTCCGATCCCGAAGCACAGCGTGTCGCCCGAAGCGGCAACCGGTGCACCGAACCGGTCTCACCGGGTGGTAACGAGGCCGTGGCTAAAATGCCCGCGTTCCCGGCTTTTCACACGCGAGCTATGCCACATCTGACCACTCACACCCTGAGGCCGGGCGAGGCCCTGGAACACATCCGCACGGTGCTCAAGACCCAGGCGGTCGAACGCGATCTCGCAGATCGCAGTGCCGGTCCACGGCACCAGCTGCAAGGCGACCTGTTGTTGCGTCAGCAGCGCGGGACCCTGTGGCGGGAGATCAATCAGCTGCACCCGGCGGACATCGCGTTCGTACTCGAGAACCTGCCATTCGACCACCGACGCGACGTCTGGCAACAGGTGGACGCAAGCCACAACGGCGCGGTGCTGCTGGAGGTCAGCGACGCCGTGCGCGCGAACCTGCTACAGCAGATGGACAGCACGCGCGTGCTGGACGCGGCCCGTCACCTGGACAGCGATGAGATCGCTGACCTTGTGCCCGCGCTGCCCGACGAGGTGGTGCCCAGTCTGATGGAGCGACTCGAAGCCACTGACCGCGCCCGCGTGCAGTCGGCGCTGGCGTTCCCGCCGGGTTCGGTCGGCAGCCTGATGGAGTTCGACGTCACCGCGGTGCGCGCCGATGTCGGCCTGGATGTCGTGCTGCGTTGGCTGCGCCGCCGCGGCACGCTCCCTCAAGGCACCGACATGCTGCCGGTGGTCGATCGAGGCGGTTACCTGCAGGGTGTGCTACGGCTCGATACCTTGCTTACCCACCCTGGTGACGAACCGGTTTCGCGTGCAATGCGACGCGACGCGCTGGCCTTCCACAGCAACGATTCGGCCGCGGATGCGGCGCACGCGTTCGAACGCTACGACCTGATCGCCGCACCGGTCACGAACCTGCACGGCGAGTTGGTCGGCCTGCTCAAGGTCGAGGCGGTCGTCGACCACATCCGGGCGGTCAGCCAGAGCGAGCTGTTGAGCCAGGCCGGCCTGCGCGACGACGAAGACCTGTTTGCACCGGTCTGGCAGTCGGCGCGCAACCGCGGGCTGTGGCTCGCGCTGAATCTGGTCACGGCATTCGTCGCCTCGCGGGTGATCGGCCATTTCGAACACGCGATCGAGCAGATCGTCGCGCTGGCAGCGCTGATGCCGATCGTCGCTGCAGTCGGCGGCAACACCGGCAACCAGACCTTGGCCCTGGTGATACGGGGTCTGGCGTTGGGGAAGATCGACACAGGCACGTCCGGTCGGCTGCTGGTCAAGGAGACAGCGGTCGGATTGGTCAACGGCCTGCTATGGGGCGGGACCATGGCCCTGGTGACACTGGTCCTGTACCAGGATGTCGGCATCGCGACGATCATGTTCGTCGCGATGTTGCTGACGCTCACGCTGGCGGCGCTGGCAGGTGCGTTGATCCCCACGATGCTGCGCCGGTTTGGCCAGGACCCGGCCTACGGAAGTGCGATACTGGTCACAGGTTTCACCGACAGCCTCGGCTTCTTCGTGTTTCTCGGCCTCGCCGCCCACTTCCTGACGGCGTGACATGGTTGCGTGGCCAAAGCGGCATGGCAGATGATGATGGTGGGACTTGTGTGCGACCAAATCGGCGCGCCACCCGGTGCGGCGTTCAGCTCAGGTTCAGCCAGCGACAGGTCCAATATCGATAGGGCAGCGCGCCAGTTTTAAAGAGGATGCCAACATGAACAACCGCCTTCACCAGACACTGATCGCCTGCGCCGTCGCGGTCTCCCTCGGCGGCTGCGCGACCGACAGCGACCCGAACCAGCGCGCCAAGATCGGCGCGGTCGCCGGGGCCGTTGCCGGGGCCGTGCTCGGCCATCAACTCGACGACGACGCGGGACGCTACGTCGGCGCGGCCGTCGGCGCACTGGCCGGCGGTGCAGCCGGCCACTACATGGACAACCAACAGCGGGATTTCGAGAACTCCCTGGCCCGCGAGCGGGCCGCGAATCAACTCGAGATCGAGCGCATGCGTGACGACACGCTGAAACTGACACTCGATTCCGAGGTGTCATTCGACTTCGGCAAGGCGAACATCAAGTCTTCGTTCCGGCCGTCGCTCGACAAGCTCGCTCAGCTGCTGCTCAAGTACGATCGCACGGTAGTGCATATCGTCGGCCATACCGACAGCGTCGGATCCGATGCATTCAACCAGCAGCTCTCGGAGGAACGGGCCTACAGTGTCGCCGACTACCTGGCCTCGTACGGCGTACCCCGGCAACGGCTGCGCACCGAAGGTCGCGGTGAACGCGAGCCACGCGCGGACAACGCGACCGAGGCCGGTCGGCAGCTGAACCGCCGGGTCGAGGTGTTCGTCAAGCCGATCATCGAGGGCGAGGAGCAACGCGCCTACGAGCCGCCCAGCTACTGACAACCTCGCCGCCCTGGGCGGTGATGACCAGGGCCGGCTTGGTGACCGCTCAGTCCGACCTGTGATCGCCGCCGCCGGCGATCTCGGCGACCAGCTGACCGAGGCGTTCGACCGCGCGCTCGATCCGTGCGTCCCAGGGGTTGCCGCAGTTCACACGGATGAAGTTGCGAAACTTGCGTGTCGCCGAGAACATCATTCCCGGCATCACGCTGATCTGTTCCTGCAGCGCCCGGTTCACCAACTCGAACGCGTCGACCCCGCGCGGCAGTTCGACCCACAGCACGAAGCCGCCTTGCGGATCGCTGATGCGCGTCCCGGCCGGCAGGTGCCGGGCGAGCATGAAACGCATGGTCTCCACCTGTTGGCGATACTGACCGCGCAGGCGCGCCAGGTGGCGGTCATAGGCCCCGCTGCGGAGGTACTCACCGACCGCCATCTGCGGGAGGCTGCACATCGCCGAGGAGGTGGCCTGTTTCCACTCGATCAGTGCGTCCCGATGCCCCTCGGCGACCACCCAGCCGACCCGGTAACCCGGCGCGATGCTCTTCGAAAAAGACGAACAGGTCAGGACCAGGCCCCGCCGGTCATAGCACTTGGCGATCTTCGGGCGCTGTGCGGTGAAATGCAGATCGCCGTAGATGTCGTCATCGATCAACGGCACATTGGCCCGGTCCAGCATCTCGACGAGACGGCGTTTGTTCGCATCGGGCATCAACGACCCGAGCGGGTTGCCGAAGTTCAACACCGCCACCACGGCCTTGATCGGCATCGTGTCGAGCGCGTTCTCCAGGGCATCCAGGCACAATCCGGTTTGGGGATCGGTGTCGATCTCTACCGCCAACAGTCCCATGCGCTCGATCAGCCGCAGCACCGAGAAATAGCACGGCGACTCCACTGCGACGATGTCGCCGCGCCGGGTGACGGCCTGCAGGCTCAGGGCGAGCGCCTCGCTGCAGCCCGATGTCACAACGATGTCGTCCGGATCGACCGACAGGCCGAGATCAACATAGCGGCGAGCGATCTCCTTGCGCAGTTCGCTGTTGCCGGGAGGAAAGCAGTACGCGACGGCCTGTTCCGGCTGGCGCGTCAGCGCTCGCTGGGTGGCGCGCTGCAGGCCCTTGACGGGCAGCAGGCCGGTCGCCGGCACCGCCGCACCCAGCGGCACGACCCGGGGGTCGTTCGCGACGCTGAAGATCTCCTCGAACATCTCGCCGAAACGCACCTGGCGCGGTTGCCGGCTGACGGTGGTCCGGCGCGGGATCGGTGACGCCCCGCCTCGACCGAGTTGCCCGTCGACGTAGTAACCCGACTGCGGTCGCACACGCAGCACCCCGATCTGCTGCAGGCCCGTATACGCCTGGCTGACCGTCGAGATGCTGACCTTCAGCTGTCGGCTCAGGCCGCGCAGCGAGGGTACGCGGTCGCCCGGTTTGAGCGTGCCGTTTCCAACCAGATCCAAGATATGCCGTGATACGCGGTCGTACAGAAACCCCTCGCCCTCGGCATGCACTGAAACTGTCATCGGAGCCCCCAACTGTACTGGTTACATTCTCTATGCATTGTAACTGTTGGTGTAACAGTTGCCAGACTAGGCTCTCACTCAGGTCAATCCCGGATGCGGTCGACAGCCGGGCGACATGGGAGGAAAAGAGATGCTGACATCATTGGCAGAACGCCTGTGGATTCCACGCAAGGCACGGCATCTTGCGGAGTTTGCATCGCTGTTGGAGACCTGGCGTCAGAGGGCACGCCAACGGCGCGACCTCGCACGGCTCAACGAGCACCAGTTGCGCGACATCGGCATAAGCCTTGCGCAAGCGCAGCAGGAGGCGGGAAAGCCTTTCTGGAGGGAATGAGGGAGGGTCAGGCGTGACCTGGCGTCAGGCCGCCCACCCCATCGCAGAGCGCAGATAGCAGGTGCCGTCCTCGGATGCCATACAGGGCCCGTACGGCGACGCCGTCGCACAGCCCTTGTCGAAATTGGGGCAATCGACCGGCTCCTTGCGGCCGACCACCACGTCGGCACACTCGCAGCCGACCGGCAGCTCAGCGTGCTTCGCCTCGAGCTCGCCGCGATAGTCGGGATGTCGGTGATCGGCGTCGAACACGCGGTAGGCACTGCGCAATCGGTAGGCACTGTCCGGAACACGCCCGACACCGCGCCAGGTGCCTTCGGTCAGCTCGAACACACGGTCGAGCTGGTCACGCGCCATCAGGTTACCGTCGGCGCGGACCATCACCTTGTAGCGATTCTCGATCTTTGCCTCGCCCCTCAGGTGCTGCTCCAGCACGGCGTGCAGCGCGGTCAGCAGATTCGGGAGCGTATAACCGGCCACGACGGCCGGCAGGCGGTGCTTCTCGAGAATGCGCTCCCAATAGAGGGTCCCGGTGATCGCACACCGGTTGCCGGGCAGAATCAGACCGTCGAAGCCAAGCGGTTCGTGGGTCAGAATGCGTTCGAGCATGGGCTGTACGGTACGGCCACAGGCCAGAACGCTCAGATTGTCAGGCATCCCGTCGAGCATCAGCCCCGCCAGCGGCGCGAGCAGGGTCTCGAACCCGGCAACGAACAACACCATCTCTCGCTCGGGTTCGGCGCGCGCGGCGACCACCGCCTCGATCGGCGAGTTGATCATGCGCACGTCGGCACCGGCGTCTGCGGCCGCCTGCAACGAATGGGGGCCGTGCAGCTTCGAATGGAGCGGCAGGCGCATCACGTTGTCCCCGGCCAGGACCGTCACCGAGCGGCGATGGGCAAGCTGGATCGCTTGATAGAGATCGTTCTGCGGACAGATCGACGCGGCACAGCCGGGGCCGGCCAGCAGCTTGACGTGCTCGGGCAGTGCCTGACGTAGCCCTGAAATATTGATCAGCCGCTCGTGGTCGCACGAGAGATGCAGCACGCGCACCGGAGCGGAGAGCGGCAGATCACGCATCGCGTCGAGAAGCTGCTGGGGATTGTTCATGCTGGCTACCATGCCGCAATGCCCGAAGGCGCCTGATCAACGCGGCTTAGTGGATGATTGAAACGCGCCACTTCCGCGGCCTGGGTCTTGGCGCGTGGCGATACTTGGACGAATGCTGGACCAGTGGACATCGACGGGACAAGCCCGTCGACGCCGTACCTTTGAAAAATCGTGATCGAGACTGATCCAGATCAATTTTTGTGCGTCGCAACACTCCACCCGGTGTGGCCCGGCGGGTTAGCCAACACGGGCCCCGGTCACTAGGCGGCGACGATTCCCCGCGTACCCGGCCCGGTACCGCGCCGGTCCAACCGCTGCCATATGCGGTCGTGGAAATAAAACGCGACGGTATTGACTGCCGGTTCGATCAGGGCCACCGCTCCACCCACCACGATGTCGCCGGTCAGCAGGTAGGCGACGCCGAATGCGATGCTGAAGTGCATGACAGCAAAAGTGATGGTCTTCGTCATGGTCGTACTCCGACAGGATGCGTTGAAGTAAATAATAATTGTTCTCAACTTTATGCCGAATTCATTTAATTGAACCGCTTGATAGCTGTTATCTATCAATCAGCCCGGGCGGTATTTGTCTGGTCGAAGCGTGGCGCGGGCCGATTGGCGAGCGCGACCCCTGCGAGCACCAGCAGACCGCCGGCCAGCATCGCCCAGGTGACGGCCTCGCCGAGCAGCAGGGCGCCCCAGGCCACCGCAAACACCGGGATCAGGTAGGTGACGGTCAGCGTTCGCTGTGGGCCGACCTCGCGAATCAGCCGGAAATACAGCAGAAACGCCAGCGAGGTCGACAGTACCGCCAGCGCGATCACCGCGACGATCACGGTCGGCCCCGGCACCTGCGTGGGTGCGGTAAAGGGCACCAGCGGCAGCAACGCGGCAGCGGCACCCAGCTGGCTCCCGGTGACATTGACCAGGCCCGGCAACATGGTCAACCGACGCTTCGCCAGGTTCGCTGCGAACACGTAGGACACCGCTGCCGCCAGACCGGCCGCGGTCGGCAGCAGTGCGACCGGCGCCGCCGATTGCGGCAGGCCGATCAACACCACGACACCGGAAAATCCCAACATCACGCCGATGGCACGCAGTCGGTCGAGTGGCTGCTCGAACCACCACCAACCGATCACCGCACCGAAGATCGGGACCGTCGCGTTCAGGATCGAGGTCATGCCGGCACTCAGGTGGGTCGAGGTGTAGGCCAGCAGGGTGAACGGCAGCGCGGCGCTCAGACAGCCCATAAGCAACAACACGCGCCAATGGGCCCGCAACAGATGCAGCTGTCGTCGGCGCGCCAACATCGGCAGCAGCACCAGTCCGGCGAGCAACACCCGTATCGCGATCAGCCAGACGGGGCCGACCACCGGTGCAGCAACACGCATGAACAGAAAAGACCCACCCCACAGTGCGGCCAGCAGAAACAGCACCGGATAGAAAGGTGTGCGCATGAACCTGGGTGGATGGTCCGCGACGTTCAGCAGCGCAGCGCGCCGAGCGCCTCGTCGATGACGTCACGCGCACTCTGCCGGCTGGCACCGGTACCGCCAAGGACGCGCAGGCCCCAGAGCGTCGTCATCAGAAATTTCGCCGCCTTCGCCGGGGACTTCCCGGGGGCCAGCGCACCGTTCGCCTGCGCGCGTTCCAGTGCATTGCGGAAGATCGCCTCGACCTTGGCGAGATGCGACTTGACGCGCGCCTGGACCGCGGGATTCAGGCGACCCGCCTCGAGTACGGAGTTGACCAGCAGGCAGCCACGGCGCGCCTCCATGCCGCTGCCGACCGGCAACCCGGTGAACACGTCGCGGATGCCCTGCAGCGGGTCCTCGGCCGCCTCGATCGACGCCCGCATCTGTTCGCGACTCCGCTCGGCGTAGTGATCGAGGGCTTCCAGAAACAGCCCCTCTTTCGACCGGAACGCGGCGTACAGGCTTCCGGGCTGCAGCCGCGTCGCATCGACCAGTTGGCTCATGCTCGTCTCGCAAAAGCCGCGCTCCCAGAACACCGCGGTCGCGCGTTCCAGCACCTGCTCCCGATCGAAACTCACCGGCCTCGCCATCATCGCTCCGGGCAACCGCCACCAGACCAAGAGTATAGCCTGCACCGGCCGTACTTGAACGAACGATCAACAACTGCTACAAGTTATGGAACGATCACTCAATAAACCAGGAGTCCCAATGTCCAAACTGCATGAGGCCATCGCGGAGTACGAGACACAGAAGGCGCAGCGGGTGGCGCCGGCGGTGCTGCAGACCATGGCCGAGGCGACCCGGCAGCTGCGCGATGCCGGCGTCGCCGACAACAGCCTGCGCACAGGTGACCGCGCCCCGGATTTCGCACTGCCGAACCACCACGGCGAGACCCGGCGCCTGAGCCACCTGCTGCGGGACGCGACGGTCGTCTTGAGCTTCTACCGCGGCGGCTGGTGCCCGTACTGCAATATGGAACTGCACGCGCTGCAACAGGCGTTGCAGGCGATTCGTGCCAGCGGCGCCGAACTGGTCGCAGTGTCGCCCGAGTTGCCGGACAGGGTGGCCGACACCGAGGCCCGTCACGCGCTGACGTTCGACGTATTGAGCGATATCGGCAACCAGGTCGGCGAGGCGTTCGGTCTGGTGTTCGAACTGCCGGAACAACTGCGCCCGATCTACGCCAAGCTCGGCACCGACATCCCCGCCTACAATGGCGACCGGACCTTCAGTCTGCCGGTACCGGCGACCTACGTGATCGACCGCGACGGCGTCATCCGCTACCACTTCGTCGACGTCGACTACACCCGGCGCCTCGAACCGGATGACCTCTTGCGGGTACTGCGCGGCCAGTGAGCCTGGAAAGGGCCGGTGCCCCAACGCCACGGTGGCACCGGTGTGCGGCAGGATGGCGGCTAGCGAGACTTCTTGGGCGGCAGACGCCGGCGCAGGGGCTTGTCACCGGCCGGTTTTGACGGTTTCTTGCGGGCCGTCTTGGCGCCGGCAGGCTTTTTCGACGACGCCGGTTTGCCGTTCGCCTTGCCGACACCTGCGGCGGGGCGGCCTGGCGCACGCGGGCGTATCGCCTGCGGTCTGTCCGGATCGAAGTCCTTCAGGCGCTGGATCGCGAGCTGTCGCTGGCATACCCAGGTCTTTTGCAGATCTCGCAGTATCTCTGCCGGCATGCCGCCCGGCAGATCGACCGTCGTGAAATCGTCGTAGATCTCGATATGCCCGATATAGCGGCTTTCGAGTCCGGCCTCGTTGGCGATCGCGCCGACGATGTTGGCCGGTTTCACGCCATCGCGGTAACCGACCGCGAGACGGAAACGCTCCATCTCGACCTCGGGAAAGTCCTTCAGTGGCAATGCCTCGGTCGTCAGGGTCTTTGGCGGCCGGCGCGCCTCGTCGCGCGGACCGCGCCGCTCGTACTGATCCTGGCCACGGTGCGCGGCGTGACTGGACTGTGCTTGCTTTTCGGCCTTTGGATCGAGCAGCAAGGGCATGTCACCCTGGGCCAGCTTGGCGAGTGCCGCAGCTATCTGCAGTGGATCGAGATCGCTCTCCTGCTCCAGCTCGCTGACCAGGCGATAGTACTGCGCCAGATCCTGACTCTCGATGACTTCGCGGATACTGTCCTTGAAACGCTGGGTGCGTCGCGTGTTGATGTCCTGTACCGATGGCAGGTCCATCGCCTCGATCGGCTGACCGGTGGCCTTTTCGATCGCACGCAGCATGCGACGTTCGCGCGGCGCGACGAACAGAATCGCCTCGCCGGGTGCGCCGGCGCGTCCCGTGCGGCCGATGCGGTGCACGTACGACTCGGTGTCGTACGGGATATCGTAATTGACCACGTGCGTGACGCGCTTGACGTCCAGCCCCCGCGCCACGACGTCGGTCGCCACCAGCACGTCGGTCTTGCCGTCGCGCAGTCGCTCGACCGTGCGCTCGCGCTGCGCCTGGACGACGTCGCCATTGAGCGCCTCTGCGGCGAATCCGCGTGCACTGAGCTTCTCCGCCAGTTCGACCGTCTGGGTCTTGGTCCGGACGAACACGATCACCCCGTCGAACGGCTCGTGCTCGAGGATGCGGGTCAGGGCATCCAGCTTGTGCAGCCCTGCGATCGCCCAGAAACGTTGCCGGATGTTCTCGGCCGTGGTCGTCTTGGACGCGATCCTGACCAGCTGCGGGTCACGCAGATGGCGCTCGGCAACCGCCCGGATCTCGTTCGGCATGGTCGCCGAAAACAACGCGATCTGCCGCTCCGGCGGCGTGTGCTCGAGGATCCATTCGACATCGTCGATGAAACCCATGCGCAACATCTCGTCGGCCTCGTCGAGCACCAGCGACTGCAGGCGCGAGATGTCCAGCGTACCGCGCCGCATATGGTCCATGATCCGCCCGGGTGTACCGACCACCACCTGGACGCCACGCCTCAGCTGGTTGAGTTGCATCCCCATTCCCTGACCGCCGTAGATCGGCAGGACATGGAAACCGCTCATGAAGCGGGCGTAGGTCTGCATCGCCTCGGCGACCTGCAGGGCCAGTTCACGTGTCGGCGCCAACACCAGCAACTGCGGAAAATTGGCCGATGCATCGATGCGCGCCAGCAACGGCAGCGCAAACGCAGCGGTCTTGCCGGTGCCGGTCTGTGCCTGGCCTATCAGGTCGCTGCCGGCCAGGAGCGGGGGGATCGCCTGGGCCTGGATCGGTGACGGGGACTCGTACCCCACTTCGGACAATGCAGCCAGCAGGGGACCAGGTAGGCCCAGGGCGGCGAAATCGGTAATCTCAGCGGGCATGACGCGACCGGTGCGGGTTGGCGGACGCGGACTGCGTCCCGGGGGCGCGGATTATACGCAGACCCGCACGGCCGCGCCCGCCCTTTTCGCCCGCCCGCCAAGACGCAATGCCGGTCGGCGCCGCGGTTTGCGACAATCCCACGCCATGTTCGGACTCACCCTGCCTGATGCCGCCGCGGTGCTGTACCTTGTCTGGCGCGTGTTGCACGCGCGCAAGGTCGGTCTCGGCGACTCGCTGCACGGCCTATTGACCCTGGTGCTGCTGATCGCCCTGTTTCTGGGATTCCGGATCACACGCGAACTCCGCGAGCTGCTCGGCAACCTGGCGGACGCCATGCAAGCGATCCCCGGGCTGGGCTCCAAACTCGGCGTGATCGGTGGCGCCTGGTACCTCAGCCGACTGCTGCGCGAACAGACCGCGTATTGGATCGAACGCCGGGTCCCTGCCCACCTGCACCGCCGAACCACCGCACTGAGCGAGGCCCTGCGCGCCGGTTTGCTGACGGGTTTCATCGCGTGGATCGCGCAGGGCTGGTACGAGCCCGCGACATCGGACGTGCCGTACATCGTTCAGGCCCTGTGGATCGGTCGGTCCTGGACGGACGATCTGCTGCAATGATGGTGGCGCGCGCCATTCCCGCAGCCACTTGGGGCGGAAACCCGGCAGCGCATCGGGCATGATTAGCGATTCAGCCCCAGTGAGGAAGACCGAATGCTCAAGAGCCTCAGCGACTTTCTACGCCTCGAATCCGCCGGCGGGATACTGCTCGTCAGTGCCGCGATCCTCGCGATGCTGTTGGCCAATTCACCGCTTGCCGCGGGATACCAGTGGGTGCTCGACATGCCGGTCGAGATCCGCGTCGGCCCGCTGCACATCGCCAAGCCGCTGTTGTTGTGGGTCAACGACGGGCTCATGGCCGTGTTCTTCTTTCTCGTCGGCCTGGAATTGAAACGCGAGCTGCTCGATGGCGAGTTGTCGAAGCCGGGCAACGTCATGCTGCCGGCGGTCGGCGCCCTGGGCGGCATGCTGGTCCCCGCCGGGATCTACGCGGCCTTGAACTGGGACGACCCGATCGCACTCGGCGGTTGGGCGATTCCGGCCGCGACCGACATCGCGTTCGCGCTCGGGATACTGACGCTGCTGGGCAGCCGGGTACCCACCTCGCTGAAGGTGTTTCTGGTCTCGCTCGCGATCTTCGACGACATCGGCGCGATCATCATCATCGCACTGTTCTACACAGACGGGCTGTCCACCGCCGCTCTGTCCGTGGCCGCCGTCTCGATCGTCACGCTGCTGATCATGAATCGCCGCGGCGTGAGCGCCATTGTTCCGTATGTATTCGTCGGCCTGGTACTGTGGATCGCGGTGTTGAAGTCCGGCGTGCATGCAACGCTGGCGGGCGTGGTGCTCGCGATGTTCATCCCGATGCGCGACGCCGAGCAGCCGGACCGCTCACCGCTGCGTCAGCTGGAGCACGATCTGCATCCGGTCGTCGCATTCGTGATCCTGCCGATCTTTGCGTTCGCCAACTCGGGCATCAATCTGACCGGATTCAGCCCGGACTTTCTGGTACATCCGGTACCGCTCGGCGTCGCGACCGGTCTGTTCGTAGGCAAGCAGTTCGGCGTGTTCGGCTTTTGCTGGCTGACGATCAAACTCGGTCTTGCCCAGCTGCCGCGCGATGTCGGCTGGTTGGGCATGTACGGCATATCGCTGTTGTGCGGCGTCGGATTCACGATGAGTCTGTTCATTGGCAGCCTGGCGTTCGAGAGCCTCGGCCAGCGGGTATTCGACGAACGCATCGGGATCGTGATGGGATCGCTGGTCTCCGGCCTGATTGGTTACCTGGTGCTACGTCGTGCGTGTCGATTGAATGCCGCCGGCTGCCGATAGCCGCACCCCGGCCGACACTCGACGCTGCCTCGAGCCTGGCTCTCCCCGTGCCTCGGACGGTTGCGGCGAGCCTGATCGCGCGTGCCTCCGGCGGGCGCGTGACGCGTCCCGCGGCGGCAATCGGCCCGGTGTGGAATGAACGACGGCCGTGAGCCTGCAACCGAAAGTCACGCACTGGTTCGAGACCCTTACACCGCGCGAACAGACGGTGTATGCGCTCGAAGCACTGACCGCAACCGGCCAGGTCGAACTTGCCGGGGGCCTGGTCGACCGACCGCTGATCGATACCGTGGAGCTGCGTTCCACGGTGCGGCGGGCGGATCAACTGCTGCAACGCTACGCGACGATGTTGCCGGAGGTCGGCGCCGGTCGCCATCTGGTGACCGAAAGCCCGGAATCCAGCGCGCGCTCTGCACTGCTGATCGTGCGTCATTGGCTGGCGCAACAACTCTGCGCGACCCGACGCCTGCGCGCGTGCCAGCGACGACAGCAAAAGCTGGAGCTACTGCGCGAGTGCCTCGAAGCGATGGGCGATGCAGCCTCCGACCTGGCAGGATTCGTCGGCAGCGGACCGTTTCTGTTCAAGCGCATCTATGCCTTACCCGGCGATGCCCCGCTGCCCGAACCTTTCGCCTCCGCCAATTCGTATGCGGTATTTCGCGGGCCGCGCCATGTATTTCATGCGGTGGCCTGCCTACCCGAGCGGCGCACCGACTGCGAGCAGGTATTCCATACGCCCGGCAGTGAGGTCGTCGACCTGCCGGGTTGGTCGCATGCCCACTGGTCGAAACGAAATACCCTGATCGAACAACAGATCGACGGCCTTTCCGTCACGGCGATCGCGTTGCAGCGCACCCTGGAGGAACGCCTGCGTGATCCCTGGCTGAAGAAGGCGCTCGCCGATCTCGCGCTGCTGCGCTGGTACCTGGGACACACCCTGACCTTGAGTGCCGATGCCCGCCACTGCCATGTCACCGGATGGACGACCGCGGAATCGCCCGAAGTCCTGCAGCAGGCGCTGAAGCGTGCCGGGATCAACGCGAAGATCCTGTTCCGGCCGCTGCCGCCCGGCCAGGACGCTCCGGTGCACCTGAACAAGGGTGGACTTGCAACCCTGTTTCGTCAGTTCGTCGACATGCACGGCACGCCGGGTGGCGACGAGTTGGATCCCGCGCCACTGCTCGCGGTCATAGTGCCGCTGCTGTTCGGTTTCATGTTTCCGGATGTCGGACACGGCCTGGTGCTCGTGGCCGCCGGTACGGCATTGTGGAAACGAGAGCCACGGCTGCGCTGCCTGGTGCCGTGCGGTCTCGCAGCGACTGCGTTCGGCGCCTTGTTTGGCGAGACCTTCGGCCTGCGTGGACCGGTCCCGGGCGTACTGGGCGACATCCTGGAACGACCGCTGGAGCTGTTGCTTGCGTCACTGCTGCTCGGCGCGGCGATCATCCTGCTGGGGCTGGCGCTGTCGGCCATCGAGGCGCACTGGCGTGGAACCCTGCGCCGCTGGATGTGGCTGGATGCCGCGGTGCTGACGCTGTACCTGAGCCTGCTGATCGGCTTCGTCTACCCGGCGGCACTTTGGTTTGCCGGCATCGCACTGGGCTGGTACCTGATGGGTCTGATCCGTATCGAACGCCGACAGTTCTGGCAGGGGATCGGGCGCCTCGCGCAGAGCGCCCTCGAGCTGTCGATGAATACCCTTTCGTTCGCCCGCGTCGGAGCCTTTGCGCTCGCACATACCGCACTGTCGCACGCGGTGCTGGAGCTGGCCGCAATGCCCGACAACAAGGTCATGCAGATCGTACTACTGCTGTGCGGCCATCTGGCACTCATCGTGGTCGAGGCGCTGGTGGTGTTCGTGCAGACGACCCGGCTGGTGTTGTTTGAGTTCTTTACCCGCTTTCTGCGCGCAGACGGTCGACTGTTCCGTGCAAGCGCCACACCCGGCGACGTCCAACGGCGACCGTGATCGCCCAACGGCGAAGTGGATGCGCGTCTGGACTGCGGCGCATGCGCGCGGCAGGCCCGCTCAGCGGTGTGGGTGCTCGAAGAAGACGTAGGGTGTCGAATAGTCGCTGAATTCGAAATAGACCTTCTTCTCGCCCGGGTCCTTGTGCATATTGAGGTTCTCGTCGAACACGCCGTAGCCGAAGCGATAGGGCCTTGGATCGCTACCCTGTGTCGCCACCGCGGTACTCAGTTTGTCGACCTCGATGAACCGGCGCACGAGCTTGTCGCCCGCATAGATCTCCAGCACACCGTTGGTGCCGGTCCAGTTCTGGATCGCGCGGCCGAACTTGTTCTGCGTCTCCTGCGTGCACGCCGCCAGCACCAAGGTGGAAAACACCAGCACAGCCCATCGCGTCATCTCATCGACCCCGTCAAATTCGACACCTTGTGTACGCCACCGGAAACCTCGCGTCGCACCGACCATTTCAATGCCGAAGGCGCGATCACCGTGGTCACCACGACCATCAGCACGATCGAGGAAAACAACTGGCTGCTGATCACCCCGAGGGCCTTTCCTATGCTCGCGAAGATCAGGCCGACCTCGCCGCGCGGCAACATACCGAATCCGACCGCGAGATGGTTCAGGTCGCGGCCGGCGGCGTAACCGCTTGCCAGCTTACCGATGATGGCGGCGACTGTCAGCCCGGCGGCGAACAGCAACACGTCCGCGCTCAGGAAGCTCTCGAGTTTGACCTGCATACCGATCAGTACGAAGAAGATCGGCACCAGTATCGCCTCCAGCGGGGCCATCAGGCTCTTGATCGTCACCGCGCTGTGCGTGCACTCGGGTTCCCAGCCGCGGAAATAGCAGTCGTTCATGATCAGGCCGGCGGCGAAGGCCCCAATGATCGTCGCCAGGCCGACCAGGTCGGCAAACCAGGAAAGCCCCATGACGAAAATGAAACTGGCGAAGATCTTGGCCTCGACGAACTCCAGGCCGCGCATCGCGCCGATCAAGGCACGCAGCACGAAGGGACCACCGTACAGTGACGCGACGACGAACAGGCCGGACAGCGCCAGGACCTGTGCGACCGAGTACGCCTCGATGTTGCCGTTGACCGCGATGCCGGAGACGATCGCCAGCGAGACCAGCCCCAGGACGTCGTCGAAAATCGCCGCGCCGAGGATCACGCACGCCTCGCCAGACTGCAGCATGTCGAGTTCGCGCAGCACCCGCGCGGTGATCCCGACGCTGGTGGCGCCCAGGGTCGCTGCGATGAACAGCAGGACATCGAAGGAGCTTTCCGGCAGCGCGACCCACGACACGCCGAGACCGAGCACGAAGGGAGTCAGCATGCCGACCAGTGCGACGCGCAACGAAGGCATGCCGGCATGCTGCATCTCCTCGACGCTGCTCTCCAGACCGACCAGGAACAAAAGGAAGATGACGCCGTAACGCGAAAAGATGTCGATGGTATGGGCGATTGCCAGCAACTGGCCGCCATGCGGTCCCTCGATGATCTCGACCATCTTGTGCGCGACCACCGGGTCCGTGATGTGCTGCGCAGTCGCCTGCTCGAGCGGCACCCCGGTCAGCGTGAGGTCGACGATATCGAACAGCGCCGTGCCCTCGCGCAGCGCCAGGATGAAATCACCGCCGAGCAGGTAGACCAGGTTGCCCAGCGCAATGCCGATGATCAGTTCACCGAGCACCGACGGCTGACCGAGCCGGCGCGCGGCATACCGCCCGACAACCGCCAGCGCCAGTATCGCGGTAACACCGAGGATGACCGGGACGACCGGATCGGAATGCCCGGTTTGGGCCAGACCAATCCCGCTGAGTGCCAGCAGGACGAGGGCGATCAGCCCTCTGTGGCGGAACGCAATGCCACGCACGACACCACCCCTCACGCCGCCGAAGCGCCGGCGCAACGGGCTCGTTAGGCGCGGTGCGTCTCGACCGGCGTGCCCAGATCACGGCATCCCGCGACGGCATCGACACCCGTCGAGCCGGACCGAGATAACCGACATGCTCAGATTACCACAACCGCGCCGTAAAGCCCGATGAACGACGGGCGAATCATGCCCCCGCGGCGTGTAAGATGAGGACCCTGGCAATCGCCACCGGCACTACCCGCACCCGCATGATCGAGCCTGCTCCAGACCTGTTCGGTTACCGGCGCCATTGGGCGCACAAGTTCGGCCCTGCACCTTTCCTGCCGACCTCGCGCGCCGAGATGGAGCAGCTCGGCTGGGACAGCTGCGATGTGATCATCGTGACTGGCGACGCCTACGTCGACCATCCGAGTTTCGGCATGGCGGTGATCGGCCGGGTACTCGAGGCGCAGGGCTTCCGGGTCGGCATCATCGCCCAGCCGGACTGGACGACCGCGGACGATTTCGCTCGCCTCGGCCGGCCAAACCTGTATTTCGGCGTGACCGCCGGCAACATGGACTCGATGGTCAATCGCTACACCGCCGAACGCCGCCTGCGTTCCGACGACGCCTACACGCCGCACGGTGAAGGCGGCCGGCGGCCCGACCGCGCGGTGATCGTCTACGCGCAGCGCTGCCGCGAGGCCTTCCGCGACGTCCCGATCGTGATCGGCGGTATCGAAGCCAGCCTGCGCCGTATCGCACACTTCGATTATTGGCAGGAAAAGGTGCGGCGCTCGGTGCTGGTCGATGCCAAGGCGGACATGCTGCTGTACGGCAACGCCGAGCGTGCAATCGTCGAACTCAGTCATCGCCTGGCGAACGGCACGCCGATCGACCACGTCACCGACCTGCGCGGCACCGCCTTCATCCGTCGCGCACTCCCCGACGACTGGACGGTGATCGATTCCACCTCGCTGGACGAACCCGGCACCATCGAACCGCATCCGGACCCCTACCTCGATACCACGCGCGGCAAGGCAACGGCGACCACAGCATCGGCGGACGGACCGCCGGTGGTCACCTTGCACCACCGCCCGCGCCGCCTCGACCGAGGCCGCAGCGTCGTACGCCTGCCGGCATTCGAACAGGTACGCGACGATCCGGTGCTGTATGCACACGCATCCCGGATGCTGCATCTGGAATCGAACCCCGGCAACGCGCGCGCGCTGGTGCAGCGCCACGGCGACCGCGAGGTATGGATCAATCCACCGCCGATCCCGCTGCGTACGCCCGAACTCGACCGGGTGTTCGAGCTGCCCTATCAGCGGACGCCCCACCCCGCGTACGGCGACGCCAGGATCCCCGCGTACGAGATGATCCGGTTCTCGGTCAACATCATGCGTGGCTGTTTCGGTGGCTGTTCGTTCTGTTCGATCACCGAACACGAAGGACGCATCATCCAGAATCGCTCCGAACAGAGCATCCTGCGCGAGATCGGGGCGATCCGTGACCATACGCCGGGCTTCACCGGCGTGATCTCGGATCTCGGAGGACCGACCGCGAACATGTGGCGGCTGCACTGCAAGGACCCCGAGATCGAGGCCAGCTGCCGGCGCCTTTCTTGTGTCTTTCCGGGGATCTGCAGCAACCTGAAAACCGACCAGATGCCCCTGGTGCGCCTGTACCGCAAGGCGCGCGCGCTGCCCGGGATCAAGCGCGTGCTGATCGCCTCCGGTCTGCGGTACGACATCGCCGTCGAGACACCCGAATATGTCAAGGAACTGGTCACCCACCATGTCGGCGGCTATCTGAAGATCGCACCGGAACACACCGAACAGGGCCCGCTGTCGAAGATGATGAAACCCGGTATCGGTACCTATGAGCGTTTCAAGCAGCTGTTCGACAAATACTCACGCCAGGCCGGCAAGGAACAGTACCTGATCCCCTACTTCATCGCCGCACACCCGGGAACGACCGACGAGGACATGCTCAACCTCGCGCTATGGCTGAAAGCCAATGGTTTTCGTGCCGACCAGGTGCAGGCCTTCCTGCCGTCGCCGATGGCCATGGCGACAGCGATGTGGCACAGCGGGCGCAACCCGCTGAAGAAGATCACGCGCAGATCGGAGGCGGTGTATTCACCAAAGGGTCGGCGTCAGCGTCGCCTGCACAAGGCATTCCTGCGTTATCACGACGCGGAGAACTGGCCACTGCTGCGCGACGCACTGAAGGCGATGGGTCGCGAAGACCTGATCGGCAACGGCAAGCGCCACCTGGTTCCACGCTTCCAGCCCGCAGGTACCGGACAGCGCCCCGAAGGCGCGCGGGCGCCCGCGACCGGCACCGACAGGACCACGCGTTTCCGCACCCAACACACGCGAGGCTTGAAAAACCGCGCCAGCAGCCGAAAACGCAACAAGCACTGAGACATGCAACCGGCCGATGAGATCGCGTACCACACCGACACCGCGCTGACGGTGTTCGGCACTCATGGGCCGCGAGGAGGAACCCGCAATGCGCGTCAGTGACTTCATGACCCGCAAGGTGATGACCGCCACACCCGAAGATGGCATTCGCGAGACGTATTTCCGCATGCGCGAGGCGCGCGTTCGACACCTGCCGGTGCTCGACGGTGCGCAGCTGGTCGGCATCATCAGCGATCGCGACCTGCGTCGCCCCGACTGGGTCGACGAGGCCCCCGATCTGTCACACGACTATCAACTCGACGACAATCTGTCGGTCGGCGACCTGATGAGCCACAAACCGATCGCTGTCCACACCTACGACGAACTGCTTACCGCCTGCGCGCTGATCAATCAGCACGGTTTCGGTGCGCTACCCGTGCTGGACAAGGGTGGCCACCTGGTCGGGATCCTCAGCAAGGCCGATCTGGTGCGGGCGTTCGCACGTCACCTGCAGACGCACCACGAACATACCGGCTGAGCCGGTCAGCGTCGAATCTCGGCGATCTCCCCGAGTGCCGAGCGGATCTCGTCGATCGTCGGCGGATACAGGTCGGCGGGGACCGCGTAGACACCGAAGCAACTCATGCGCCGGACGTCCGGCTGAGCATCCGACGCCAGCCAGAAATGGTACCCATCGTAGTACGAGTTGCTGCCACCTCCACCGTCCATGCCACCCATCGCGACCAGCGAGGCCACGACAATCGGCTGACGCTGGACGACTTCCTGTACCGAACTCTGTACCTTGGTGATCACAAAGGTATCCGGCTCGATCGTGAAGCCATCGTGGTCGACGCGTCGCACCTCCAACGCGCAATGCGGTTTGTAGCTGTTGAAACCGCTGCCGGCGATGCCATCCTGCAGATAGATGCGCGCCTTGCCGGCGGGGACTTTCAGGGCCTGCTGCAGTACCAGCGTCCCACCCTGCATCTGCACAAAGCTGCCGCCAGCTTCCGTGCGCACACCGACGCTGCTCTGGCAGCCAGCGAGCACGCTCACGAGAAACACCGCTACACCGAGCTTCTTCATGGCCCCGCCCTCCGGTAGACCGTCCAATAGGATTAGACCCGGCATCTGAAAGGACGTTCCGCAGCAACCCCTATTCGGTCGACAACAGATCCAGCATCTCGCTGACGATGTCTTCGAAATCGGTCGAACTCACGCCGGCATAGGCCAACACCGCTTCACCGTGGTACTGCCATTCGGGATCGTCGCGTTTTCCCCAATAGCGCTGGTCGATATGCTCGGCCATCTTCAGCACCGCCAGCAGCATCCCGTTGCGCGAAAGCGCGCCACCGTTCTCGTTCAACAGCGCCGGAACGTCGTGATGACGCAGAATGAGCTCACCGATGTGTCCGGGCAACCCCCAGCTGCGCGATACCAAGTAGCCGACCACCGCGTGGTTGGTCCGAAATGCCGCGTCCTCGCAGGCCGTGACCGGCGGACCCGCGCACTGACCTGGACCGAGTCGCACGGCATAGTCCGCAAAACGCTCCATCATCAGCGGCACCCCGACGTCGTGAAACAGCCCCAGCATGTAGGCCTCGTCGGGCATCACGCCGGAGAACCACTGGGTCAATTTTGCGGCCACCATGCCGACGTTCACCGGTGACTCCCAGAAGTGCTCCGGGGCCGGGCCGCCAGCGGTTTCCATCGCGCGGCGCAGCGCCAGGCCGGCAACGATATTGCTGACATTCAATAACCCGAGCAGCGTGGTCGCGTGACGGATCGACTTGGCCGGGGCACGCAGGCCGAAAAACGGCGAATTCACGGTCTTCAGGACCAGCGCGGCCAGCCCCATGTCGCGCGATATCACCGCCGCCACCTCGTCGATCTCCGGTTCGTCGCGCTGCATCAGTTCGTGCAGTTCCATGAACACCGCCGGGGCGGCCGGGATGCGGATCGCCTGCAGAATCTCGCTGGTGGATTCGAAACTGAGTGGATGACTCACGCGGCGCTCCCGCTCCCGAATTGGACGACTCGACGAAGATCCGGCCGGTGGTCGGCGTCTCTCCCGTTCGACCCGCGTATCGGCAGTCCCCGTACCACCTTTACGGTCCCGGGGATGCCCGCTATGCGACGCCGACGGGCCGGCCGACCGGATCACCCAGCAAACGAGACTTTCGGCGTATCCTTGTGCAATGCGCCATTCATCCCGTCTCCTGCGCAGCGGCGCGGCCGTTCAGCGCACCCTGCTCGGACTCCTGGTCGCGCTGTCGACCCAGCAGCTGTATGCCGGGCCACCGGCCAACGTGCGTGCGGTACCGTTGTCCGAGCTGCTCACAATCCCGCAGTTCAGCGCCCCGGCCACCGTGGTTGCACGCAATCAACCGCAGATCGCGGCCGAGATCCAGGCGCGGGTGGTCGAGCTGCCGGCCGAGGTCGGAGACCGGGTTGGTGCAGGCGAAGTCCTGGCGCGCCTCGACTGCCGTCGTTACGAGTCCGCGCTCGCCCAGGCGCGTGCCGAGCTGGCGCGTGCACGGGCGCAGCGGCAGTTCGCCGACGAGCAGCTGCGCCGCGCGCGCAACCTGACCAAGAAACAGAGCATCAGCGAGGAACTGCTCGATCAACGACGCACCGACCTCGCGGCCGCCGATGCCGACAGCGCGGTGCAGGACGCGGCCGTCGCCCGCGCCGCGATTGACGTCGAGGACTGTGTGATACGGGCACCGTTCGCAGCCGTGGTCACGGCGCGTGCGGCCAGCATTGGCAGTCTGGCGACACCCGGAAACGTACTGTTCACACTGCTCCAGACCGACGGCCAGGAGGTCAGCGTCACGCTGCGCCACGACCAGGTGACGAGTCTGCTGGATGCCGGCGCACTGAACTTCGACAGCAACGGGACAACCTATCCCTTGCAGCTGCGCACCGTGTTGCCGGCCGCCGATCCGGTCGCCCGCACGCGCGAGGCGCGCCTGCGCTTCGCCGCCGAACCGGCACTGGCAGGCAGCGCCGGTCGCGTGGTCTGGGAAGGCAGGGAGCGCGAACTGCCGCCCGACTACCTGGTACGCCGCCAGGGCGAACTGGGCGTGTTCCTGCTCGAAGCCGATACCGCACGGTTCGTGCCCGTTGCGGGCGCCGAGAACGGCCGACCGGCGACCGTGCGGCTGCCGACCGACAGCCTGGTGGTCACCGACGGTCGGCAACGTCTGGCTGACGGGGACCCGGTACGTCGGATCGCGGCCGCGGAGGGCCCCTAGTGGGTTTCTACCGCGCGCTGCTGCAGAACCATGTCCTCGCCAACCTCACCTTCCTGCTGGTGATGGTGGTCGGTGGCCTGTCGTATCTCGCGATGCCCCGGCAACAGGACCCGACGATCAACTTCAACTGGATCGTGATCACCACGGTGCTGCCCGGCGCCTCCGCGGTCGACGTGGAAAAAAAGGTCACGGACCCGCTGGAAGACGCGCTGCGCAAGATCCAGGACGTCAAGTTCATGTCGTCGAACAGCCGCGAGTCGCTGTCCAGCATCCTGGTGCGTTTCGAGGACATCGACGCGCGTACCTTCGACAAGCGTATCGCCGACCTGCGCCGGGAGATCCAGAACAAGGAGGACGAACTCCCCGAGGCCGCCGAAGACTCGGAGATCCTCGAGATCACCAGCGCGAACGGCTTTCCGTCGGCCACCATCGCCGTGGTGGGCCAGGGAATGGACGAAAATCTGCGGCGCCAGGCTTACAACGTGCGCAAGGCACTGGAACGCATCGACGGCGTCGATCGGGTCGATGCCATCGGCCTCCCGGATCCCGAACTGCAGGTCCGCTTCGAGCCCGAGCAACTCGAGAACCTGCGCCTCACGCCCGGCCAGGTCGCCGACACCGTGGCGGCCTTCTTCCAGGACATCGCCGCGGGCGATGCACGACTCGGCACCCAGAGTTGGCTGGTGCGACTGGTTGGTTCCGACGCCGATCCGCAGGCGCTGGCGGCACGCACCGTGATCGGCAGCGACAGCGAGATCCGTCTCGGCGACGTGGCCCGGGTCGAGCGTGCACGCGCCGAGGCCACCACCCTGACCACCTACGCCGGCCACCCGGCGGTGCTGCTCGCAGTGTCCAAACAGCCGAACGTCAACACCCTCGAACTGGTCGAGCGCCTCAAGCGCTACCTCGACGGGCGCAACGCGCTGCGCGATGCCAGCGGGGTCGAACTGGTGCTGATCGACGACCAGACGACCCCGACCCGCAACGCCGTGCGCCTGATGCAGAACAACGCGCTGATCGGCCTGCTGCTGGTGCTGGTCGTGACCTGGCTGTTCCTCGGGTCGCGCATCGCGTTGCTCACCTCGATCGGTATCCCGTTCATCCTCGCCGGCACCTTCTGGGTATTGTCAGGAACCGGCGAGACGCTCAATGTCATGGTGCTGCTCGGCGTGGTGATAGTGCTCGGCATGCTGGTCGACGACGCGGTCGTCGTGGTCGAGGGTGTCTATTACCGCCTGCGCCACCGCGCCGAACCGATGCAGGCCTCGATCGACGCATTGCGCGAGGTGGCAGCCCCGGTCACCGCTGCAGTACTGACGACGATCGCCGCGTTCGCACCACTGATCCTGCTGCCAGGGATCCTCGGCGACTTCATGCGCGTCGTGCCGACCGTGGTCGTGATCGCGCTCAGCCTGTCGTTGCTGGAGGCGTTCTGGATGCTGCCGGCACACGTCGTCGCGTTCGGGGTCAACTTCGAGCGTCCCTCGCGCCTGCAGCGCTACCGTGAGCGTTTCACGCACTGGCTGCAGCTGCGCTATGTCGGTCTGCTGGTCAAGGCGCTGCGACACCGTTGGCTGACCCTGGTGGTTGTCTCAACGCTGTTCTTCGGCGCGATTGCCGCCCTGGCCACCGGCAAGGTGCGCATGGACTTCTTCGCCGCGGACACGATCCGTCTGTTCTACGTGAATGTGGAGATGCCGCCGGAGACCCCGCTACAGGAGACCCTGGACACGTTGCAGGAGGTCGAGCGCAAGGTGCGAGCCGGCATACGTGATGGCGAGGTCCGGGCGATGGTCGCCTATGCCGGCAGTATGTTTACTGAGACCGAGCAGCGCATCGGCGATCACCTCGGCCAGATCCTGGTCGGGCTCGAGCCCTATACGCCGGGACTGCGCACCGTCGAGCAGATGACCGAGGACCTGCGCGACGCCGTGGTCGGCGTACCCGGCCCGATCCGCGTATGGTTCCTGCGGCTGAGCGGCGGCCCCCCGACTGCGAAACCGATCAGCATCAAGGTACGGGGTGACGCGTACGACGACATCCGCGTGGCCGCGGATCAATTGAAGTCCATCATGCGTGGGATCGACGGTGTGAAAGACATCGAGGACGACGCCGACAAGGGTCGCTCCGAACTGGTCCTGGCATTCGACAACGATGCTGTGCGCCGCGCCGGCCTGAACCCGGCCGAGGTCGGCCGTTCGATACTGCTGCTGGTCGACGGCCAGGTGGTCAGCGAGATGCGCAACGCCGGCGAGAAGGTCGAGGTGCGCGTGCAGGGCGACGAATCGCGTTACCGCGACATCGCCGACGTCCTGCAGTTCCGCCTGCCGCTGTCCGGCGGTGGCAGCATCGCGCTCGCCGATCTGGTTTCGGCCGAACGCATTCAGGGACTCGGCAACATCCGTCACTACAACTTCCGCCGCGCTATCACGGTTGAGGCGGACATCGATGCCGAGGTCATCGACACGGTAACCGCCAATGCCCTGGTGACCGAACGTTGGGCGGAACAGCACGCGCGTTTTCCCAACATCGACCTCGATTATTCGGGCGAGCTCGACGATATCAACGAGAGTCTCGACTCGATCGCGATCCTGTTCGTCTTCGGTGTCGGTGTGATGTACGCGATTCTCGGTACCCAGTTCCGCAGCTACTGGCAGCCGCTGATGATCCTGTCGACCGTGCTCATGGCATTCACCGGGGTGACCTTCGGACTGCTCGTATCGGGTAATCCACTGAGTCTCTACACGCTGTACGGGGTGGTCGCGCTGGCCGGGATCGCGGTCAATGCCGCAATCGTCCTGATATCGGCCGGCAACCAACGGCTAGCCGCCGGTATGAGCGTGCTGCATGCGACCATCTATGCCGCGCGTCGGCGGGTGATCCCGATCCTGATCACCTCGTTGACGACGATCGCCGGGCTGTTCTCCCTGGCCACCGGTCTCGGCGGCAAATCACTGATCTGGGGCCCGGTGGCGACCGCGATCGTATGGGGCCTGGCGTTCTCCACACTGCTCACGCTGGTCGTGATCCCGCTGCTGTATCGGCTGTTCATGGGACGCAGCCGCCTGGCCCGGCCGGCGGCACACTGAGCGGGCAGGCAGCCGTGGCGCGTGGCGGTCGATGGCGCCGACTATGCTTGGGCTGGGGCAGGCGTGTAGCTGCGGATGTGATTCGCTGAACGGAAATCCTTCCGAGGCCGGTCCTGACAAGCAGGCGACAAGGGCGGAACACCCCATGCAACACATCTCCGAACGCCTCGGCGGCTTCCTGATGACCAGCCTGGAACTGCTTGCCGCGCTCTTCATCCTGGTGCTCGGAGCGCTCGCGCTCTGGGCAGTGGTCGCATACATCCTGGATGTCACCCAGACGCGCCACGCGATCCGCCGCAACTACCCGGTGATCGGACGTTTTCGCTATTTCTTCGAGCACCTGGGCGAGTTCTTCAGGCAATATTTCTTCGCGATGGACCGCGAAGAGCTGCCATTCAACCGCGCGCAACGCTCCTGGGTGTACCGCGCGGCAAAGGACCTCAACAACACGGTTGCCTTCGGTTCGACGCGTGATCTGCGGCGCCCCGGCACCATCCTGTTCGTCAACTGCGCGTTTCCGACCCTGGGCGAAGACGCCGTGCCACCCCGCCCGGTGACCATCGGGCCCGACTGCCGTCACCCCTACACCACGGCGTCGCTGTTCAACATCTCGGGTATGAGCTACGGCGCGATCTCGAAACCGGCGGTACTGGCGCTGTCACACGGTGCCAACAAGGCCGGTTGCTGGTTGAACACCGGTGAGGGCGGTCTGTCGCCGTATCACCTCGAGGGTGGTTGCGACATCGTGTTCCAGATCGGCACTGCGAAGAACGGCGTTCGCGACCTCGCTGGCAATCTCAACGATGAGCGCCTGCGCGAAGTCGCGGCGCGGCCGCAGGTCAAGATGTTCGAGATCAAACTCAGCCAGGGTGCCAAACCGGGCAAGGGCGGCATCCTGCCAGGTGCCAAGGTCACCGAAGAGATCGCGCAGATCCGCGGCGTGCGTGTCGGCGAGAGCGCGATCAGTCCGAACCGGCACCCGGACATTCGCGACAACGCCGCCCTGCTCGATATGATCGAACGGGTACGCGCCACCACCGGCAAGCCGACCGGGTGCAAAACCGTAATCGGCGCACCGGGCATGCTCGACGACCTGTTCGGCGAGATCTGCCGGCGCGGCAGCGCGTGCGCGCCCGACTTCATCACCATCGACGGCGCCGAGGGCGGTACCGGTGCCGCACCGATGCCGCTGATCGACGCAGTGGGCATGCCGCTGCGCGAGGCGCTACCGATCCTGGTCGACAAACTGATCGAGTATGGCCTGCGCGAGCGGGTCAAGGTGATTGCCTCTGGCAAGCTGATCAACCCGGAAGATGTCGCCTGGGCGCTGTGTGTCGGCGCCGATTTCGTCACCAGTGCGCGCGGTTTCATGTTTGCGCTGGGCTGTATCCAGGCACTGCAGTGCAACAAGAACACCTGCCCGACCGGGATCACCACCCACGACGCGCGATTGCAGCGCGGTCTCTATCCGCCCGAGAAAGCCGACCGCGTGGCCGCGTACGTACGCAACATGGTCAACGAGGTCGGCATCATCGCGCACGCCTGCGGTGTGCGGTCGCCGAGCGAGCTACACAGGCAACACGCGCGGGTCGTTCAGGACAACGGGCTGTCGATCGGCCTGGACGAATTGCACCCGGTTCCCACAGCGCGCAGCGACGCCTAGATGCCGATCAGCTCCACGATCATGCTGTTGGCCGGAATGCTGGTAACGGCATTGCTGCTGCGCCCAATCGCCGAGCGCCGTCGCCTGCCGTTCGCCGCGGTGCTGGTCGCGACCGGCTTTCTCGGCAGCGAGGTGTTGTTGCAGTTGGGCACCGACACCGGCGTGCGCCACGACTCATTCCACGATCTGGTGTTCTACGTTTTCCTGCCGCTATTGGTGTTCGAAGCCGCTTTCAAGATCGACGCGGCGCTGTTGCGGCGCAATCTTTTTGCGATCCTGCTGATGTCGATTCCACTGCTGTTGTTCTCCATTACGCTGAGCGCTGCATTGATCTACCTGGGGATCGGCGATGCGACGGGCTTCCCCTGGGTCGCGGCACTGCTGACCGGCGCGGTGCTCGCCGCGACCGATGCCTCTCCGGTCACGGTGCGCTTTCGTGCGCTCGGCGTGCCACGCCGGCTGCGCATCCTGATGGAGGGCGAGGACCTGTTCAACGATGCCACGGCCATCGTCGCATTCAGCATCGTTCTGTACATCGCGCTGCACCCGGAAGAGCAGATCGGCATCGACGATGCGCTGTTGGCATTCGTCGCGGTGTTCTTCGGCGGTATCCTCGTGGGCCTGCTGGTCGGTTTGTCTTCGCTGCTGTTGTCACGGCTGTTCGAAGACGCAGTACAACAGGCATTGATTTCGCTGATCGCCGCCTATACCGCCTTTCTGGTTGCCAACGAATACCTGCAGGTATCGGGTGTCATGGCCGTGTTGACCACCGGTCTGATCATGGGGCGGGTCATTCACAACGATTTCCAGGACCGACCCGGCGGCTTCGTCGACACGTTCTGGGGATTCAATGCCTACGTCGCCGAGGCACTGATGTTTCTGTTGATGGGCGTGACCGTGGGCCTGGAGATGTTCACCGAACGCTGGCTGGCGATTGTGATCGGAATCGCCGCGCTACTGATCGCGCGTGCGGCCGGTATGCTGGCTGTGCTGCCACTGATCAATCGCCTGCCTATGGTCGAACCCGTGCCACGGGCCTACCGTGAGGTACTGTTCCTCGGCAGCCTGCGTGGCGCGGTGGTACTCGCGCTGGGCCTGTCACTGCCGGTCGAACTTCCCTACTGGTGGACCATCCAGTCGATCGCATTCGGTGCCGTGATCTTCAGCCTGTTCGTACAGGCACCGATGGTCGAGCCCGTGCTGAAACGGCGCGGGCTGCTGAATGTCACCGACTAACCCGCATTGTCGGCAGGGCTGTCGGCGGTCGACGGTTCGGGCGGCTGTTCGGCCGTGTCCGCGGGTGGCGGCGCCTCTTCGGCCGCATCGCGTTCTGCCTTGAGCCGACGGTAGACCTCGGCCCCCTTCTGACGCTGCGCGCGCAGCACGTCGATCTTCTGCCGCAACCGCTGCCGCGCATCCTTGCCGCGCGTACGCTTGAGCTTGTCTTCCAGTTCTTCCTGTTTCTTCTTCAGCGCCTTGACGGTCTTGCGCAGCTTCTTCAGCTTGGTGTCCTGCGGTGGGCGACTCAGGAGTTTGCGAACCCTGGCCACCAGCTTGGTTGTTTTCATCTGGGTCATTCTCCGGTTTTGACCGATTGGTTCCTGTGGCGCATCTGTTCCGCCACCTGTTCGACTTCTTCAGGATTGAGAGAAATATCCGGCAGTTCTTCGTCGATGTTCGGCGAAGATGCCAGCAGACCTTGTGCCATGTCCAACAATCGCTCCATGATTTCATTGACATACAGGCTGTCATTCATCAGCGAGGTCGCCATCTGCGCCGAGATCGCCCCGTCACGAATCAGCGTATCGACGGCCTTGTGGCTGTAGCGATGGCTGTCCGCGATCTCCACTTTGATCGCGTCGAGTGACAACAGGGAGACATCGTCATGGTCTTCCTGGCGCAACACCTCGAGGTCGCGCAACAGCTCACCGATCCTCACACGGAAACGGTTGTATTCGCGCCGGATGTGCGGATTCGGCGACCTTGTGTAACGCACCAGGTTCTTGCGCAGGTGCTTCACCGCCTTGATGGCCGCGACGATATCGAGGTTTGCCTGCCACAGGCCCTGCAGCTTGGTCGCCTTCGCGGCCGGCATCCGAGCCGACGCGCGAGTATAGAACGCGATGTTGGCACTGTAGATGTCCTTCACCATCAGCTCGTACTGCTGGTCGATATCGACGTCGATCAGATCACCACGTGGTTCGATCAGCTCGTGGAGGTCGGCATCCGAGCTGATCATGGAACGGCGCAGATTGACGCCGTGCGCAATGATCGAGAATGCATTGTTGAACAGGTGGCGGGTCTCGCGCCGCAGGGCGGTCAGTGCGACGTCCGGAAACTCCAGCGAGGCGTCGCTCAGGTAGCGAGGCAGGTCTCGTTCACGGCGTTCACCCTTCATCACCCGGTTCAACATGCCAACCATGTGGGGTATGAACGGCGTGAACACCGCCAGCCCGAAGCCATTGAACAGCGTGTGAAACACTGCGAGCTTGAGCGTGTAATCGTTGGCCGGTATGCCGACCGCATCGCTGACGACCTCGACAGCGGCGACGAACACCTTGATGAACACCAATGCGATCAACCCGGTGCCAACATTGAAGACCAGGTGTGCGCCGGCGAGACGCCTGCCATCGACCGGCGCGCCCAGGGCGCCGAGCACGGCCGTTATGGTGGTACCCACATTGGCCCCGATCGCCAACGCGAGCGCATTCTCATAGGTGATCTGGCCGGCACCCAAGGCGGTGATGATCAACACCAGCGTAGCGTGGCTGGATTGCATCACGACCGTCGCCAGGGTGCCGAACAGACTGTACAGCAGCAGGCCGGCCACCCCGGCGACCGCGTATTCGGTGAGATCCAGTTGGTCGGCAAAACCCGCAAATCCCTCTTTCATGTAGTGGATGCCGAGAAACAGGAAGCCAAGCCCGGAGAGGATCCACCCGATTCCCTTCAGTGGCCGGGGTTTCTGGAAGATCAACAATATACCGAACACCAACAGCGGCAAGGCGTAGGCGGAGAGATTCACCTTGAGGCCGAATCCGGCGACGATCCACGCCCCTGTGGTGGTGCCGAGGTTTGCGCCGAAGATGATGCCGATCCCGCTGGCGAGACCGAGCAGCCCCGCGCTCAGGAAGCTGATCGTTATCACCGACACCAGCGACGACGACTGCATCAAGGTGGTCGTGACGACGCCAAACGTCAGACTCTTCCAGGTCTTGTCGGTGCTGACACGCAACAGATTCTCGAGTGTACCGCCGGTGAATGCGCGGAATCCCTCTTCCATGCACAGCATCCCGAACAGAAAGATCGCCACCCCTGCGGCAATGTCCTTGAACGTCGAACTGATCCAGAAGCCGTAGGCGAGTAGCGCGATGATGATCGGCAGTGTAAGGCGTCGGTACACAGGCTCAACCCGCCTCGCGGAGAAGGGTCGTTGTACGCGCCACGATCATGGCCTGCTAGTCAACGGCCAGGTCTGAACAGGCCGCCAAGTCCCATATCATCCAGTGCGCCCTCCATGAAGCGTCGCACCTGTTGTGCATCTTCCATGCGCAACGCGGCATGCAGCATCTGGCGCGCGCGCGACACACTGAAGCTGCGCACCACCCACTTCACTTTCATCAGACTACCGGCGCTCATGCTCAGGCTGTCGACCCCCAGACCCATCAACAGGACTGTCGCGAGCGGGTTGCCTGCCAGTTCACCACAGATACCCACCGGACGGTTGAACACGCGTACGCCGCGCACGACCTGTTCGAGCGCGCGCAACACCGCCGGGTGCAGATCGTCATACAGATCGCCGACACGCGGGTTGTTGCGATCGACGGCGAGAATGTACTGGGTCAGGTCGTTGGTTCCGACCGACACGAAGTCCACGCGCCGGGCCAACTCCTCGATCATATAGACCGCCGAAGGCACCTCGACCATGACACCGATGCGCGGCATCGCGACCGCGTAGCCTTCTTCGAGCAGCTCATCGTGTGCACGCTTGATCAGCATCTTGAGCTCATCGACCTCGGATACGCCGCTGATCATCGGCAGCATGATCTGCAGATTGTCCAGATCGACCGCGGCCCGCAGCATCGCGCGCACCTGCGTGATGAAGATCTCCGGATGCGACAGTGAGACACGCACACCGCGCCAGCCGAGAAACGGATTCTGCTCTTCGATCGGAAAGTACGGCAGCGGTTTGTCGCCGCCGATGTCGAGGGTTCGCAATATCACGGGACGCGGTGCAAAGGTCTCGAGTACCCGCCGGTAGTTCATCACCTGCACCGACTCGGCCGGAAACCGGTCGCGCACCATGAACGGCAGTTCGGTCCGATACAGGCCGATGCCGGCGAAATCGTCGGTGTTGGCGTTGTTGGTCTCATTGACCAGACCGGTGTTCAGAAACAGCGGAAACGCGACGCCATCGGTCGACTCGGCCGGCAGGCCGCGCAGGCTCTCCGCCTCGGCGGTCAGCTCACGCTCCTCCTGCGCCAGGCGTTCGTACTCGTTGCGTACCGCCAGTGACGGCGCGATATAGACCCGCCCGCGATAACCGTCGACGATGAGCTCGCGGTTTTCCATCCGCCCGACCGGCAGGTTGGTCACGCCCATCACCGCGGGGACGCCCATGGCCCGCGCCAGGATCGCGACATGCGAGGAACTCGAACCTGCCGCGGAGACCACGCCCACCAGACGATCCGCCGGCACCTCGGCGAGCTGCACCGCACTGACCTCTTCGCCGACCAGGATCGTCTCGCTGGGATACTCGACCGGCCGGGGACTGTCACTCTGCAGGTGCATCAGTATTCGCCGTCCGAGATCGCGAATGTCGGATGCCCGCTCGCGCAGGTAAACATCGTCCATGTTCTCGAACACCTGGGCATGCGCGGCGATGCTCTCCCGCAGCGCGCCGGGGGCCCATTGTCCAGCTTCGATCAGCTCGATCGTCTGCGTGACCAGGGTGTCGCTGCCGAGCATCAGCAACAAGGCATCGAACAACGCGTTGTCTTCGGCCGGGATCTCGTCGGCGAGACGTGCCTTGAGCCGGCGCAGGTCGTCCTCCACCGCAGACACCGCGGCGCGGAAAGAGGCGCACTCCACCGCGACGTCGTCGGCCTCGCGGTCGGGAATCGCATCGAGATCCGCGAGGCGGTAAGCGACGGCCCCGCGACCGATCGAGACACCGGTGCTGCCTGGCCGACCCTCGAGATAGCGCGATGCGCGCGACGGGGTGGTCAGCGTATCCAGTCCGCCACTGGCTTGGGCATAGGTGATCGCCCCGGCGAGTTGCGCAGCGAGGGTGAATACGAAGGTCACTTCGTCGTCGGTGAACTCGCGTTGCGCCTCCTGACGCACGACGAGCACCCCGAGCACCTTGCGATTCTGGATGATCGGCACGCCCAGAAACCCGTTGTAGAGAGTCTCGCCGGTCTCGGTGATACGCAGATAGCGCGGGTGCGCAGGGGCATCGCTCAGGTTGAGTGGTTCGGCGCGCTCGGCGACCAGCCCGACCAGACCGCGACCCAGGGGCAGCGATACCTTGCCCACGGCTTCCTGGCGGAGACCGTCGGTCGCGGCCAGTACATGCGCACGGGTATCGGGATCGGTGAGGTAGACCGAACAGACGTCGCAGTGGATCGCCTGTTTGACCAGCGTGACGATCAGGCTGAGGGTCTTTTCGAGGTCGGCGGCGGCATTGACCTCTTTGACGATGCGATGCAGGGTCTCAAGCATGGTCGTGGAGGTCCGCATCGTCCTGACACCGCACGCGACCGCGGTCGGGCGCCTGACCCGGCATCAATGCCCGGACCGCATCGAGGGGCCGACCACGCCCCGTGGGCTGAGCCTTACGCAAATATCCGCCTCGCCCACTAGCGACGCTGCTGGCGCAGAAAGTTGGCCTGCGGACGTGCCGGCGCGCCTTCGGGAAACAACAGCGGGGCCAGTTCTTCGAGCGCGCGCTGGTAGACACGCCGCTTGAAATAGATCACCTCGCGCACCGGTTGCCAGTACTTCACCCAACGCCAGCTGTCGAACTCGGGCTTGTCGGACGAATCGAGACAGAACTCGCTCTCGCGGCAATGCACGCGCAACAGGAACCAGCGCTGTTTCTGCCCGATGCACACCGGATGCGAGTGGCGACGGATGAAACGCTTCGGCAGACGATAGCGCAACCAATGGCTGGTCGAGCCGAGCAGATCGACATGCTCGGGCCGCAAACCCACCTCTTCGTGCAATTCGCGATACATCGCCTGTTCGGGCGTCTCGTCAGATTGAATGCCGCCCTGCGGGAACTGCCAGGCGTCCTGTCCTATCCGGCGACCCCAAAAAAGACGATTCTGCTCATTGCACAGGATGATCCCCACATTCGGCCGGAAACCGTCGGCATCTATCACGGAAAAAACCGTTAAATTTCGTATCAATTGCGCTCGATTGTTCCACAGTAGGCACAGCAGCCGCAAGCAGGGCCAAAGCATAAGCTATTGCTTATAAAGGAATTACTGTATAGTCGCCGGTCCGTGGAACCGGCCGACGAGGCGACAGCGCATGGCGCTCGCAATCTTTGACCTCGACAATACGCTGCTCGCTGGAGACTCCGACTACCTGTGGGGTCGATTCCTCGGCGAACTCGGCGTGGTCGATGCGGAGAGCTACGAGAGCGAGAACGAGAGATTCTACCGGGAATACCGCGAAGGCCGCCTGGACATCATGGAGTTTCTGGCGTTCTCGCTGCAGCCACTCAGCGAACATCCACGCACGGAGCTCGACGCCTGGCACGCCCGCTTCATGCGTGAAAAGATCGAGCCGTTGATCACGCCGGCCGCCGAACAGCTGGTCGATCGGCACCGCAAGGCCGGCGACACTCTGATGATCATCACCGCGACCAACGCGTTCGTCACCGCGCCGATCGCACGCCGCCTGGGGATCCCGCACCTGATCGCCACCGACCCGGAACAGCACAACGGACGCTACACCGGTCGGGTAAGCGGTATTCCGAGCTTCCGCGAGGGCAAGGTCGCACGCCTGCAGACCTGGCTGACCGCTCATGCCGCCAGGCTCGAAGAGGCCTGGTTCTACAGCGACTCGCACAACGACCTGCCGCTGCTCGAGCGGGTCGGCCATCCGGTCGCCGTGGATCCCGACGAGACCCTGGAACGCCACGCGCGCGAACACGGATGGCCGGTCATCAGCCTGCGCGGCGACGTCCCCGAGACCGGTCACCGGCACCTCTGAGCGGTGCGACATTCCGTTCTGCAGCGATACCGTCTGCCACTGATCGCACTGGCTTTCGCGGCCGCCAGCCTGCTCATCGGCCTATTGGTCGGCAGCGTGTGGATCGCGCCGGCCGAGGTGCTGCACCACCTGCTGCTCGACGACGGCAGCATCCCTGACCAGATCATCGACGATCTGCGGCTGCCGCGCACGCTCTGCGCATTCGCGGTTGGCGGGCTGCTGGCGCTGGCCGGGGCATTGATCCAGGTGCTGTTGCGCAACCCGCTCGGCGACCCCTATGTGCTCGGCCTGTCGGGAGGCGCTGCCAGTGCAGTGCTGCTGGCGATGCTGTTCGCTGTCCCCGCCACCTGGCATGCGCCGGCCGCCCTTGGCGGCGGACTGTTCAGTACCCTGCTGGTATTCGGCCTGGCCCATCGTGGCGATGACTGGCGCAGCGACCGACTGCTGTTGACCGGGATCGTGATCGCCGCCGGCTGGTCCGCGCTGATCAGTTTTGTGCTCAGCCTGAGCCCGGCGGCGCGCCTGCCAGGAATGCTGTTCTGGTTGATGGGAGACCTTGGTGAGGCGATTGCACCCACGTTGCCACTGGCGGTGCTGGCTGTCGGGCTTGCCCTCGCCCTGGCGCGCGCACGTGACCTGAACGTCGCCGCCCAGGGCATGCTGCAGGCTGCGGCGCTCGGCATCGACACACGCCGCCTGCGCCTCGAACTGTATTTCCTCGGCGCCCTGTGCACGGCCGCCGCTGTGACCACGGCGGGGGCGATCGGCTTCGTGGGCCTGGTCACCCCCCACCTGCTGAGGCGTCTCGGCGCCACCGACCACCGCGTGCTGCTGCCCAGTGCGGTACTGACCGGTGGCGGCCTGCTGGTGCTCGCCGACACGGCCGCACGCAGTCTGTTCAGTCCCCTGCAATTGCCGGTCGGTGTATTGACCGCGCTGCTCGGTGTCCCGGTCTTCCTGCTGCTCCTGCAGCGGCACAGGCCGGCATGAAGGCCTTGCTCGAAACCCGCGACCTCGAAATCCGCATCGCCGGCCACGCGGTATGCCAAGGCCTGCATTTGCAGGTGCACCGCGGCGAATCCTGGGCCCTGCTCGGTCCCAATGGCGCCGGCAAGACCACGCTGCTGCACGGATTGGCCGGGCTGCACGCATCCAGTCGTGGCAGCGTACTCCTCGATGGCGACCCGATCGGGCGGCTGAAGCCGCGCGAGCGGGCGCGCAGGGTCGCGCTGCTGTTACAGCACAGCAGCACCGGCTTCGGTGGTACGGCGTTGGACGCGGTGTTGAGCGGGCGCCATCCCCACCTTTCCGCCTTCGCGTGGGAAGGACCGGGAGACCTGGAAATCGCGCGCCGCGCGATGCAGGAACTCGCGCTGACCGGGGTTGCCGGGCGCTCGCTGGAGACCTTGTCGGGCGGCGAACTCCGCCGCGTGGAGATTGCCCGGCTCCTGGCGCAGCAATGTCCGTTGACGCTGCTCGACGAACCGCTCAACCATCTCGATCTGACACAGCAGACCCTTTGTCTCAACGTCTTGGCCGGTCGCAGCGTGACCCCCGAGCGGGGCATGCTGATGGTCGTGCACGACCTCAACATCGCATACCGCGCGTGCCGCCACTGGCTGCTCCTCGATGGCGCCGGTGGCTGGTACGCGGGACCGCGCGAACAGATGTCCGACTGTGCCCTGCTCAGTCGGGTGTTTCGCCATCCGATAGAGCGTATCGACACGGCCCGGGGCCCCCTGTTCATGCCGGAGCACGCACTTGCCGACGACTGAGGTGGCGGCTCCGTGACCCCGGGCGGGTCGCACTGCTACCATCTGCGGTATGGACAAACGGCGCGATCGCACCAATATCTACATCCTGCTGCTGGCGATCCTGGTGGCCGCAATCGCCGGCTACTACCTGCCAACCAAGCGACCCGAGACCGGCGCATCGATGACACCGAAGGAGTACATCGAACTGGTCGAGAAGAAGAAGGCGCAACGCCTGAAATATGCCGAAGAGGAAAAGATCCGGCAGAGCGAACAGACGCAACGTTGAGACGCAGGTCTCGTCGGGCGATCCACAAATTCCCCACGAAACGTCGGTTTTTCTGATCGGCGTCAATTGTTGACGACTTTGGTTTCAGAAGTGTCGACCGTTTCGTTGATACTGGGCACGACACAACATTCGGCGCGCACGATTCGTTGCCGGGAAAGTCGCCATGGATACATCCGAGATCGCCAAACTGCGCAACGCGGTGCGGCAACAGGTAAGCGCATCGCGCGAAAGGCGGTTCTGCTATCGCGCGCTATGTGTTTTGCTGATCGCAGAAGGACACCGCCCGAATCAGGTCGCCGACTGGCTCGGTGAGCACACGCGTACCCTGGAACGCTGGCGGAAGCGCTTTATCGACAACGGTCTCAACGGCCTGATGGACGAGACCAGCCCCGGTCGCCCCCCGAAGCTTTCCGGTGACGAATGGAAACGTCTGCAGGCCGATCTCGGGCAACCACCGAGCACGTTCGACCTCGACGGGCGCAAATGGCAGGGCAAGTTGTTGCAGACACACCTCGCCAAGCACTACGGCATCGATTTCAGCCTCAGGCAGTGCCAACGTCTGCTAAAACAGTATCGTCAGCGACCAAGCAATCTCGGGTTCAAGACAGGCGCGGCACAAAGCTATACTGCTGCTACCGAACGCGCTGGCACTGAGTGAAGTGTGCGGTGAGCGCCAGTGGCGCCGCGACTTCGAACCGGCCCGGCCTGAACGGCACCAATCAACGGTCAGTGCGATCTGAAAACATTCCCGTCTTACCGGGAAACCCTTGGTCATGACCACGTCGAAGACAATCCTTTAACAGGAGGAATTACTAGATGAATCGAATCCGTAAAACGCTGCTTGCAGGTCTGGTCGGCGCCACTGCCGTACTGGCCACTGCCAGCGCCAGCGCGTTCTGGGGCAACTGGGGCGGCGGCCCGTGGAACTGGGGCGGCTGGAACAACGGCTGGGGCAACGGCTGGGGCAATGGCTGGGGCAACAGCTGGGGCGGCAGCCCGTGGGGCTGGGGCGGCGGTTATCCGGGTTACGGCGGCTGGGGCGGCTACCCGGGTTACGGTGGCTGGGGCGGCTATCCCGGCTACGGCGGCTGGGGTGGCGGCTATCCGTACTACGGTGGCTACGGCTATGCGCCGTACTCCGGAGGCAGCTACGCCTATCCGAGCACCTCGACCTCGACCAGCAAGTCGACCACGAGCAAGTCCGACAAGAAGTAATCGGATTTCACTCGCATCCCAAAGCGCGCCTGCGGGCGCGCTTTTTGTTTGCCGGGTCGCAGGTTCCGAGGTCGCCGGTGCAGACGGCATAATGTCGTGAATGCCAGAGGACCATGCATCATGAAGGGGGCCATCGCCGCCGGACATCCGCAGACCGTCGAGGCAGCGATCGAGATGTTCGCGGCCGGCGGCAACGCGTTCGATGCGGCGCTTGCCGCGCTCGCCGCGGCCTGTGTGGTCGAACCGGTGCTCACGTCACTCGGCGGCGGCGGCTTCCTGCTCGCCAGGCGATCCAGTGGCCGCACACGTCTTTACGACTTTTTTGTGCAGACCCCGCGCGTGCGACGACCCGCTTCCGAATGCGAGTTCTACCCGGTGGTGGCGGACTTCGGAACCGCGCAACAGGAGTTCCACATCGGTGCCGGATCGATCGCGACGCCGGGCACCGTGCTCGGCCTGGTCGAGGTCCACCGCCAGCTCGGCAGCCTGCCGCTGCGTGAAATCCTGGCGCCGGCAGTCAGCTACGCGGCGCAGGGCGTAACCTTGAATGCGTTGCAGGCCTATATCTTCAGCGTGGTCGCGCCGATATATCGCGCCACGCCGGCCGCCGCGGCACTGTATGCCGGCGAGGCACTGCGCGGCGAAGGCGCACGCTTCCACCAACCCGCACTGGCCGACACCCTGGAATGGATCGCCGCCGAAGGTGCGGCACCCTTTTATCACGGTGAACTGGCTCAGCGGCTCGCCAGGCACAGTGCGGCGCACGGCGGCCACCTGTCACTCGACGACCTCGCAGGCTACCGCGTGATCGAGCGCGACCCATTGCGGCATCGGTACCGCGGCTACAAGGTGGCGACCAATCCGGCACCCTCTTCGGGCGGCGTATTGATCAACTTTGCGCTGACCGCGCTCGACGGTCAGGACCTGGCCGGCACCGGGTTCGGCAGTGTCGCCCACCTGAAGATGCTCGCCGATGTCATGGCCGCGACCAACGTCGCGCGCGATGACGGCATCATCGAGCGTTCCACTCAACATCGGCAGATCATGGAGGCCTACCGCGCGAGCATCGGCCGACACCCGGTCAACCGCCGCGGTACCACCCATATCAGCACCATCGACGCGTCCGGGAATGCCGCGTCGCTGACGTTGTCGAATGGCGAAGGCAGCGGTCAGCTGTTGCCGGACACCGGCGTGATGCTGAACAACATGCTCGGTGAAGAGGACCTGAACCCTTCGGGATTCAACCAATGGCCGTGCGACGTCCGCGTGAGTTCGATGATGGCCCCGACACTGGCCGAGGATAACCGGCACCTGGTCGCGATCGGTTCGGGCGGCTCCAACCGCCTGCGCACCGCGATCCTGCAGACGCTCAGCAATCTGATCGATTTCACGATGCCACCGGATTCGGCCGTGGAAGCGCCGCGCATCCATTTCGAGCGCGGACAGCTCGATATCGAACCCGGGTTCGGCGAAGCGGCGATCGACGGACTACGCGCCAGCTTCCCGAAACTGCGCGTCTGGGAAAACCAGAACCTGTTCTTCGGCGGCACCCATACGGTGCGCTGGGACGGTCGCGGTTTCAGCGGTGCCGGCGATCCACGCCGCGGCGGGGTCTTCGCCACGTCGCCCTGACCCGGAGGGCGGTTTTTCAGGCCTCACCGGAACCGGCCGCTATGTTCGCTGAGGAACACCACGGCACGGCCTCCACCTTGATCGAACAGAAACAGCCGACCCTGCGCTACAAGTCCTCGCGCAAGATGACCGTCCCGGTGGGCGACCTGCGCCTTGGCATGTATGTCGCCGAGCTTGACCGCCCCTGGCTGGGGACGCCATTCCTGTTTCAGGGTTTCACGATCGAAACCGAGCGCGAGCTCGAACTGCTGCGGGAATACTGCTCAAAGGTCACGATCGACGTCGAAAGCACGGTCGACTTCCAGATCAAAACCGGCAGTGGCGGCAAACCCGGCCCGCACACCCGGACGACGACGGTCAGCAAGCGATCCCAGGTCGTCGAACGCGAGATCACCCGCGCACAAACCGCCCACGCGGCGTCCAGCAAGGTCATTCGCGACATCATGGACGACGTCCGTCTCGGCAAGGCCGTGGATACCCCGGCGGCACGCGAAGCGGTCACCGAGTGCGTCGACAGTGTGATCGCCAACGCGGACGCGCTGGCCCTGCTGACGCGCATCCGTGAGAAGGACGAATACACCTCCCAGCATTCGCTCAGCGTGTCGATCCTGAGTGTGGCCCTGGGTCGGGAGATGGGTCACGGGCGCAAGGAGCTTATCGAGATCGGCTTGTGCGGCCTGCTGCACGATGTGGGCAAGGTGCTGGTCCCGGACGAGATCCTGGGCAAACCGGACCGTCTCTCGGCCGACGAGATGGAGGTGATGAAACAGCACACGACCTTTGGCCGCGACATTCTGCTGTCGAGTTCGGGGGCTCTGCTGAAAAGCGTGGATGTCGCGCATGCGCACCACGAACGCTTCGACGGCAGCGGCTATCCGCGCGGACTGGTCGAAGACCAGATCACCCCGGTCACCCGGATCGTCGCGATCGCGGACACCTTCGACGCGATCACCAGCGACCGCGTGTACGCGAATGCGCGTACCAACATGGACGCTTTCCGCATCCTCAGCCGCGGTCGCAGGACGCATTGGGACCCGAAACTCGTGATCCGCTTCGTCGAGGCGATCGGGATCTACCC
Organism: Chromatiaceae bacterium; assembly: GCA_024235395.1. NCBI lineage: Bacteria > Pseudomonadati > Pseudomonadota > Gammaproteobacteria > Chromatiales > Chromatiaceae > Chromatiaceae bacterium. Next base: position 1,247,067 of record JACKMK010000001.1, read on the forward strand.
TGCCGGCACGGCGGTCGAGCTGAGCAATCAGATGGTCGGTCTGGTGATCGAGAGCCACCCCACGCTCAAGCTGCGTCCCAAGCTGCTGGTCACCCATACGCCAAACGGCCCTCTCAAGCCGCCGATGATCGTCGATCTGGCGACGCGGATGCAGGACCAGTTCGGTAGAAAGCTGCAGATCAGCCGGGTGTTGCCACCGAGCAGCGCGAGCATCAGCCTGCATGAACTGCGCGCGCATGGCGTGCTCGAAAACCTGCACCAATTGCCGGAGTTCGGTCGCACCTGAGCAACGAGGCGATCAGCCTCGACGCCTCGAAGGCCCGCCGCGCAGGCGGTCGCTGTTCTGCCGCCACAGGTTGCGTGCGTGCCGCTGCAACGGGATCTCCAGGCGAAGCCCGAGGGTCTGCGCCGCCTCGAACAGTCCGACGCGCTCGATCGCCGGCACGGTCTCCGCGAAGGCGAACGCAAGGATGTTGCCGCCCTGCACGTGCGTCTGCACCACCTCTCCGTCGAACACGCCGTGCAGCGCCGCCGAGGCCTCGCGGTGCGCCGGATAATCGCTGGCCCAAAGATTGACGACCAAGACGCCACGTGCCGTGAGGCGCCCGCGGCACAGCTGCAGAAACTCCGCGGACGCCTGTTGCGGGTACATGCCGGTCGCCAGGTAGAGATCGGCGAATATCAGGTCGTGATATCCGCTGTCGACTGCCAGGAAATCCGCGGCGTCGCTGCACACCACATCGAAGCGGCGGTCGTCCGGCAGCCGGAAATAGGCGCGTGCGGCATCGATCACCGCGGCACGCTGTTCTATCCCGCGGATCCAGATACCGCGGTCGGCGGCGCGCAGCGCGCGCGCCAGGCTGCCGCCACCCAGGCCGAGCAGCAACGCGTCGCGCGGCCCATCGACCAGCAACAAGGCCAACAACATGGCCTGGGTGTAGACGTGTTGCAGACGCGCCGGTCGATCGAGATCGACACAACTCTGCTCGACCTGATTGCCGAACGTCAGATAACGCAGGCGCGCGTCCTGATACACGTGCACCTCGCCCTGCTCGTCGGCAACGCGAAAAATCAGTTCACCGAGGTCAGACACCGGGTAGCGATACCTTGAGCGCGGCATTCGGACGGGCGTGACGGGACGCCGGGACGGCGCCGTGCCGCTGTGTTCGTGACAGCGTTCGCGCCGCCATCTCCGCGGCCGCCACGCTCAGTCGACCAGTTCACCCTCGATCACCGCACCCTCGTCGTCGGTATCGACGTTGCTGCCACGCGAGAACGTCAGACCATCGTTGCTTACGTTCACGTGGATCACGTCGCCCGGGCCGAACACACCGGCCAGGATCTCCTGGGCCAGCGGGTTTTCCAGCTGTTGCTGGATCGCGCGTTTGAGCGGTCGTGCACCGTAGACCGGATCGAAACCCGCCTCGCCGAGGCGGTCCAGAGCGCCGCGGCTGACTTCCAACCCCATGTCGCGGTCGGCGAGCCGTTTGCGCAGGTAACCGATCTGCACCTCGGTGATCGCGCGGATCTGTTCCCGACCCAGCGGATGGAAGACCACAGCCTCGTCGACGCGGTTGATGAACTCGGGACGGAAATGTTGCCCGACCACCTCCATCACCGCCGCCTTCATCTGCTCGTACTTCTCCTCGCCGGCCAGCGTCTGGATGATGTCCGAACCCAGGTTCGACGTCATCACGATCACGGTATTGCGGAAGTCGACGGTACGCCCCTGGCCATCGGTCAGGCGACCGTCATCGAGGACCTGCAGCAATACGTTGAACACATCCGGGTGGGCCTTTTCGACTTCATCCATCAGGATCACGCTATAGGGCCGGCGGCGAACGGCCTCGGTCAGATAGCCGCCCTCCTCGTAGCCGACATAACCGGGCGGCGCCCCGATCAGACGCGCCACCGAGTGTTTTTCCATGAACTCCGACATGTCGATGCGGACCATCGCCTCTTCGGTGTCGAACAGGAACTCGGCCAGCGCCTTGCACAGTTCGGTCTTACCGACCCCGGTCGGGCCGAGAAACAGGAAAGAACCGTTCGGCCGGTTCGGGTCGGCAAGCCCGGCGCGCGAACGCCGGATCGCATTCGAGACCGCGGCGACCGCCTCGATCTGGCCGATAACGCGCCTGCCGATCACCGCCTCCATGCGCAGCAGCTTGTCTTTCTCGCCCTCGAGCATCTTGGAGACCGGGATGCCGGTCCATTTCGAGACGATCCCGGCGATCTCCTCGTCGCTGACCTTGTTACGCAGCAGATGGGTCTCCTGCATCTCCGCCTGGCTCGCCATGTCGAGTTGTCGCTCCAGTTCGGGGATACGGCCGTACTGCAGTTCGGACATGCGCTGCAGGTCACCGGCGCGGCGTGCGGTCTCGAACTCGAGCCGCGCCTGCTCCAGCGCTTCCTTGATGTGCGTCGTGCCCTGCACCGCGGCCTTCTCCGAGGTCCAGATCTCCTCGAGATCGGCAAACTCACGCTCGAGCTCGGCGATATCGCTCTCGAGCGCGGCGAGGCGCTTCTTCGAGGCCTCGTCGGACTCCTTCTTCAACGCCTCACGCTCGATCTTCAGCTGCACCAGCCGACGGTCGAGCTTGTCCATCTCCTCCGGCATCGAATCGATCTCCATACGGATCTGCGATGCGGCCTCGTCGATCAGATCGATGGCCTTGTCGGGAAGTTGCCGGTCGGTGATGTAACGGTGCGACAGGGTCGCCGCAGCGACGATTGCCGGATCGGTGATCTCCACACCGTGATGGACCTCGTAGCGTTCCTTGAGGCCACGCAGGATCGCGATCGTGTCCTCGACCGTCGGTTCGTCCACCAACACCTTCTGGAAACGCCGTTCCAGCGCGGCATCCTTTTCGATGTACTTGCGGTATTCATCGAGCGTGGTCGCGCCGATGCAGTGCAGTTCACCGCGCGCCAGTGCTGGCTTGAGCATGTTGCCGGCGTCCATCGCGCCTTCGGCCTTGCCGGCGCCGACCATCGTGTGGATCTCGTCGATGAACAGAATGATCTGGCCTTCTTGCTTGGCGAGGTCGTTGAGCACGGCTTTGAGGCGTTCCTCGAACTCACCGCGGAACTTGGCGCCGGCGATCAGCGCCCCCATGTCGAGCGACAGCAGGCGCTTGCTCTTCAGGCCCTCCGGCACCTCGCCGTTGATGATGCGCTGCGCCAGGCCCTCGACGATCGCGGTCTTGCCGACACCGGGCTCGCCGATCAAAACCGGGTTGTTCTTGGTCCGGCGCTGCAGCACCTGGATCGAGCGGCGGATCTCGTCGTCACGCCCGATTACCGGGTCGAGCTTGCCCTGTTCGGCGCGTTCGGTCAGGTCGATGGTGTACTTCTGCAACGCCTGACGCTGTTCCTCGGCGTTCGGGTCGTCGACCGACTGACCGCCGCGCACCTGCTCGATCGCCTTTTCGAGCGCGCCCTTGCTGCCACCGGCCTTGCGCACCAGGTCACCGATGGCGCCTTTGTCCTCGACCGCTGCGAGGATGAACAACTCCGAACTGATGTATTGGTCTTTGCGCTGCTGGGCAAGCTTGTCGGTCTGGTTCAGCAGGCGGCCGAGATCGTTCGAGATATGCACGTCTCCCGCCGCGCCTTGCACGGACGGCAGGCGGTCGAGCGCCTCGCCGACCGCCGAACGCAACTGGTTCACATTCACATCAGCCTGGGCCAGCAGGTGACGCACACTGCCCCCCTCCTGGTCGAGCAGCGCCATCAGAAGGTGAACCGGCTCGATGAACTGGTGGTCTCGCCCTACCGCGAGGCTTTGCGCGTCGGCCAGTGCCAACTGGAACTTGCTTGTCAGTCGGTCCATGCGCATGGGACAAAAACTCCGAAAAACTCTATGGTTAAGCCTCATATGGGGGGGCCGGCGGCTAAATCAAGGGACTTGCCCGCCAACTCCCGGCCGGCACCGAATGCCGGCTACAATCCGGCCGACTACCGCTTGGAACCCGTTGCATGCAGCACCTGTTGATCCAGTTCGCCCGTCGACCCTGGCTGTGGCTCACACTGCTGCTCATTGCGACGGTGATCGCCGCCAGCCAGGTCACCAAGCTGCGCGTAAAGGTGTCGTCCGACGAGATGCTGGTGATCAACGACCCCCAGCGAGCCTTCTACGAAGAGGTCAAGGCCGCGTTCGGCGAAGAAAAGATCGTGTTGCTCGTGGTCGAAGGCGAGCGACTGCTGACGCCCGAGCAACTCACTGTGTTGCAGCGTGTCATCAACGACCTCGAATCACTGCCGTTCGTTGCGCGTACCGAGAGCCTGTTCAGCGCACCGCATGTCAAGAGCGTCGAGGGTTACCTGGACAAGGAACCCTATCTCGCAAAGATTCCGGCAACCGCTGAAGAAGGCCAGGCGCTGTTGGCCGAAGCCCTGAAGAATCCGCTGATCCGGAACGTGCTGGTGTCCGCCGACGGCCACGCCATGGCGGTCGCGGTGGTGCTGAAGGAGAAGGACCGGGAATACGACGACGATGTCGTCACCAACGCGATCGACAAGGCCGTTGAACCGCTGCTGACAGTGTACGAACGCGCCTATCCGATCGGTTTCGCCCAGGTGCGTACCGAGATCGCCAGCCGCATCATCGAAGAACAGTACAAGCTGATGCCGCTGGCAGTCGGTGCACTGCTGCTCGTGTTGTTCGTGCTGCTGCGGCAGCTGCTGGACATCGTCACCCCCTTGATCACCGCGGGCGTCAGTATCATCTGGACGTTCGGGCTGATGGGCTGGCTCGGCGTGCCCATCAACGTCGTGACATCAACCATTCCCATCCTGTTGATCGTTGTCGGATCGACCGAAGACATCCATCTCCTCGCCGAGTTCCGGCATGCGCAACGGCGCGGAAACACCGTCGCGCGCGCATTGGCCCACATGGCACGCAAGATGGGGCGCACCGTGCTGCTCACCTTCGTGACCACCTATGCCGGATTCTTCTCGGTGGGCTTCAGTGGTATCGAGGTACTCAGCCAGTTTGGCCTGGTCGCCTCGACCGGCCTGCTCTTCAACTTCGTGGTCACAATTGTGTTCATCCCGGCCGCCCTCGCGATTGCCGGCCGCTGGCACATCGACGGACGCACCCGGATGTTCGACCGGCAGACCCAGGGATGGGCCGCCGCATACTGGCGCTTTCTCATCCGTCACCGCTGGCAGGCGTTCGCCTTGCTGACGCTGCTCGCCGCGATCGCAGCCACCGGCATCCCGCGCATCAAGGTCAATCACAATCCGACCGACAGCCTGGGCGAGGCTTCGGCTGTCGCACAGCACATCGAGCGCCTCAACGAAAAGTTCGCCGGGCTCGAGTCCTTCTCAGTGGTGATCGACTCCGGGATCCAGGACACTTTCCTGCACGCTCGCTACCTCGAAGACTTGGTCAAGGTGCAGGAATTCATCCAGGGAATCGACAGCGGCATGTCGGTGACGTCATTTGGAGACTACCTCACGCTGCTGAACAACGCGCTGCTCGAGAGTGACAAGGCCGGACTGCCGCGGACCAACGACGAGATCGCGGAACTGATGATCTTCCTCGACCATGACCGGGTAAAGGCGTACGTGACCGAGGATTACAGTCGAGCCCGCGTGCTGGTCCGACACAACAATGCGACCGCAGAACAACTCGGTGCCATTCTAAAACAGGTGCGTGGCTACCTCGACGAGCACCTCGACCGCGGACTCAGTGCCCGGATCACCGGAGACTCCATGCTGACGCTTTCAGCGACCAACAGCATGATCCTCGGTCAGCTGCAATCAGTCCTGCTGATCCTCACGTTCTTCGTGTTGATCGTCGCGTTCCTGTTTACCGATCTGCGTGTCGGCCTGCTGGCCGCGCTGCCCAATATCTTCCCGGTGATCATACTGTTCGGCGTTATGGGCTATGCGGAGATTCCGCTGAACATCGGCACGACCATGGCCGCAGCGATCGCGATCGGCATCGCGGTCGACGACACCTTGCATTTCATGCTGCGCTACAACCAGGAACTGCGCACATCGAAAAGTCAGAATCGCGCAATGCAGGCGACGATCTACGAAGAGGCATTGCCGGTCGTTTCGACATCCGTGGCGCTGGGTATCGGATTTCTCATCTTCGGGGGGTCGGGTTTTTCACCGGTCGCTCAGTTCGGCCAGTTGAGTGCCCTGGTGATACTGACCGCATTGCTCGCCGACTTCGTCATCACGCCGCTGGCCATCGGCTCTCTGCGGCTGGTCACTCTGTGGGAACTGCTGTCGGCACGGGTCCGCCACCAGATCATTCCGAGCAGTCCATTGTTCCGCGACATGCGGCCATGGCAGATCCGTAAGTTCGTGCTGTCGAGCACCCTGATCGAACTCCGGCCCGGCGATTACGTCTACCGCCTCAACGACGACAGCAATGCGCTATACCTTGTGATGAAAGGTGTGGTCGAGATAACGGTCCCCAGACGGACCGGCGGCGGTGCCGACCCGGTCGTGGACCAGTTCAGTGCCGGTCAGGTATTCGGCGATATTGCAATGTTGGCTGACGAACCGCGCAAGACGAACGCGATTGCGCTGACGCCGGCGACGTTGATGGAGCTGACGCGCGAGGCGATCTCGAATGTCACCTATTTTCACCCGTTTATCGCTTCGCGCCTGTTTATCAATCTGGCGAGCAACGTCAGCTGCCGCTGGGTGTCGTTCATCGAACGCGTGCGCAATCCACAGTTCGGTATGGCCGAGGAGGACGAAAAAAAATGAGCGCCTGGCCTTCAACAAGCAACAGACCACCACAGGAACCGCGGAGCCTGGGAAAAAAATGCTGGGTCGCGCTCTGTATGCTCGCGGGCATCGCCTGGCTCCGCCCGGCGGCGGGCGCGGACGACCTGCAACTTGAGGCCTATTTTGCGGAACCGATCACCGGTCGGCGGGTAAGCAGTTACGTCGCCGACCTCCCGGTGGATCGCTTTCAGCGGCGGCGTTTTTCGGTACCCGGCGAGTGCGGCGACGTGCTCGGCGCAATCCAGGGAGGTGCGACGTTCAAGGGCACGATCCTCGACCGCCGGCTATGGCAGAAGGTCGAAGCGGACTGCCGATATCACGAATTCCTGCACCGTCATCCGATGCAGGAGGTCGAAGACCACGTCTCCACGTATGACTTCATGAATGCGCGGTTGAGCGATATGCCGATTGCCCAATGCACTGTGGGTGCCGGTCCCGGCACCTACATCGGCTGTGAGCCCTGGACAGCTGCCGGCTTCAATATGCTGCATCAGTTCGCATTGATCCAGCCTATCGCCAACGCTCCGGACAAGACCCTGGTCGAATGCGTGTTGAACGACGGGTTGTTCTATGGGCAGATGTTCGTCGGTCCCGACGGGATCCTCTGCGACCCGGATGCGAGCGTTCCTAGCCTACGCCTGATTGGCGTGGATTTTGCCGACATCAACGGTGACCATATCCTCGACGCGGTGATGCGGTTCGTGCCCATCGGGCCGGGCGCAGCGCGCTCGCCGCTGATACTGCCCCTCACCCGCACCCAGGACTCCGGGCCATTTTCCATCCCGGAACTGTTGCCACCACCGCTACCGGCGTCCGACCTGTGAGCGGCTTGTCGACTGGCGCGGAACCGGCGGACAGGCTCAGCCGGACCCCCGGTCACCGCCTTTTTGATAGACCTTGCGCTTGAACAGGTCGGTGCGCCGGCTGACCACGCGGTCGACGAACAGCATACCGTCGAGGTGGTCGATCTCGTGCTGTATGGCACGCGCCTCGTAACCCTCCATGTCGAACTCCAGCTGCGCACCCTGCGGATCCTGGGCGACCAGACGGATACGGGTGGCGCGGATGACATTGCCGGTATAGTCGGGCACTGAAAGGCACCCCTCGCGCCCCATCTCGTGCCCCTCCCAATGCGTGATCTCGGGGTTCACCAGCACCAGGCGGCCATGGTTCGGTACCGGCTTGCGAGTCGTCGAGCAGTCGATGATCACCACCCTTTGAAATCGCCCGACCTGCGGCGCCGCAATGCCGACCGCGGCCGGACCATTGCGCCGGGTCTCTTCGAGGTCGTCGATGAAGGCGCGCAACTCATCGTCGAATACCGTGACCGGCTCGGAGACGTTTTTGAGCGCGGGTTCGGGCAACGTCAGTATTTCGAGGATAGCCACGGGCAGCCTCAGCCGATGTAGGTCTCAATGGCGTTCACGTTGACGTCCACGCCGTCCCGGCGCAACGCATCCAGCGACGCATCGATCGCCTCGACCGGCACATCGGCGACTCCGGATATCTGCATGATGTACACCGGTTTGGCGCGCGTGCCGGCAACGTCGGACTCCAGATCGAGGATGTTGAAGCCACACGCGGCCAGGGCAGCCGTGACTTGGGCGACGATCCCGGCACGATCGGCGCCGCTGACGGTGACCTGGATGTTCGGCAACACATGTTCGTGCAGGTGGGCACGGATCGGATCGACGTGAAGACACATCCCCTGCGCCTCGATAACGGGTTTCAGCCGGCCGCGCAGTTCATCTTCCCCGTGGATTCCAGAGACCATCATCATGATCGTGAAGTTGCCGCCGAGCCGCAGCATCGAGGTCTCTCCGAGATTCAGCCCCAGATCGAACAGCGCCTGGGTGACCGCGGCGACGATGCCCGGTTTGTCCTCGCCGATGAGCGTCAGCATGTACCAGTGGTTGTTCATGGGGTTCGCCTCGTGCCGTTCAAGGTTGCAGCCAGATCAGGCTGGCCATTCTGCCGGTAATGCCGTCGCGGCGGTAGGAGAAGAACCGTTGCGGCATACTGAAGGTGCAGAACCCGCCGCCGCTGACCCGCTCAATGCCGCAGCGGTGCAGGCGGAAGCTGGCCAAGCCGTACAGATCAGCGAGCCAGTGGCCCGCGCCGTGTGCCACGAAATGCGCCTCACTCGCCGGATCCTCGTCGACGAAGGCCACATGGACCTCGTCGCCGACCTCGAATACATCGGGCCCGATCGCCGGCCCCATCCAGGCGAGCAACTGCGCCGGGTCTTCGCCGAATGCGGCCACGGCCTGCTCGAGCACCCCGGCGAGCAGCCCGCGCCAACCGGCGTGCACGGCTGCCACCCGGGTACCTGAGGTGTTGCACAACAGCACCGGCAGGCAATCGGCCGTCAGCACCACGCACACCGCGCCACGCCGGTCTTCGAAGCAGGCATCGGCGCATTCCAACATAGCTCCGCGGCGCTTCACCGCAGTGCCGTGGACCTGGCGCAGCCATTGCGGTTCGGATGGCAACTGCAGGAAGCGCTGCAGCCGTTGGCGATTGCACGCCACGTCTGCCGGATCGTCTTCGACATGATCGGCCAGGTTGAGGCTGGCCCAGTCACCCCGGCTCACGCCACCGACACGCGTCGTGCAACAGGCCTTCACCCCTGACGGCGCGGTCCAGTCCGGGTAGATGCACTCAATCGTCGATGCCATCGTCATACCCATCGGGGCCCTCGTAAGCGTCCAGGGTCCCGCCGTCATCGGTGTCGTCGTAGTCGCGATCGTGCCAATGAACGCTCGCATCCTCGGCCAGGGCATCGATCACCGTGCGCATGTCCGCCGGTATCGGACAGCTGAAACGCAGTGCCCGACCGCTGATCGGGTGATTGAGATCCAGGCGCTTGGCATGCAGGGCCTGGCGATGAAAACCACGCAACACCTGTTTGAGCGCGTCCGACGCACCGCGCGGCAGCTGCAGACGTCCGCCGTAGACCGGGTCGCCGAACACCGGATGGCGCAGGTGCGCAAGGTGCACCCGGATCTGGTGGGTACGCCCGGTCTCGAGTACCACCTTTAGCAAGGTGTGTCCGCGGAAGTGTTCCAGTACGCGGAAATGGGTGACCGCGGGACGGCCGAGCGGATTCACCGCCATGCGCGTGCGCTGGGTCGGATGCCGGCCGATCGGCAGGTCGATCGTCCCTCCCGCGGGCATTCCGCCGACCACCAGGGCGCGGTATTCGCGGTGGATCTGGCGCGCGGACATCGCCTCGACCAGGCGTTTGTGCGCCGCCTGGGTCCGGCCGATGACCATCAGGCCGGTGGTGTCCTTGTCCAGCCGGTGCACGATACCGGCGCGCGGCAGCTCGGCCAGCGCGGGATCGTGGTGCAACAGCGCATTCTGAACGGTGCCGTCCGGGTTCCCGGCAGCCGGATGCACGACCAGCCCGGCCGGCTTGTCGATGACCAGCAGGTGCTGGTCCTCAAACACGATATTGAGCGGAATATCCTGCGCGACGCAGGCCACCTGCTGCTCGACCAAGGCACGCAACTGCAGCCGATCGCCCGGACCGACAGGATCGCGTGGGCGACGTTGCTGGCCATTGACGCTGACCCGGCCGTCACGCGTCCAGGCCTGCAATCGACTGCGCGAATAATCCGGGAACAGGCTGGCCAGCGCCTGGTCGAGGCGTACGCCGGCCAGGTCGTCGCCTACCGTCGCCTCGAGGATCTGCTCATGCGGTGTCTGATCAGGCAAGTCGCTTCCGGTATAATCGTCGGCCAGTTCGGAATCAGGGATTATCGCCCATGTTGCGCATGCGCTGGCCAATTTTGCTGTCTATCCTGCTACTGGGCGGCTGCTCGGCGTTCGAGGAAAAGGATGAGACCCTGACCTGGAGCCAGCAGAAGCTGTACACCGAAGCGACCGACGAGATGAACGGCGGCAACTATGAGCGGGCGATCAAGTACTACGAGATCCTCGAGTCACGCTATCCGTTCGGCAAGTATGCGCACCAGTCACAGATCAACCTCGCGTATGCGTACTACCGCTTTTCCGAACCGGAGTCCGCACTGGCCGCAGCCGACCGATTCATCAAGCTGCACCCCGGGCACCCGGCGACCGCCTACGCCTATTACTTGCGCGGGCTGATCAACTTCAACCGCAACATCGGCTTCATCGACCGTTTCGTACCGACCGACGCTTCGCAACGTGATCCCGGAGCGGCGCTCGATTCATACAACGACTTCGCTGAAGTCGTGAACAAATTCCCCGACAGCGATTACGCGCTCGATGCGGCGCAGCGCATGCTCTACCTGCGCAACAACCTCGCCTGGCACGAGGTGAACGTCGCCCGTTACTACATGAGGCGCGGGGCCTTTCTCGCCGCGGCCAACCGTGCCGAGTACGTGATACAGAACTATCAGCGTACGCCGGCGGTACGCGACGCGCTCGAGGTCATGATCGCGGCATACGGCAAGCTGGGCATGACTGAACTCGAGGACGATGCACGTCGCGTGCTCGCACTCAACGAAAACAACGGTAGCCTGATCGCCGACCCTCGCAAGACGGCAACCAAGTCTTGGGGCCGGCAACTGTGGGAGTACTTCGAACTCGATCAGAACTGAGCGCTGCAACGATCGGCCGGCCACACGGCGGGGCCTGCCAGTCGCTGGCAGGCCTGACAGGGAATCCGAACCGCGCCGAGCGCTTTCAGATGGCGTCGTTGTCCTGTTCGCCGGTACGGATCCGCACGACTTTTTCGACGCTGGTGACGAAGATCTTGCCATCGCCGATCTTGCCGGTGCGGGCAGCACTGGTGATCGCCTCGATGCACGCGTCCACCTGATCCTCGACAACCACGATCTCGATCTTCAGTTTCGGCAGGAAATCCACCACGTACTCGGCACCGCGATACAATTCGGTGTGCCCCTTCTGCCGGCCGAAACCCTTCACCTCGATCGCGGTCATGCCGGTCACTCCGATGTTGGACAGGCTCTCGCGTACGTCGTCCAGCTTGAACGGCTTGATGATGGCCTCGATCTTTTTCATGTGGTCCTCCTGCGGGATCCTGTTGTGCCTGACGCGCCTGGCGCGTCATTGTAGTCAGAATCCGTTGACGATGGGATAGCGGCGGTCGCGCCCGTAGGCGCGACGAGAGATCTTCACTCCCGGCGGCGCCTGACGACGCTTGTATTCGTTGCGATCGACCAGTCTGGCGACCCTCTCCACCACCGCGCGTTCATAACCCAGGGCGACGATCTCGGTCGGCGACTTGTCCTGCTCGACGTACAGCGCGAGTATGCCATCGAGCATCTCGTAGTCAGGCAGGCTGTCGCTGTCTTTCTGGTCCGCACGCAGCTCCGCAGACGGCGGACGATCAATCACCCGCTGCGGAATCACTTCGCCATCGCGGTTGCGCCATCGCGCCAGACGATAGACGAGGAGTTTGTGAACGTCTTTCAACGGTGCGAACCCCCCGGCCATGTCTCCGTACAGGGTTGCATAACCCACCGACATCTCACTCTTGTTGCCGGTAGTGAGCAACATGCAGCCGCGCTTGTTGCTGATCGCCATCAGTATGATCCCGCGACAACGCGCCTGGATATTCTCTTCGGTGATGTCGGGCTCGGCACCGGCGAAGGTTCCGGAAAGGATCTCGAGGAAGGCGTTGAAGGCCGGTTCGATCGAGATCGTCAGGTGTTCCACGCCGAGCCGCTGCGCCTGCAGCGCAGCGTCATCGTTGCTGATCGCCGCGGTGTAACGTGACGGCATTGCAACGGTCGTTACGTTGCCGGCGCCGAGTGCGTCCACCGCAATCGTCAAGGTGACCGCCGAATCGATGCCGCCGGAGAGGCCGAGCACGACCCGCGAAAACCCGTTCTTGTGCACGTAGTCGCGTACGCCCATTACCAGCGCCCGATACACCTGCTCATCTTCGTCGAGAAAAGCGGCAATCGCGCCGGACTGCGGCACGCCCTTTTCGAACGTCACCAAGGATTCGCTTTGTTCGAAGAAACCGGTCCTGTGCTTGATCGTGCCTCGCGCATCGACCACGAACGACCCGCCATCGAATACCAGTTCGTCCTGGCCGCCGACCAGGTTCACATACACGACCGAAACACCGAAGCGTGCCGCGCGCTTGGCGACCAGTTCCTCGCGCTCAGCGGCCTTGCCGCGATGGAAAGGGGATGCGTTGAGGTTCAGTAGCACCTGTGCGCCGGCGGATGCCGCACGTTGTACCGGCGTGTCAAACCACACGTCCTCGCAGATGGTCACGCCGAATCGCACGCCTCCCTGGTGAAACACCACGGCGTTCGCGCCAGGTTCAAAGTAGCGCCGCTCGTCGAACACGCTGTAATTCGGCAGCTGCATCTTGCGGTACTCCGCTTCCAGCACACCGTCGCGTAGCACGCCGGCGACGTTGTATCGAAGGCCATCGCGCATGGCGGGGTAGCCGACGACCAGGGTGATGCCAACGGCCGCCTCTGCGATATCGTGCAGCGCACGTGACACGCGCGCATCGCAGGCCGGTCGCAACAACAGGTCCTCAGGTGGATACGACGTCAGGGTGAGTTCGGGGAATACGACGATATCGGCCTGCCCCCGCAGCCGTTCGGCGCAATCGATCACCTGCCGGGCGTTGCCGGTGATATCGCCAACCAGCAGATTGATCTGTGCTAGTGCAACGGTGATGGACAACTTGTCTGGATCTCCTTTGAAACACCACTTCCGGACACCGCACACCCACAGCGGAAGCCGATGCCCATGACGCAATCCGCGCACGATGCTGGCAAGCGGTCGGTAGGTGGCGGCAGCGGGCGCATCGCAGCGACGCCGTCGCTATGCGGGCGGTTGCCACGTGGGCGGCGGATTCTCTAGCGTACACCAAGCGTGCGGAGAAAGAACATCAGCGCACCGTCGCTTTCGGACGCGACAAAAAAGCGGTGGGATCAGCCGAGCAACTCGGCCATGCGCGCGCCGATCTGTGCGGGCGAACGTACGATAGTAACACCGGCGGCGTCGAGCGCCGCGAACTTGCCCTCGGCAGTCCCCTTGCCGCCGCTGATGATCGCGCCGGCGTGCCCCATGCGCTTGCCGGGCGGGGCAGTAACACCGGCGATGTAGGCGACCACCGGTTTGGTCACCCTGTCGGCGATGAACTCCGCCGCATCCTCCTCGGCGCTGCCGCCGATCTCGCCGACCATCACGATGCCTTTGGTCTGCCGGTCTTTCTGGAACAGTTCGAGACAATCGATGAAGTTCATACCGTGGATCGGATCGCCGCCTATGCCGACACAGGTGCTCTGACCCAACCCCTGCCGAGTCGTCTGAAACACCGCCTCGTAGGTCAGGGTGCCGGAACGCGAGACAATGCCGATCTTGCCCTTCTTATGGATGGCGCCCGGCATGATGCCGATCTTGCACCCACCCGGCGTGATCACGCCCGGACAGTTCGGCCCGACGAGACGCACGTCGCTACCGGCCAGCGCGGCCCGCACCTTGAGCATGTCGAGCACCGGGATACCTTCAGTGATGCACACCACCACCTTTATACCCGCCTCCGCCGCCTCGAGTATCGCGTCCGCCGCGAACGCCGCCGGCACATAGATCATCGTCGCATCGGCGCCGGTTTCGGCGACCGCATCGTGCACCGTATCGAATACCGGCCGGTCGAGGTGCGTCTGCCCCCCCTTTCCGGGAGTCACCCCGCCAACGAGCCGGGTTCCGTAGGCGATCGCCTGCTGGGAATGGAAGGTGCCCTGTTTGCCGGTAAATCCCTGGCAGATCACCTTGGTGTTCTTGTTGACCAATATACTCATTGCATCCGCCTCGTTCGCTGTTCAGGCCGCCGCGGCGACGACCTTTTCGGCCGCCTCGGTCAGATCGGATGCGGTCTCGAGTGCCAGACCGCTTTCGTCGAGCAGCTTCAGCCCCTGTTCGGCATTGGTCCCCTCGAGGCGGATCACCACCGGGACCCCGATGCCAACCTCTCGCACCGCCGCGATGATGCCCTCGGCGATCAGATCACAACGCACGATGCCGCCGAAGATGTTCACGAGCACGGCCTTCACCTTGTCATCGGAAAGGATGATCTTGAAGGCCTCTGCGACGCGTTCCGCCGTGGTACCGCCGCCGACGTCGAGAAAGTTGGCCGGGGCACCGCCATGTAGCTGGACCAGGTCCATCGTCGCCATCGCCAATCCTGCACCGTTGACCATGCAGCCGATGTTGCCGTCCAGCGTGATGTAGTTCAGTTCATGCTCGGCTGCGGCCGCCTCGCGTGGATCCTCCTGGCTGACATCGCGCATCGCCTGCAGGTCCTTGTGGCGATACAGCGCATTGCCATCTAGGTTGATCTTCGCGTCGAGCGCGATCAGATTGCCGTCGGCGGTGACGACCAGCGGGTTGATCTCGACCAGGCTCGCGTCCTCCATGTGAAACAGCTTGATCAGGCCGAACAGAATCTTCTGGAACTGCTTCACCTGGTCGGCATCGAAACCGAGCGCGAAACCGAGGCGCCGGGCCTGGTAGGGCTGAACGCCCGCCGCCGGATCGATCAATGTCGTGATGATCTTTTCGGGTGTCTCTGCGGCAACCTCTTCGATGTTCATGCCGCCGGCGCGCGAGGCCATCACCAGTACGCGACGACTGGCGCGGTCGACCAGCGCACTCAGGTACAGCTCCGCCGCGATATCGGTGGGCTCCTCGACGAGGATGTAACTCACCGGCAGTCCGGCCGGACCGGTCTGCCTGGTCACGATGCGATTGGCCAGAATGCGCGCCGCTTCGCGCTCGACCTTTTCCGGGCTGTCAACCAGCACCACGCCGCCGGCCTTGCCGCGACCGCCGGTGTGCGCCTGCGCCTTCACCACCCAGCGCCCACCGCCCAGTTCCTCGGCCACCTGGCGCGCATCGCGCGCGTTGTCCACCGCATAGCCAAGCGGCACAGGGATGCCGTAACCGGCGAATAGCTTTTTGGACTGGAATTCGTGTAGGTTCACCACTCGTCTCCGTATGCGGACGGAAGGCCGCATTCTCGTGCAGAAAGGCGGCCAGCGCAAAATAACGGATCACTGTTGATTATTTGTCTCCGCCGCCGATACCCGATCGCGATGGCGCCCGATGCACATGAGCCGGCCGTTGGACAGACCTGACATCCCGCATATGCCCGCCGACGGGGGCGACGAGGGTTCGCACCTCGGCATCTACCTGATCTACCGGGTCGCACTCGGGGTCGCGCTGCTGTTGGTGTATTTCGGCATCGGACGCGGTCCGCTCGGAACCTTCCTGCCTCATGTGTTCACCGTCGCGATGCACCTCTACGTCGGGGTCGCGGTGGTGGGTCTGCTCCTCTACCTGCGCCAGGTCGGCGACACCGAAACCCAAGGCCAGATCGCGGTTTTCGTCGATATCGTGCTGATCACGGTGATGATGCATGCGAGCGGCGGCGTGACCTCGGGCCTGGGGATGCTGATCGCGGTATCGATCGCATTGGGCAGCCTGAGCATGGTTGGGCGCACCACGCTGTTGTTCGCAGCGCTGGCATCGTTGGCAGTGTTGACCGAGCGGATCTATTCGCATTTTACGCATGCCTTCCACGACACCGCCTATGCGCAGGCCGGTATGCTGGGGGCCTCGTTTTTCGCCCTGGCGCTGCTGGCGCACCGCCTCGGCAGGCGCGCGGCCGAGAGCGAGCGGTTGGCCCATCAGCGTGGTTCGGACCTGGCAAATCTCGCGCAGCTGAACGACTACGTGATCCAGCAGATGCGTGCCGGGATCATCGTGATCGACCAGGAGACGGTCATACAGGTGATGAACGAAGCGGCCTGGGTGTTGCTCGGCATGCCGGTCGCGATGCGCCATTACCCGCTCGAACAGGCCTCGCCGCCCCTGGCGCATCAGTTTGTGCAATGGCGCAGGCACCCGGATGTGCAGCGACCCGACTTTCGCGCCACCTCGGGCGGCCGCGACCTGCGCGCAAGCTTCACCCTGATCGGCGACACCCTTCCGCCGAGCACCTTGATCGTGCTCGAGGACACGGCGCGGCTGACCGCCGAAGTTCAGCAGCTCAAACTGGCATCGCTCGGACGGCTCACCGCTGGCATCGCACACGAAATTCGCAACCCGTTGGGCGCGATCAGCCATGCCGCACAACTGCTCGACGAATCGCCGGACCTGCCGCCGGCGGACAACCGCATGATCGAGATCATCCGCCACAACTCCCGGCGCGTGAACGAGGTGGTGGAGAACATCCTGAAGCTGTCGCGCCAGGACAATCCCCACCCCAAACCGCTGCAACTCGGACCCTGGCTGAGCGACCTGATTGACGAGATCCGCCAGTCGCACAGACTCGGTGCGATGCAGCTGGACGAGGAGATCGAACCGCCGGGGACCACGGTGTTTGCCGATCCGGGACAGCTGCGGCAGGTCGTGGAGGTGCTGTGCGACAACGCACTGCGCCACTTCGACCGGGAGCCGTCGCAGCTCAGGATGCGCCTGGTGGGCGGCATCACGGTGGAGTCCGGCGGGCCATTCCTGGAACTGCGCGACAACGGCCCCGGAATCGACAAGAAGGCCCAGACGAACCTGTTCGAGCCCTTTTTCACGACCCGCAACGAGGGCACCGGGCTGGGGCTGTATATCGCGCGCCAGCTGTGCGAAGCGAACCATATCCGCCTCGAATACCTGAGCCAGCCGACGGGCGGCAGCTGCTTTCGGCTAAGCTTTCCCGATCCGAGACGTGCGAAACCGCTATGACACGCCCCCTCGCCCTGATCATCGACGACGAACCGGACATCCGCGAACTGCTGGAGATCACGTTGGCTCGCATGGACGTGGACAGCCGGACCGCCGCCTCCGTGCAGGAGGCCATGGCCGAGCTGGCCGCACGCCGCTTCGACCTGTGCCTGGTCGATATGCGCCTGCCGGACGGCAGCGGCATCGATATTGTGCGACACGTCGCCAGCGACCACGCCGATACACCCATCGCGGTGATCACCGCGCACGGCAACATGCAGACCGCGGTCGAGTCGCTCAAGGCAGGGGCCTTCGACTTCGTCTCGAAACCGGTCGAACTGCCGGTCCTGCGGCGCCTGGTGCAGACCGCCTTGCGGCTGGACAAGGCGAGCGGCGATGGACCCGAGCGCCCCGCGGACGGTGAACTGCTTGGCAAGTCCCCGGCGATGCAGGAGATCCGCCGCCTGATCGAAAAACTGGCGCGCAACCAGGCACCGGTGTTCGTCAGCGGCGAATCGGGGACCGGCAAAGAACTCGCCGCACGTGCGATTCATGCACGCAGTCCCCGGGCCGAGCGTCCATTTGTCGCCGTCAACTGCGGCGCCATCCCCCAGGAGCTGATGGAGAGCGAGTTTTTTGGCCACGTGAAGGGCAGCTTTACCGGCGCGGTACGCGACAAACCCGGGCTTTTTCAGACCGCCGACGGCGGGACGCTGTTCTTAGACGAGGTCGCGGACCTACCGTTGTCGATGCAGGTCAAGCTACTGCGCGCGATTCAGGAGAAATCGGTGAGGCCAGTGGGCAGCGCGACCGAGGAGCCGGTCGACGTGCGGATCATCAGTGCGACCCACAAGGACCTGTCGGCCATGGTCGAGGGCGGCGATTTCCGCCAGGACCTGTTCTACCGCATCCACGTGATCGAATTGCCGATGTCGCCGCTGCGCACGCGCCGCGACGATATCCTGGTGATGATCGACCATATCCTGACGCGCCTGGCCCGCCGCAGCGGCGGCGTCAAACCGCGCCTGGATCGCGCCGCGCTCAAGGCGCTATACGAACACGACTATCCCGGGAACGTGCGCGAACTCGAGAACATCCTCGAACGCGCGACCGCATTGTGCGAGGACGACACGATCGCGGTCGACGACCTCGGTCTTGGCGAACGGCGCAACGGCGAACCGCGGACCGACGACGCCCCGCTCGCGGATGAAGGGCTCGAGGACTATTTGGCGCGCATCGAGCGCCAGACCATCATCCGCGCACTCGAGGCCACCCGCTGGAACCGCACCGCGGCCGCAAAGGCACTGGGGATCAGTTTCCGCGCCCTGCGCTACCGGCTGGACAAGCTTGGCCTCGAGATCGACGACGGCGTGGAGCGCAGTCCCGACGCCCCCCAGCCCCAGGACTGACGCGCCAGGGTAATGTCAATTGACGCATTTCGTCAGTATGTGACGCGTCACGTCATCCCTACCACGTCAGCAAACACGGCCAACACCCGCTCAATCTGGCCCTGAAGTCCCTGTCGGGGCGTTTAGCAACGCCAAGTTTATTTAAATCGCCAATAAATTGACTAACTACAAAGATGGCATAGCTTCTGCATTTCCCAGGGCACAGGCCCTTCCGGTGACACCGAAACCGAACCCGGGACAGGCCCTAAAGTTTAAAACCCTGCGGCCGTTAGGTGTGTGCGACCGCTGACCCAAACCAGGAGAGAAACGCAATGAAGAAGCAGTCAGGCTTTACCCTTATCGAACTCATGATCGTCGTCGCGATCATCGCGATCCTCGCTGCGATCGCAATCCCGGCGTACAACGAATATATCAAGGAGGCTCGGATCTCCAAAGTCACAGAGCACTACGACCGCGCTGTAAGCGTCGTTCGCGCCCACATGGCAAAAGTGGCCGCAAACAACGCCAGGGGCGGTAACATGGCGATGCCGGCCGATTCAGGCGAATGGATCGCCGTGATCGATCCTGATGGCAAGTCGACCGCACCGGAGAACGGCGGTGCAGGTTTCGTCGACGGCGCCGCCGTTGACGCCGATGGCTCGGTTGGCATCGCGGTTGCCAGTGGGGTCGTAACGATCGACCGTCCGCTGTACCCGTCAGACGGTTCCGGCGTCCAGGACACCACCACAACCATCGACCCAACCAACATCTGATCGCTGGGCTCGCCACTTGTCGGGAAGTCACTTTTGAAGTGACTTCCCGACGGCACGTTTGGCTCCCAGCCGTTGAGACTCTAACAAGCTTCCACCCCCCGCCGGGTAAAACAACAGTAGACTTAAAGCATCATCCCAACGACATCCAAACCGCCAGACCAGTTGGAGGCATCACGACAATGGGCGATCACTTGCGGATTGTTACCCGGTTGAGCAGAGCACAATTCAATGGTTACTCACTTGTCGAGTTGATGGTCACAATCGCCGTGATCAGTGTCATCGCGAGCATCGCCATACCGATGTACCGTTCGTACACCCTTGAAGGTCACTTCGCTACGCTGCAGACATCACTTGATGGACTGCGCACACCGATGGAAGAGTTTCGACTTGAAAACGGCAGCTATGGCACTGCCGGAAATCTTGTCGGAATTCAGAATATTGCCGCCCAGTACAACGGCTGCCCAACCTGTTCCGGTCGATTTAACTGGGAACCTGCAAACAAATCGAACGCATACAACTATACTGTGGCTGTCATCAGCAGTACGTCCTACGACGCGTGGGGTGTCTTTTCCGGGAACGCTGGAATATGGGTTCGCTGCGATGATCGATTTACCAACTGCTGCAACTCTGAGTCTGGCGGCGCAGCCACCGACGCCTGTCCTTGATCCGGACATCGAATTCTGGAAACAACCTAAAGTCGGCGGATTGCGAGCCGATGAATTGCTTGATTGCGCCACGCGTGACGACACGCGCGATCCGCAGCACACCAGAACTATAGGTTGGATGACGGAAGACTCGGATTTCTCAACATAAAGTTGGCCCGCACGACAATGGCAACCACCAGCCCAATCACGCGCCTCGGCGGCCTCGCCCGACGCTTGGTCCAGGATGGCCTCCTGACCGAAGAGCAGGCCGGCGCCGCGACCGAAACCGCCAGTTCTGCCAGTCTGCCACTGGTCTCGGTGCTGGTCCGTGATGGCTTGGTCACGTCGCGCGACGTCGCGCTTGCAGCATCCCTCGAATACGGTGTGCCGCTGTTCGACCTCGACGCCATCGACCCGTCCGCGATGCCGACCAACCTGGTCGAAGAGAAACTGATCCGCAAGCATCACGCGCTGCCACTGATCAAGCGCGGCAACCGTCTATTCCTTGGCGTCTCGGACCCCACGAACCATCACGGGCTGGACGAGATCAAATTCCATACCGGCCTCGCGACAGATGCGGTGCTGGTCGAGGAAGACAAACTCGCTTCGGCCATCGATCGGTCACTGGATGCGCAGAACACCGCAATCAGCGAGGCACTCGACGAGGACCTCGAGAACCTCGACATCAGTGCAGGTGACGAGGATTCCGACGAGAACGACTCCAACCTCGACATCGACGACGCACCGGTCGTGCGTTACGTCAACAAGATCCTGCTCGATGCGATCAACTCGGGGGCCTCAGATATCCATTTTGAACCTTACGAAAAACTGTATCGGATCCGCTTCCGCCAGGACGGCATGTTGCACGAAAAAGCAACGCCACCGGTCAACATCGCAGCGCGTCTGTCAGCGCGCCTGAAGGTGATGTCGCGCCTCAATATCGCCGAACGCCGTGTGCCTCAGGACGGGCGCATCAAGATGGTCCTGTCGCGCAACCGTTCGATCGATTTCCGTGTGAACACCTGCCCGACCTCGCACGGCGAGAAGATCGTACTGCGTATCCTCGATTCGTCGGCAGCGACGCTTGGCGTCGAGTCATTGGGCTTCGATGAGCAACAGAAGAAGCACTTCCTGCACGCGATCAAGAAACCGTACGGGATGATCCTGGTCACCGGCCCGACCGGTAGCGGTAAGACCGTGACGCTGTACACCGCGCTGAACATGTTGAACTCGCCCGAAGTCAACATCTCCACCGCCGAGGACCCGGTCGAGATCCAGGTTACCGGAATCAACCAGGTCAACGTCAACCCGAAGACCGGCTTGACGTTCGCCGAGGCGCTGCGCGCCTTCCTGCGTCAGGACCCGGACATCGTGATGGTCGGGGAGATCCGTGACCTCGAGACCGCGGAGATCGCGGTCAAGGCGGCGCAAACCGGCCACCTGGTGCTGTCCACGCTGCATACCAACGATGCGCCGCAGACGCTGACGCGTCTCGCCAATATGGGCGTACCGCCGTTCAACATAGCCTCGTCGGTCAATCTGATCATGGCGCAGCGACTCGCCAGGCGTCTGTGCGAACATTGCAAGGCAGTCGAGGACGTACCCCGCGACGCACTGATCGAGGAAGGCTTCACCGAGGAAGAAGTTCGCCAGGGAGTGACCGTGTACAAACCGGTCGGATGCGACAAATGCACCAAGGGCTACAAGGGGCGGGTCGGTATTTTCGAAGTGATGCCGGTCAGCGACGCGATGGGCAAAGTGATCATGGAGAACGGCAACGCAATCCAGATCCGCGACCTCGCGAAGTCCGAGGGACTGCAGGACCTGCGCGCCTCCGGATTGGCGAAGGTCAAAGCCGGGATTACCAGCCTCGAAGAGATCAACCGAGTAACCAAGGAATAGACGGGATAAAGTATGGCGACCAGAGCAGCAACGGCTACGGCAGCCAAAGCCAAGGCCCCAAAACCGGACAAGGCCCTTATATTCGTCTGGGAGGGTACCGACCGCAAAGGCAACCGGGTCAAAGGCGAGTCACGCGCCGCGAACATCGCGCTGGCGCGCGCCGACCTTCGACGCCAGGGCATAGCCCCGCTCAAGCTGCGCAAGAAAAGTTCGTCGTTTCTGAGCAATCGAAAGAAGAAGATCACCAGCAAGGACATCGCGATATTCTCGCGCCAACTCGCGACCATGATGTCGGCCGGCGTTCCGATGGTGCAGGCGTTCGACATCGTCGGCCGCGGCCACAACAATCCCTCGATGCAGGAACTGGTGCTGGCGATCAAGGCCGATGTCGAGGGCGGGACCTCGCTGACCGCATCGCTGCGCAAACACCCGCTGTACTTCGACGACCTGTTCTGCAACCTGGTCGAGGCTGGCGAACAGGCCGGGGTGCTCGAGACACTGCTCGACAAGATTGCGACCTACAAAGAGAAGACCGAGTCGCTGAAGGCGAAGATCAAGAAGGCGCTGTTCTACCCGACCGCGGTGATCACCGTCGCGATCCTGATCACAGCGATCATCATGATATTCGTCATTCCGCAGTTCAAAGAGCTGTTCTCAAGCTTCGGTGCCGACCTGCCCGCGTTCACCAAGATGGTCATCAACATATCGGACTTCGTCGCGGCATGGTGGTGGGCCATTCTAGTCACTGTGGTAGCTGGCGTTACGCTTGCCGCAAACATCTGGAAACGGTCGCCAAAGTTCCGCGAGACCCTAGACCGCCTGCTGTTAAAGGTGCCGGTGATCGGGATGATCATGCACAAAGCGGCCCTGGCACGCTTCTGCCGCACCACTGCGACCATGTTTACTGCGGGGGTACCATTGGTGGAGGCTTTGCAATCAGTCGCCGGGGCGACCGGCAGTACGGTGTACGGCAACGCGGTCCTGAAGATGCGCGACGACGTCGCAACCGGCCAGTCACTGACCCTGGCCATGCGTCAACAGGGCCTGTTTCCGCACATGGTGATCCAGATGGTGACAATCGGCGAGGAGTCCGGCGCGCTCGACGACATGCTCGCCAAAGTCGCCGACTTCTACGAGGAAGAAGTCGATAACGCGGTCGATGCACTGAGCAGTCTGTTGGAGCCGCTGATCATGGTGGTGTTGGGGACCGTGGTCGGCGGTCTGGTCGTCGCGTTGTACCTACCGATCTTCCAACTGGGATCGGTAGTAGCTGGCAGGTGAACATTGCTCTCCGGCGCAGTATTCGCAGCACTCGCGCCCCTCGCTGCGTTGCTGCTGGGCCTGGTGGTCGGCAGCTTTCTGAACGTGGTGATCCTGCGACTGCCACGGCATTTGCATGCGGAACTCGCCGGCGCATGCGCAGAACTTCGCGGTGAGCATGCGGAACCTGTCCAGAACCGCCTGTTCGGCCTGGACTTCCTCATTACTCCCGCCTCGACATGCCCACATTGCGGCCACGCAATCCGCGCCTGGGAGAACATCCCGATCATCAGCTACCTGCTGTTGCGTGGCCAATGCAGCAATTGTCATGCGTCGATCGGGCTGAGGTATCCGCTGGTTGAGGCGGTGACCGGTCTGCTCAGCCTGGTGGTTGCACTGCATTTCGGACCTCAGTCCGCAACGGCCGTTGCGCTGATCCTGGTTTGGGGACTGATCGCCCTGACAGTGATCGATCTCGATGAGCAGCTGTTGCCGGACAGCCTGACCCTCCCCTTGATGTGGCTCGGCCTGCTGGTCAACATCGACGGCATGTTCACCGATTTGGCGTCAGCGGTGATCGGCGCGGCAGCCGGGTACCTGGTGCTGTGGGTCGTGTTTCAGGTGTTTCGCCTGATCACCGGGCGCGAGGGCATGGGCTATGGCGATTTCAAACTACTGGCGGTGTTCGGTGCCTTCTTCGGCTGGCAGATGTTGCCGCAGGTCATCCTGTTGTCGTCACTGATCGGCGCCATCATCGGGATCACGCTGGTCATGTTCCGGGGTCGCGACCGGCAGATCCCGATACCGTTCGGGCCCTACCTCGCATTGGCGGGCTTTGTCGCACTTTTGTGGGGCGACGACATCAACCGCGCCTACCTGCAGCTCGCAGGATTCGCCTGAGCTTGCTCAAAATCGGACTGACTGGCGGCATCGGGAGCGGCAAATCCGCCGCGAGTGCCCGTTTCGCAGCACTTGGGGCCGAGGTCATCGACACCGACCGGCTGAGCCGCGAACTGGTCGAACCCGGACAACCGGCACTGCGCGAGATCATCGCTGCATTCGGCGAGGGCATGCTGGACACGCAAGGCCGCCTGGATCGGGGACTGCTGCGCGAGCGGGTGTTTGGCGATGCGGCGGCACGCAAACGCCTGGAGGAGATCCTGCATCCACGGATCCGCGACGCGATGCTGGCTCGCGCCGAAGATTCGACGGCGCCGTACGTCGTGTTCGTCATCCCGCTGCTGTTCGAGGCCGGCCAGCGAGCGCTGGTCGACCGGGTACTGGTAATCGATGTACCCGAGCCACTTCAGCGCGCCCGGGTCGCCGCCCGCGATGGCTTCGACGATGCGCAGATTGCGCAGATCCTCGCCGCCCAGGTCGATCGCGCGACGCGCCTGAGCGGTGCCGACGACGTGATCTGCAATGACGGCAGCATCGCCGAACTGCACGCCGCGGTGGATCGCCTGCATCACCAGTATTTGCGCCATGTCCTGAATTGACGGTTCTGTGCTTTACCGTGGCGTACGGCTGACCGACAATATTCGTTCATCCTGATCGTCAAGGACGCCGCATTGCCCGATACCACCCTTTTCGAGCATCCGTTGAACGAGAAATGCCGAACCTGGCTGCGCCTCTCGCACCTGTTCGAGCAGCTGGAGTTCCACCTTCCTCAGGGTGCCGAGTGGCATGCTCGGGCGGCGATGACTGCGCTGCTGGATATCGCAAACGTATTGTCACGCGCCGACATCAAGTCGGAACTGTTGAAGGAACTGGAGCGCTACCGCCTCTCCCTGTCTCGCATGGCCGACACGCCGGGGGTGGACAACGACCGCCTGGAACACATCGTGCAGAACCTGTACCAGACATGCCAGGGGGTACGCGAGGTCAGCGGTCAACTCGCACAGGCGTTACGCACTAACGAGTTCCTGAACAGTATCGTGCAACG
Organism: Chromatiaceae bacterium; assembly: GCA_024235395.1. Lineage (NCBI taxonomy): Bacteria > Pseudomonadati > Pseudomonadota > Gammaproteobacteria > Chromatiales > Chromatiaceae > Chromatiaceae bacterium. Next base: position 1,272,433 of record JACKMK010000001.1, read on the forward strand.
CAGCAGCATCTCCGGTGGGTCGTTCGATTTCGATCTCCCGCAGTACCACTACTGGCTGAATATGCCGCAACACGAACGCTCGTTGCAGCTGGACGATTGGCGGCACGAAGTCAGCCCGGTGCAGGACGCGGTCGAGTTGCTGCTGACGCTGATCCGCAGCAGCGCGGTGCCGACCGAGGAACTGGCGGTGAACGGGTTTTACCAGAAGTCACTGCCCGGCAACACAACCGCCCAGCTGGTGCGCGTCGGCCTGCCGTCGGCCGGCGGTGTATTCGCAGAGATCAGCGGCGGCAAACACCGATTCAGCATCCGTTTCATGGACTGCGTCGATTGGCAGCATCCGACGCAGGTCGATCGCGATATCAGCTTCACGCTCAGCACCTGCACAATGTGACCAAAGGGGTTGTGCCGATGGAAGACCGCGTACTCGAGGTCGCCTGCCCTACCTGTGGAAAGTCGGTTCGCTGGACGGCGGGCAGCCGATGGCGGCCGTTCTGCAGCGAGCGATGCAAATTGATCGACCTGGGGGAATGGCTGGCCGAGGAACGCGCCATCCCCGGCGATCCCGCCGCCCCGGACTGGAACGAGGACGGCTGATCACTGGCGGAGTGGGAACTCGGCGACGGTCGCCGCCTCTCCGCTGGCCTGCAGCCGGATCCTGATCACCACGGTATCTTTCGGGATCGCGTCGAGCACCCAGTCGTCCGGCAAGACCGGCAACTCGCGCGTCGCCAGACGGTCCCCGCTCGGAGATATGAACTGCAGTTCGCGCACTGCGAGACTGTCGGCGTCGAAGCCGGCCGTTCGTAGCCGCAACCCCGCGCTCCCTGGCCCGAGCACCAGCGCGCGATCTCCACCGAGCGCCGCACACGGGGCTGTCGCGGGGCTGCAGGGCTGCTCGGTCGCGAGCAGTTGGATCGGGTCGGCACCCAACACACGGTGCGTCTTGCGGCCGATCTGTCCCCAGCTCAGCACCAATCCGACCGCGACAATCACGAAGAACAACCAGTAGCGACCCTCACGGCGCATCGGCATCGGCCCACAGACCACGGATTGCGGCGATACCCTGCCCACCATGCAGCCAGGCCTCATCGAGCAGGCCAGGGTGCATGCCACCCAGCGCATAGACCGGCAACGTGGCGGCGTTCGCCAGCTCGCCGAATCGCTCCCAGCCGAGGGGATCCGCGTCAGGATGACTGCGTGTAGGAAGCACCGGCGACAACAATGCGAAATCTGCCCCAATCAAGGCGGCATGCGCCAGATCGGCTGCGGTGTGGCAAGACGCGCCGAGCAAGAGTCCCGCGTCCAGCGGCCGCGTTTCATGCCGCAGCAATTCGCGGCTGCTGAGGTGCAGGCCGTCCGCGCCAATCGCGTCGGCCGTCTGCCAATCGCCGTTCAACAGCACCCGAGCAGAGTGCCGTCGGGCCAGTGCACAGGCATCACGCCCCAAAGCGAGCAACGCGTCATGATCGAGCCCGAACAGCCGGAGTTGCAGGAGCCGGACACCGTTCGCCAGGCTGGCGTCCAGCGCTGTCAGGAAGGCAGCGGGGTCGCGCACCTGGGGTGGGGTGATCGCATACAGCGATGGCAATTTCAGCGCGCTGACGATCGGCACGTCTGCCGCCGGCATCGGATAGTCTGGAAGCGCATCGGGCGCGACCCAGGCCAACGGTTGTCCCTCGCGCCCATGCGGCTCACCATCCCACGCGTCGACGCGATAGACATCGAGCATGACGCTGCGATCCGGATAATGGTGGGTGATGCGGATCAACGGCCGAGACGCAAGGATCTCGATGCCCAGTTCTTCGTCAAGCTCTCGGGCGAGTGCCGCGTCGACCGGCTCGCCGCCTTCGCGCTTGCCACCCGGAAATTCCCAGAGCCCACCCTGGTGGCTGTGCTGATGCCGTCTACTCAACAGCACCCGGCCTTCGGCATCGACCAACGCTGCGGCTACGACGTGGATCAAAGACGACATCGGCAACTCCGCCCGGCGGGGTCAATCGAGATCAGGCGAAAACCGTTTCAGCTGCGGTACTCGGCATTGATCTTGACGTAATCGTAAGAAAAATCGCAGGTCAATATTTCCGCTCCGACATCGCCGCGCGCGAGATCGATACGGATCGTGACTTCCTTGCGACTCATCACTGCCTGCCCCGCTTCCTCGGTATAGTCGGGATCACGTCCGCCATCACTGACGATGCACACATCGTCCAACCAGATGCGCAGGCTGTCGATATCCAGTCCGTTTACGCCGGAACGACCAACGGCCGCAAGAATGCGTCCCCAGTTAGGATCGGATGCAAACAGCGCGGTCTTGACCAATGGCGAGTGCGCGACCGTGTAAGCGACGGCACGCGCCTCTTCGCGGTCCCGTGCCGAATCGACATGGACGCGCACCAGCTTGGTCGCCCCTTCCCCGTCACGGATGATCATCTCCGCGAGCTCTGCGCACACCGAGCGAATGCCGGACGCCAGTTGCAGGGCATCGGCCGATCCGGGTTCGTCGACACCAATGCCCGATGCTCCGCTGGCGATCAGCACACAGGCATCGTTGGTCGAGGTATCGCCGTCGACGGTGATGCTGTTGAACGATTCATCGACCGCCGCGGTCAGGATCGACTGCAGCAGGCCCTGGGGCACACGCGCGTCGGTCGCGACATAAGCCAGCATCGTCGCCATATCCGGACAGATCATCCCGGAGCCCTTGGCAATCCCGGTAACGGTTACCGTACCCTTGGACAGCGAAATGCTGCGCGATACCAGTTTGGGGACCGTATCGGTGGTCATGATGGCGCGGGCCGCCCGTTCCCAGCTGTCTTCCGCCAACCCCGCCAGCAGACCGGGCACCGCCTGCGCAAAAGGGTTGATCGGCAGATCCTGGCCGATAACGCCGGTCGAAAACGGCAGGACCTGGCTCATCGCGCAGCCCGCCATACCGGCGAGCAGACGACAGGTCTCGCGCGCAGCACGCAGGCCCGTCGCCCCGGTACCTGCATTGGCGTTACCCGAATTGATCAACAGGTAACGAATCGCACCCTTGGCAAGATGCTCGCGTGCCACCGTAACCGGCGCCGCACAAAACGCATTGCGCGTGAATACCGCGGCACAGCTGCCACCTTCAGCCACCTCGACCAGCAGCAGATCATCGCGGCCTTTGTAGCGGATGCCGGCCGCGGCCACCGACAGTCTCACACCGGCGACGCTGCTCATATCCGATTCCTTGCACACCCCAGCCGGTATGCGATAGCCGAAAATACTGGCAGCCGGCGACCCGTTTCACCGTCGGCCATTCCGATACCCGCCAAGATTCGCTGGCTCAGCTCAGCTTGCCGTGGCAGTGCTTGTACTTTTTGCCGGAGCCGCACGGACAAGGATCGTTGCGTCCGATCTTGCGGTCGGGACGCACGAAAGGCTTCTTTTCCTCGGGCGCGACGGCGTCCGGCTGCTCAATGGGCGGCTCCGCACCGAACCCGTCGAACACCTCGTGCCTGAATTCAAACTCTGAGGGATCCGGAGCCTGCTCGGGGATACCTGGTGGCATCTGCAGTTGCAGGCGGCTCAGGATCTGCACCACTTCGAGCTTGATCGACTCGAGCATGCGAGAAAACATCTCGAATGCCTCGCGCTTGTATTCCTGTTTCGGGTTCTTCTGCGCATAGCCTCGCAGGTGTATCCCCTGGCGCAGGTAGTCCATCGCGGCGAGATGCTCTTTCCAGTGCGAGTCGAGAGTGAACAGCATCACCTCTTTCTCGATTCGCCGCATCTGTTCGGCTCCAGCCTGCTCTTCCTTGTCTCGATAGATCGCAACCAGCTCATCGAGGATTCGCTGACGCAGGGTCTCTTCGTGCAGGCTGTCGTCCTGGTCGAGCATCTCCTGCAACGGCAGATCCAGGCCGAAGTTCTCACGCAGCGCATCCGCCAGTCCCGGAACGTCCCATTGCTCTTCCAGGCTTTGCGGCGCGATGAAACCGTCGATCAACGCGTTCACCACGTCGTAACGCAGATTGGCGATGGTCTCGGATATGTCGTCGGTATCCATCAGGTCATCGCGTTGCTGATAGACGACCTTACGCTGATCGTTCGCGACATCGTCGTATTCGAGCAACTGTTTACGGATATCGAAGTTGCGCCCCTCCACCTTGCGCTGCGCGTTCTCGATCGCCTTGTTGACCCAGGGGTGCTCGATTGCCTCGCCCTCTTTCATCCCCAGTTTCTGCATCAGACCGGATACCCGCTCCGAGGCGAAGATCCGCATCAGGCTGTCTTCCAGCGACAGATAGAAACGCGACGACCCCGGATCACCCTGGCGACCCGATCGGCCACGCAACTGGTTGTCGATACGTCGCGACTCATGGCGTTCGGTACCGACCACGCGCAATCCACCCGCCGCCAGAACCTTCTCGTGCCGTTGCTGCCAATCCGTTTTCAGCGCAGCGATCTCCGATTCTCCGGCGTCTTCACCGATCTGTCCGATCTCGACCTCGAGATTGCCCCCAAGCACGATGTCGGTCCCTCGACCGGCCATGTTGGTTGCAATCGTCACTGCACTCGGACGTCCGGCTTCGGCAACGGTCTGCGCTTCACGCTCGTGTTGCTTGGCATTCAGCACCTGATGCTCGATCTTGGCCTGAGTGAGCATGTTGGAGACAAGCTCGGAGACCTCGATCGATGCGGTCCCGACCAGCACCGGCTGGCCACGCTTCACGCAGTCGCGAACGTCTTCGACGATGGCCTCGTACTTCTCACGCTGTGTCAGGTAGACCAGGTCGGTCTGGTCGTCACGGACCATCGGTCTGTTGGTGGGAATGACAACCACCTCGAGGCCGTAGATCTGCTGGAACTCGAATGCCTCGGTGTCCGCGGTGCCGGTCATACCGGACAGCTTGTCGTACAAACGGAAATAGTTCTGGAAGGTGATCGAGGCGAGGGTCTGGTTCTCCTGCTGGATATTCAACCCCTCTTTGGCCTCAACTGCCTGATGCAGGCCATCCGACCAACGCCGACCGGGCATGGTGCGGCCGGTGAACTCGTCGACGATGATCACCTGTCCGTCACGAACGATGTACTCGACGTTACGGTGGAACAGGGCATGCGCACGCAAGGCCGCCATCACGTGATGCATCAGCATGATGTTCGAGGGGTCGTAAAGGCTTTCGCCCTCGGCGAGCAGGCCGGCATCGCTCAGCATCTGCTCGACCTTCTCGTGTCCCTGATCACTGAGAAACACCTGGCGTGACTTTTCATCGACGGAATAATCGCCAGGACCGAAATCCGGTTTGCCTTCGTCGTTGGTGATCGGATCCTGGCGCGTCAACTGACCGGGGATACCGTTGACCTGACGGTACAACTCGGAGCTGTCTTCGGCAGGGCCGGAAATAATCAGTGGTGTACGCGCCTCGTCGATCAGGATCGAGTCGACCTCGTCAACCACCGCGAAAAAGCGGCGTTGGGCGCGCTGAGCGGCAGCGAATGCCATGTTGTCGCGCAGGTAGTCGAAGCCAAACTCATTGTTGGTACCGTAGGTGATATCGCAGGCATAGGCTTGCGCCCGCGTCACGGGCCGCAAGTGGGTAAAGCCACCGGTGTCGCCGCGGTAATCCAGGTCCAGCTGGTACGAGGAACTGTCCGGCCCCATGCCACCCGACGAATTGATCACGCCGGTCGTCATGCCGAGAAATTGGTACAGGCGCCCCATCCAGCCGGCGTCGCGCCGGGCCAGATAATCGTTCACCGTCACGACATGCACGCCCTTGCCTTCGAGGGCATTGAGGTACACAGCCAGCGTGGCGACCAGGGTCTTGCCCTCACCGGTGCGCATTTCGGCGATCTTGCCCTGATGCAGCACCATTCCACCGATCATCTGCACATCGAAATGCCGCATGCCCAATACACGCCGGCCGGCCTCGCGGACCACCGCAAACGCCTCGCTCAACAATGCATCGGTAGAGGTACCTTCGGCGATCCGCTGGCGAAACTCGGTGGTTTTGGCGACAAGTTCCTCGTCGCTCAATGCCTGCATCGCCGGCTCAAGCGCATTGATCTGTTCGACAGACTTCAGCATGCGCTTTACCAGGCGTTCGTTTCGGCTACCGAAGATCTTTTTAACCAGCTTGTTGAGCATGAACCTGCGACCTTCCCGGACGGACGAGAATCGAAGGCCGGAATAATAACCCAAACAGGTCACCAGACGGCCGTGGACAAAAGAAAAAACCCGCTCGAAGCGGGTTTACACAAGCGTTGCGCACGTCAGTTATTTGCTGCGTACGTACCGCAGGGGATCGACGATTTTGCCGTTCTTGTGCACCTCGAAATGCACATGTGGGCCGCTTGAACGGCCGGTGCTGCCGAGTAGCGCGACGGTCTGGCCCTTGCTGACCACTTCGCCTTCTTTGACGAGAACCTCTTTGTTGTGCCCATACAGCGTCGAGTAACCGTCAGCGTGCTTGATCTCGACCACATTGCCGTAACCGGCGGCCTTTTTCGCACGCGTTACGACACCGGAAGCCACCGCCACCACCTCTGATCCACGCTTGCCCGCAAAATCCAATCCGCGGTGATAGGTCTTTTTGCCGGTGAACGGGTCGGTGCGCTTGCCGAAACCCGACGACATCCAACCCTTTTTGACCGGCCGACCCGACGGCACGATTTCGGCCATCAGCTCGCGACTCATCAACACCTGTTCGAGCGCCGTCAGCTTGTCCTCGCGGTCTGTCAGCAAGGCCGAGATACGCTCCATATCCGTGCTCAGGTCACCCAATTGCTGCATGTCGCCGGGCAGCGAGTCGTCGATGCCACCCATCGGTGGCTGCGCAGAGAAATCGAATTCGTCGCGATCGAGCTTGCCAACCTCGACCAGGCGGTCACCGAGCGCGTCGATGCGCATCAGGTGGGCCTGCAACTCGGCGATCTTCAGCGCCAAGGCGTCGAGATGGGCGCGCTGGTCGGCTTTGGCATTTGCAATCACCCGCCGCTCGGCGTCGAGTAGGGCACGCACCTCGGCGGCGGTCTCGTCCCCGTCGACCCGATTACCGTATTGCGTACCCAGCTCGAATCCCGCCCAAAGCGTTAACGCCGTCACAGCGATGAACGCCAATCCCATGATCGTGGCGGCGCGAGGCACGCAAATATCGAGACTTCCGGTACGCTTACAAAAGTCGGAAAGAAGGATGATCTTCATCGTCGGTTTTCCTGAAGCCTGGAAGCTTATCGACCTTTGGAGGTCTACCCTTAAACCAATGACTCTGTGCCGGGAGAACCATGTGACATGGCCCACAGCCCCAAGTCGGTTCGCCGCCTGCTTAAAGACAAACCAACACTGAAAACGCTCGAACTCGAGATCAGCGCGCAAAAAGCCCTGCTCGCCGAGGTCCGTCGGGCGCTCCCCTCAGACCTCGCCGGACACTGCATCGCGGCCCGGTTGCAAGGGCCGACACTGGTGTTGCACACCGATTCACCGGCCTGGGCGACGCGCCTGCGCTTTCTCGCGAACGAACTTCGGAGTTTACTGCAACCCCGGCATCGCGTGTTGCGCGAAATCAAAATCCGACTGCTGCCACCGCACAATCCACCGGACCGGCGACGATTTAAGGCACGCAAATCCCGTTTTGGCGCCGCCATCGTGCTCGAATGCGCCAAGGATACGGATCAACCACAACTGCGCGAGGCGCTTGAGCGACTCGGCCGACGTTTGCAAGAAACGCCGTCGTGAGGCCCGCTCAGGAGACGTGCGCAGGCTTCATGTACGAAATGGGTGCCTGCTCGGCATCGGCGAAAGTCACCTCTTCCCACGCTTCGGGCTGTGCGATCAGTGCCTTGAGCAACCGGTTGTTCAACTCGTGACCGGATTTATAGCCGTTGAAAGCCCCGATCAGGCTGTGTCCGAGCAGGTACAGGTCGCCAATGGCGTCGAGGATCTTGTGTTTGACGAATTCGTCCTCGTAACGCAGGCCATCTTCGTTGAGCACGCGGAAATCGTCCACCACGATGGCGTTGTCCATGCTACCGCCGAGTGCCAGCCCTTTCTCCCGCAAGGTCTCGATATCGCGCAGGAAGCCAAAGGTGCGGGCTCGGCTGACCTCTTTCACGAACGACGTCGACGAGAAGTCGATGACCGAACGACGTCGGTCCTCGCTCATTGCCGGGTGATCGAAGTCGATGCCGAAACTGACCTTGAACCCCTTGAAAGGCTCGAATCGCGCGACCTTGTCGCCGTCACGTACCTCGACCGGGCTCTTGATACGAATGAACTTTTTGGCGACGTTCTGCTCTTCGACACCGGCCGACTGGATCAGGAACACGAAGGGCCCGGCGCTGCCGTCCATGATCGGTACTTCGGGGGCGCTCACATCGACATAGGCGTTGTCGATGCCCAGACCGGCGAACGCCGACAGCAGATGCTCGACGGTTGAGATCCGCACCCCGTCCTTGACCAGGGTGGTCGACAGGCGCGTATCACCGACATTTTCAGCCTTGGCCGGGATGTCGACCGGGGAATCCAGGTCGACACGCCGGAACACGATGCCGGTATCGGGGGCCGCCGGGCGCAGTGTCAGATAGACCTTTTGCCCGGTATGCAGTCCGACCCCGGTGGCGCGGATCACGTTCTTAAGGGTGCGTTGCCTTATCATCAGGTTCGGGTCTCCGAGTCAAAATTCCTTGTTTTTTCAGCTATTTAGCTTACTACATCGTGGAATTTCGACGACGCAGTATCTGAGTGATCCCCCGGCACCAACTTAGGGAATACCCTTATTCTCACTATTTATGACCGACATATCAAGCAAAAATGTCAATGTCGTTCCTCAAAGAACGCGCGATCTCCCACCGCTCAATCTGCCTGACGACGCAGGAAAGCGGGGATATCCAGGTACTCCATGTCCTTGCTTGCCGCCTTGACGAAGTCATTGGCAGTCTTCGAACTGCGCCGGACGTGCGGCGGGACTTCGAGCGAATTGTAATCGGTTTTTTCCGCTTCAACCGCGTCGTTGCTGACCAGACGGACCGGCTTGATATCCACCTCCGGTGCTTTGACCACGGCCACGGGCTCCTCGCCCAGCCCGGTGGCAACCACGGTCACCCGCATCTCGTCGACCATTTCCGGATCGATCACGGTGCCGACCACCACGGTCGCATCGTCGCGCGCGAACTCCTTGACGGTGTTGCCGACTTCATCGAATTCGCCAATCGCCAGGTCCAGCCCCGCGGTGATATTAACCAAAATTCCGCGCGCTCCGGAAAGATGGATATCCTCGAGCAGCGGACTGCGGATCGCCAGTTCGGCCGCCTCGCGGGCCCGGTGCTCACCGTTGGCGCGTCCGGTGCCCATCATCGCCACGCCCATTTCCGACATGACGGTGCGGACGTCGGCGAAATCGACGTTGATCAGGCCGGGCTTGGTAATCAACTCCGCGATCCCCTGCACCGCGTTGAGCAACACGTCGTTGGCCGCCTTGAACGCGTCCAGCAGCGAGGTGGTCTTGCCGAGCACCGCGAGCAGCTTTTCGTTGGGGATCGTGATCACCGAATCGACATGCTGAGACAGGCGGGCAATGCCCTCCTCGGCGATTCGCATGCGCTTGCCGCCTTCGAATGCAAACGGTTTCGTGACCACGGCCACGGTCAGAATGCCGAGTTCCTTGGCCGCCTCGGCGACCACCGGTGCCGCTCCGGTCCCGGTGCCGCCGCCCATGCCAGCGGTGATGAACACCATGTCGGCACCTTCGAGCGCCTCGCAGATCCGGTCACGATCTTCCATCGCCGCATCGAAGCCCCGGTCGGGATTGGCCCCGGCACCAAGACCGCGGGTGACGTTGGAGCCCAGCTGCAACGCCGTGCGCACCTCGGTGTTCTTCAGCGCCTGCGCATCCGTATTCGCACAGATGAATTCCACACCCTCGATGTTGGAACGCAACATATGATTGACCGCGTTGCCGCCGCCACCGCCGACGCCAACGACTTTGATTACCGCGCTCTGGCTGTCCACATCCATCAATTCGAACATTTCATTCTCCTCCCGGTACCGGCCCGCCCTTGAAGGGATCCAGGTCCGGTTTGATCAAAAGTTCCCCTGAAACCAGCTTTTCATCCGGTTCCAGACCGATTTGAGCCCCCCGCCACCGACACTCTCGGGCACCCGCGCCACCCGGTTGCGATGGCCAAACAACAGCAATCCCACGCCGGTGGCGTGAATCGGATTGCGTACAACGTCCACCAGGCCGGTGACGTACTGCGGAATTCCGAGCCGCACCGGCATGTGAAATACCTCCTCCGCCAGGTCGATCAGACCCTCCATCTTTGCGCTGCCGCCGGTCATCACGACCCCGCCGGCGACCAGATCCTCGTACCCGGAACGCCGCAACTCCGCCTGTATCAGCGTCAGTAGTTCCTCGTAACGTGGTTCGACGACCTCGGCGAGGGTCTGACGCGACAAGCGTCGCGGCGGCCGATCACCGATGCTCGGCACCTCGATGGTCTCGTCCGGACTGGCCAGCTGAGTCAAGGCGCAGGCGTACTTGAGCTTGATCTCCTCGGCGTGTTGGGTGGGCGTCCGCAGCGCGACCGCGATGTCGTTCGTCACCTGATCGCCGGCGATCGGAATCACCGCGGTATGCCGAATCGAACCACCCGTGAACACGGCGATATCGGTGGTACCACCGCCGATGTCGACCAGGCACACGCCCAAGTCCTTCTCATCGTCCTCGAGCACCGAGTAACTCGAAGCCAGCTGTTCGAGGATGAGGTCCTCCACCTCAAGCCCGCAGCGACGCACACACTTGATGATGTTCTGCGCCGCGCTCACCGCGCCGGTCACCATGTGTACGCGGGCCTCGAGGCGAACGCCGGACATCCCGACCGGGTCGTGGATGCCCTCCTGGTTATCGATGATGAATTCCTGGGGCAGGATATGCAGGATCTTCTGGTCAGCGGGAATCGCCACCGCGCGCGCCGCGTCGATCACCCGCTCGACGTCGGCGTGCGACACCTCGCCGTCCTTGATCGGAACGATGCCGTGCGAGTTCAGGCTCGAAACATGGCTTCCCGCGATACCCGCGTAAACCGAATCAATCTCGACGCCCGCCATCAGTTCAGCCTCTTCGACGGCGCGCTGAATCGACTGCACGGTCGACTCGATGTTCACCACCACGCCCTTCTTCAGGCCGCGTGATGGATGCGAGCCGATACCGATAATTTCGATCTCGTTGTCCTGTCTCACCTCGCCGACAATCGCGACAACCTTGGAGGTACCGATGTCGAGCCCGACGATGACGTTCTTGTCACTGCGTTTGACCATCAAACCTTTCCCCGTGGCTGCGCTGCATCAGCCACTGACGCATCACCGGCATCCGTCTGCCAGCGCACTGCGAATCCATGTGAGTAGCGCATGTCGACGCGCTCCGGAACCCGCTGCTGCTCTGCGACCAGACTGGGATACACGCGCAGGAATTGCGCCAACCGGTTCTCGGTGTCTTCGCGTCCGAGTGATACCGTCAGCCCGCCGTCAAATCGCAACCACCAGTGGCGGCGCTCGTCGAGTTCCAGCGCATCGAGCTGCAGGCCGCGCGCGCGCGCGGCCGGAACCACCGACTGCAGGAACGCGACCACTCGGCGCTCGCTGCCGGACGGCCCCCGCAGACGAACGAGTGCCGAGTACGGACCGAGTTCACCCGGCTGGAACACCTCGCCGGCCACATTGATCAGCGCAGCATCGCCCCAACGCGCCAGCGGGACCTGCTCGGTCACCGCCATGCGGAGTTTGTCCGGCCAGACGCGCCGGATGCTGACGTCGGCGACCCACGGCATCGCGAGTACCGCGTCCCGCAAGCTGTGCATATCGCAGGTGAAGAAACCACCGTCGATCGTCGCCGCCACGGTGTGCTGGATCTCTGCCTGGTCAAGTTGCTGGAACTCGCCGTTGACCTCGATGACCCGCAAAGGCAAACGTCCCGGTTCGAGCAGGGACCGATAGCCGAAGCTGCCGGCCGCCGCGACCAGGGCCAGCGAGATCGCGCCGAGCAGCACCTTTGGCCAGCGACGCGATGCGGTGGTGTCCGCGGCACTGCGCGGCTTGGCGCGGGATTTTTTCGGCGCTGCCGCCATCAACGTGTCTCCAAAGTCTGCGCGAGAATGCGCCACACCAGTTCATCGAATTCGATGCCCACCGCTTTCGCGGCCATCGGAACCAGACTGTGACCGGTCATACCCGGCACGGTGTTCAGTTCGATCACCCAGGGCCGCCCGTCCTGGTCTGTCAATATGTCCACCCGCCCCCAGCCACTGGCACCCACGGCATCGAATGCCTGCAGCGCCAGTCGCTGCAGCTCGGCCTCGGCCTGCGCATCCAGACCGCAGGGGATCAGATAGCGTGTGTCGTCGGCGACATACTTGGCGTCGTAGTCGTAGAACGCGTGCGTGGTCTCGAGCTTGATCAGCGGCAACACCTCACGGCCGAGGACCGCTGCGGTATATTCCGCGCCTGTAATCCAGCGCTCGGCCATGACATGGCTTTGATATTGCGCGGCTCCGACCCATGCGGCATGCAGTTGCTCGGCATCGTCGGCGCGTGACATGCCGATGCTCGAACCCTCGAGCGCCGGCTTGACCATCAACGGATACCCCAACTCACCGGCCGCCACGAGGTCGGCTTCGGATCGGATCAGCGCAAAACCCGGCGTGGGCAGCCCGAGCGCCTGCAGCAGCAACTTGGTGCGGTACTTGTCCATGGCGATTGCGGAAGCCATTACGCCGCTACCGGTGTAAGGAAGTCCCAGGATCTCCAATGCTCCCTGGATCACGCCGTCCTCGCCGCCACGGCCGTGCAAGACATTGAACACCCGGTCGTAACGGCCCGCACCGAGTACCGTCAGGATGTCTCGATCGACATCGATACCATGCGCGTCGATGCCGCGCCGCCGCAGGCCATCGAGCACCGCCTTGCCGCTGACCAACGAGACCTCGCGCTCGGCCGCCCAACCGCCCATCAACACCGCCACCCTGCCGAACGTCGCTGCATCGATACTCATACCGCGTCTCCCACGACATGCACCTCGGTGCGCAGCAGAACGCCCTCGCACTGCGCCACCCGACTGCGCACGTGCTCGATCAATGCCTCGATGTCGGCCGCGCTCGCGGCACCGGTATTGATGATGAAGTTGGCGTGCTTGGTGGACACCTCTGCGCCACCGATGCGGTAGCCCTTGAGTCCGCATGCTTCGATCAGGCGCGCCGCATGATCGCCGGGAGGGTTGCGAAAGGTCGAACCGCAGCTCGGTTGACCAATCGGCTGGGTCGCGGCACGCCGATCGAGCAGGGCACGAATCGCTGCCTGTTCGGCCTCGCCGTCACCTTCTGTCAGCTGCAGCGTGCAACCGACAAACCACTCCTCGCCCGGTGCGACGACCTCGCGATAACCGATGCGGTACTCCGCCGGATACCGCGTGTGCAAGCTGCCGCTGCGATCAATCACCGTGACCGAATCGACGATCGGCCAGGTCTCGCCGCCGAATGCGCCGGCATTCATCGCCAGCGCACCGCCCATGGTGCCGGGAATACCGGCGAGAAACGCGGCACCCACCAGATCTGCGCGGGCACACTCGCGGGCCACCTTGGCGCAGGTGGCGCCGGCCTCCGCAGACACGCGCACCCCCTCGACACGGATGCTGTTCAGGCAACCCTGCAGCAGAATCACGGTTCCGCGGAAGCCCGCGTCACGGATCAGCAGATTGCTGCCCAGACCCAACCACAGCAAAGGTTCGTCGGCCGGCAGGGATCGCAGGAACAGGCCCAGGTCGGCGGCGTCCGCGGGCAGGTACATCTGCCGCGCAGGCCCACCGACCCGCCAGGTGTTGTAACGCCTGAGCGGTTCGTCGCGGCGCAGCTCGCCGCGCAGCGTCGGCTGCCGGGTCATGACCATCATCGCCTGTCCTCCGTACTGGCCGGAGGAATACGCGATGGCTGGCGCGACGGCTCGACTTTGCCGAGCGCCCGCAGATGCGCCTGCACACGTCCGGTCAGGCCCTCGCCACAACCCATGCACAGCCGGCGCGCTCCACTCGTTTGCGTCACGGACATAGCGCCTCCGCCATGTTGGCCGCAACCGCACCGATGTTGCCGGCGCCCATGGTCACGACGATATCGCCGTCGGCAACGATGTCCGCAAGGATCTGTGGCAGGTCCTCGACCTGCTCGACAAAGATGGGATCGACCTGGCCGCGGGCGCGTATCGCACGGCTGAGCGCACGTCCATCCGCACCGGCGATCGGGGCCTCGCCAGCCGCGTAGACCTCGGCCAGCACCAGTACGTCGACGCTCGAGAGCACGGCGACGAAGTCGTCGAATGCATCGTGTGTGCGGGTATAGCGATGAGGCTGGAACGCCAGGACGACACGCTGTTGCGGCCAACCCGAACGAACGGCCTCCAGGGTGGCCGACAGCTCGCGCGGGTGATGACCATAGTCGTCGACCAGCATCACCTCGCGGCCGCCGATACGACAGCCGCTGCGCGCCTGGAAGCGCCGACCAATCCCCTGGAATGCGGCCAGCGCGGCCTGTATCGCCGGCACTTCGACACCGAGTTCCTGCGCGACGGCGATCGCCGCGAGTGCGTTCAGGACATTGTGCCTGCCCGGCATGTTGAGGCGCACCGGAAATGGTGCCGCACCGGAACGCTGCACGCTGAACTCGGTAGTCATCGCCTGCTGACGGATGTCCGTTGCTCGAATATCGGCCTCTTCGGAAGTGCCGTAGGTGACCACTTTGCGCGTCACCTCCGGCAACAACTCGCACACATTGGCGTCATCGACACACAGCACAGCCTGACCGTAAAAAGGTAGGTGATGCAGGAACTCCAGGAACGCGGCGCGTAAACGACCGAAGTCGTTGCCATAGGTCCCCATATGGTCTTCGTCGACATTCGTTACCACCGCCAGCATCGGCTGCAGAAACAGGAACGACGCATCGCTCTCGTCGGCCTCTGCAACCAGCACCTCGCCCTCGCCCAGATGCGCATTGCTGCCGCGCGCATTCAGGCGTCCTCCGATCACGTAGGTAGGGTCGAGTCCACCCTCGATCAGCAGGCTCGCGATCAGGCTGGTGGTTGTGGTCTTGCCGTGTGTTCCGGCGACCGCAATGCCGTAACGGAACCGCATGATCTCGGCCAGCATCTCAGCGCGTGGCACCACCGGAATGCGCCGCTCACGTGCCGCACCGACCTCCGGATTGTCGTCCTTCACCGCACTCGAGATCACAACGGCGTCGGCGTCGGCGACGAACTCGGCGGAGTGGCCGATGTGAATGCGGGCGCCCTGCTCGGCAAGCCGCAGGGTCGCCGCGTTTTGCTTGATATCGGAGCCCGACACGATGTAACCCAGATTCAGCATCACCTGCGCAATCCCATTCATGCCGGCGCCGCCGATACCGACGAAGTGCAGGCGGCGCATCCGACCCATGGTCTCGGCGGCATAGCGCGGACTGGTCACGGGCAGTTCACTCATGCCGCCAACTCCTCGCACGCATCGGCGACCTGTCGGGTTGCATCGCGCCGGGCATGCTCATAGGCACGCAGCGCCATCGCGTGCAATGTCGCACGATCGGCAAGCAGTTCCTTCAGCACAAAGGCCAACGACTGTGCACTCATCTCCTGCTGCGGCAACAGACGCGCGGCGCCCGCATCGGTGAGAAAACGGGCATTGACCGTCTGGTGGTCGTCCACCGCGTACGGAAACGGCACCAGGATCGCTGGAACACCGGCCGCGGTCAGCTCGGAGACGGTCAGCGCGCCGGAACGACAGATCACCAGGTCGGCCCATCCGTATGCCTCGGCCATATCGAACAGAAATTCGCTGACATCTGCATCGACTGCATGCAGCGCGTAGCCTCTTTCGGTCTCTGTGGCCTTGCCACGACCGGCCTGATGGCGCACCAGTGGACGCTGCGCGCGATCGAGCAGTGCCATGGCCTCGGGCACTGTCTCGTTCAGTGCCTGGGCGCCCAACGAACCACCCATTACCAGCAAGTGCAGCGGCCGGTCCGCGGTGATCGGCTGCGGTTCTGGTAGCGCAACGATCTCCTGGCGGATCGGATTGCCGGTCACCCGTGCACCGACGGTGACCGGGAAGCTGCACGGAAAGGCCTCCAGCACGCGCGTCGCGATGCGAGCCAGCAAACGGTTGGTCAATCCCGGGATTGCGTTTTGCTCGTGCACGACCAGGGGCGTACTGCGCAGGCGACACACCAGGCCACCCGGACCTGTGACGAATCCGCCCATGCCCAGCACGACCTGAGGCTGGCGCCGCCGTAGCACCCCCCACGCCTGGCCCATCGCGCGCAGCAGCCGGAACGGTGCGAGCAGTCGGTCGCGCGCGCCCTGCCCTCGCAGACGATAGGCCGCGATCACATCGAGTTCGAAGCCATGCACCGGCACGATCCGTGACTCAAAGCTGTCCGGCGTGCCCAGCCAGCTGATCTGCCAGCCGCGCGCGGCGAGTTCCTGTGCCACCGCCAGAGCCGGGTATACATGCCCGCCGGTGCCACCGGCCATGATCGTTATACGCGCTGCCACTGACCCTCCCTGCCGTCTCCGGCGGTCCGGTTCTCGTAGCGGATGCGCAGTAGCATGCCGACAGCGATGCAGCATACGATCAGACTGTTGCTTCCGTAGCTCAGAAACGGCAGCGTCAGGCCCTTGGTCGGCAACAGGCCGACGTTCACGCCGATATTGATGAACGCCTGCATGCCCAGCCACAAGCCCAGCCCGTAGGCCACATAGGCGGCATAACGGTCGCCGCGGGCCTCGGCGCGCGCACCGATTGCGTAACTGCGCCAGATGATCAGGCCGAACATGCAGATCACCAGGAGGGTACCGACAAGCCCGAACTCCTCACCGATCACCGCCATCACAAAGTCGGTATGCGCCTCGGGCAGGTAGAACTGTTTCTGAATGCCGTTGCCAAGCCCCACACCGGTCCATTCACCGCGACCGAAGGCGATGAGCGCTTGGGACAACTGGTAGCCGGAGTCCTCGGCATGCTCCCAGGGATTCAAAAAGCTCGTGACGCGCTGCAGACGATAGGGAGAGATCAGCACCAGTCCGACCAGTGCCACAGTGGCTGTCGCCAGCATCAGCGCGAACTGCCACAGCGGCGCGCCGCCAAGGAACAGCATCATGAATGCCGTCATCAACAGCACCGCGGTGGTGCCGAAGTCCGGCTGCAGCATCAGCAGGGTACACGCGAGTACCAACAGCAGGATCGGCTTGATCGTGCCCCACACGGAATGCGCAACCTCGACCTGCCGACGCACCAGATAACCAGCGATATACAACACAATGAACAGCTTCATGAACTCGGAGGTCTGCAGGCTCAGCGGCCCGGCGGCGACCCAGCGCAGTGCTCCATTCGCCTCACGCCCAAGGCCCGGCACGTACACCAGCAACAGCAGCGCAATACCGATGAAATACAACACGGTACTCCAACGCTGCCACCAGGCCGTCGGTGTGCGATATACCAGCCAGCCCGCGGCGGCACCGAGTGTCAGCGCAATCAGATGCCGATTGACGTAACGCAGCAGGTCGCCGTTATGCTCACCCAGGTGCATCGATGCCGACGCCACCATCACGATTCCGAAGCTGAGAAGCACCAGCACCGCACCGACCAGCACCGCATCC
Organism: Chromatiaceae bacterium; assembly: GCA_024235395.1. Taxonomy (NCBI): domain Bacteria; kingdom Pseudomonadati; phylum Pseudomonadota; class Gammaproteobacteria; order Chromatiales; family Chromatiaceae; species Chromatiaceae bacterium. Next base: position 1,290,089 of record JACKMK010000001.1, read on the forward strand.
ATGCCCGGCATGCGTAAAGCGACGACGCCCCGGCTACGCGCCATGCTGGTGCTCATGCTCGCCTCCTCACGGCCTGCATGAACAGCTCACCGCGCTGTGCGAATCCGCTGTACATATCGAAACTCGCGCAGCCGGGAGACAGCAGCACGCGGTCCCCCGGACGCGCCAGCGCAGCCGCCTTGTTCACGGCATCATCCATGTCCGAGGCATTGATCTTGTCCATACCTTCCGGCACGACTGCGGCGATCACCGGTGCATCGCGTCCGATCAGCACCACTGCGCGGGCGCATTCTCCCATCACAGGACCCAAGGCTGAAAAGTCGGCGCCTTTGCAGTCGCCGCCGGCGATCAACACGGTACGCGATGCGTCGCCACGGTCCAGCCCGCGCAGCGCGGCGACACAGGCGCCGACATTGGTGCCCTTGCTGTCGTTGTACCAGGCGACACCTTGTTGCTCGGCAACGAACTGCGTGCGATGTGGAAGCCCTGGAAACCCGCGCAGCACCTCAAGCATCGCGGTGAGATCGAGACCCAGAGCACTGCCCATCGCCAGCGCGGCCAGTGCATTCGCACGATTGTGAAGACCGGGGATCTTCAATTCGCGGGTCGCGAGCAGGGGCTGTTCACCGCGGCACAGGTATTCCGTGCCGTCGATCGAACAGACACCGAACATCTTGACACTCTCCGCTTCACCGAGCGTGAAATACCAGGCATCGTCCGAACCCGACATCGCCGCGACCACCGGGTCGTCGGCGTTGTAGATGCCGACTCCCGCACCCTGCAATACGCGCGCCTTGGCGGCCGCGTACTCATCGAAGCTCGCGTATCGATCCATGTGGTCCATGCTGACGTTCAGCACTGTGGCCACGGCGGCCTGCAGAGAATGGGTGGTCTCGAGTTGGAAACTCGACAATTCCAGCACGTACAGTTCCACCGCATCGTCGAGCAGTTCCAGCGCCGGCGTACCGATGTTGCCACCAACCGCCACCCGGATACCGCTCGCCTTAACCATTTCGCCCAGCAGCGTCGTCACAGTGCTCTTGCCATTCGAGCCGGTGACCGCAACAACCGGGGCATGCGCGTTGCGTACGAACAGCTCGATGTCGCCGATCACCGGCACACCGCGCCGACGGGCTGCTTCGATCTGCGGGATATTCACGGATACGCCGGGGCTGACCACGATGCGCTCGACACTGTCGAACAGGCGCTCGTCGAATGGACCGAGAAACACCGCGATATCCGGCAACTCGGCGTTCAGCGCAGCCAATCCCGGCGGTTGGCTGCGGCTGTCGACGACAGCCACCTCGATGCCCTGCGCACTCAGGTAGCGGGCGCACGACAGGCCGGTGGCACCAAGCCCTACGATCAAGGTCTTGCCGGTCGACTGCTCGTGCTGTATCGCCTGCGCCATCGCTCGTTTCACCGAAGTTTCAGGCTGGCGAGACCCACCAGCACCAGGATGACGGTTATGATCCAGAAGCGCACGATCACGCGTGGTTCCGGCCAGCCCTTGAGTTCGAAATGGTGGTGTATCGGCGCCATACGGAAGATACGCCGACCGGTCAGCTTGAAAGAAGCCACCTGCAACATTACCGAGACTGTCTCGACTACGAATACCCCGCCCATGATGAACAACGTGACTTCCTGGCGGACTGCGACCGCCAGGGTGCCGAGTGCCGCGCCCAGCGCGAGTGCGCCGACATCGCCCATGAACACCTGGGCGGGATAGGCGTTGAACCAGAGAAAACCAAGACCCGCACCTACCAGGGCGCCGCACAGCACAGCCAGTTCGCCGACCCCGGGTAGATGCGGTATCAACAGATATTCGGCGATTCGCGCGTGACCGGAGGTGTACGCGAAGACACCGAGTGCACCGGCCACCAGCACGGTCGGCAGGATCGCCAGTCCGTCCAGGCCATCGGTGAGATTCACCGCATTCGACGAGCCTACGATCACCAGGTAGGCCCACAGCACGAACCAGCCACCCAGGTCGACGACCACGTCCTTGAGAAACGGGATCAGCAGCTGGGTCTCGGTTGGCAGGTTTGCCGCGGCATACAGCGCCACTGCGGCCGCCAGTCCAAACAGCGACTGCCAGAGATATTTCCAGCGCGCCGGAAGACCGCGCGAATCCTTCAGCACCAATTTGCGATAGTCGTCCCACAGACCGACCGCACCAAACGCGAGGGTGGTCAGCAGCACGGTCCATACATAGCGATTGCCGAGGTCCGCCCACAACAGAGTGGCGACCGCGACCGCTACCAGGATCAGGGCCCCACCCATGGTCGGAGTGCCCGATTTCGAAAGGTGCGTCTGTGGTCCGTCGTCGCGCACCATCTGACCGATCTTGTAGCGGCTCAACCGGCGGATCATCGCCGGTCCGACCATGAACGAGATCACCAGTGCGGTCAGCACCGCGAGGATGGTCCGCAGAGTGATGTAGCGGAATACCAGGAAGCCGCTGTCGAACTGCGCGAGATAGTCGGCCAGCGTAATCAGCATGCCGCCTCCGTCGCACGCAGCGCATCGACGACCCGGTCCATGCGTGCCGACCGCGATCCCTTGATCAGCAGGCTGTCGTCAGGCGACAGGTCCGCCGTCAATGTCTCGATCAGGGATTCACGCTCCGCGAAGTGACGGTGTTCGCCGGTAAACAATTCGCCGGCATGCCCACTCAGGGCCCCGACGGTGAACAGTCGGTCGATGCCGGCCTCCGAGGCCAATCCGCCCAGCTGGCGATGCAGTTCGTGCGCCGAATCACCCAGCTCGGCGAGGTCGCCGAGCACCAGCGTGCGGCGTCCGGGCGCAGCGGCGAGTACGCGCAGCGCGGCCGCAACCGAATCGGGATTGGCGTTGTAGCTGTCGTCGATCAAGCGTGCGCCGTCGATGCCCGGCAGCGGGCACAAGCGACCGGGGACCGGTGCCAGACCGGCCAATGCCTTCACCGCATCGTCGAGATCCGCACCTGCGGCGAGACCCGCCGCGACCGCGGCGAGTGCATTCATGCGATTGTGCTCGCCGGCCAGTGGCAGGCGGAGTTCTACCTCGCCGTGGTCGCAGCGCACCGGGAAGCGCGCTTCGAAGCGATTGCCGTGCCACTGCACCACGTAAGCGTCTCGTGGGCTCGATACATCCGCCGGCTGCACGACCCCGAACGTGCGCTGCGTGAGGTCGTGTCCCAGATCTCGCCAAAGTCCGGCGAACGCATCGTCGGCGTTGAACACGAAGGTACCGTCGGCAGCGAGGCCGCGGATGATCTCGGCCTTCGCACGCGCCACGCCTTCGAGACTTCCGAAGCCCTCGAGGTGGGCCCGGCCTGCATTGTTCAACACCGCCACATCCGGACACGCCAGGCCGGCGAGATATTCGATCTCGCCCGGGTGGTTCGCACCGAGTTCGATCACCGCATAGGGTTCGTCGCGTAAACGGCTGAGCGTCAGGGGGACGCCGATCGCGTTGTTCAGATTACCGCGGGTGGCCAGCACCCCGCCGCGTCGTGCCAGGATCGCGGCGATCATTTCTTTGAGCGTAGTCTTCCCGTTGCTGCCGGTCACTGCGACCACCCGAACCGCATGGCGCTGCCGCCACTGCCGTCCGAGTTCGCCAAGACCGAGCAAGGTATCGCTGACCTCGACAAGCGCCAGCGGCGTATCGGCCGCATGCTCGACCATCGCGCCGGCAGCACCGCCGGCATGGGCAGTCGCGAGATAGTCGTGACCATCGAAATTCGGACCGCGCAACGCGACGAACAACTCGCCGGTGCGCAGCGTGCGGCTGTCGGTACTGACACCGTCAAAACGCGCGTCTGCGCCGCGCAGTGTGCCGTTGAGCATATCGGCGAGTTCCGACAATGCCAACACGCTCACGCCGCACCTCCGTGCAACGCGGTGTGCACCTGCTCGATGTCGCTGAACGGGCGCCGCCGGCCGTCCGTTTCCTGGTAGTCCTCGTGCCCCTTGCCGGCAACCAGCACCAGGTCGTTGGGGCCGGCCGCCGCGATGCTCGTCTGGATCGCGCGTGCCCGGTCGTGTTCCACGAGGATGCCGTCCTGTGCGCTCATCCCCGCGAGGATCTCGTCGACGATCTGTCCAGGCGGCTCCGAACGCGGGTTGTCGTCGGTCAATACCACCCGATCCGCGAGACGTTGCGCGATCTCACCCATCTGCGGCCGCTTGCCACGGTCGCGATCGCCACCACAGCCAAACACACAGATCAGGCGCCCGCTGGTGTGCGCCCGCAGACTGTTCAACACGTTTTCGAGCGCGTCCGGCGTGTGCGCATAGTCGACGACCACGCGCGGTTTGTTCGGCGCCAGAAACACCATCATGCGGCCGGCAACCGGCATCACCTGTTTGAGGGCCGCGACCGCGCTCGCGGGCGGCATGTCCCAGGCCAGCAGCACCGCCAGCGCGAGGGCCAGATTTTCACCGTTGAACCGCCCGAGCAAATGGCTCGACAGCTCGCCCGGCCCCCAGCTCGAATCGAACAGCACCCGCAGACCGTCTGCGCGCGTCTCGATGTCGCGCAGCAACAGGTACCTGTCACCCAGCCGGACCACACCCGAACTGCTGCCGACCGCTATCGTATAGGTACGCTCACGTACCTCTGCGGCCAACCTCGCACCGACCGGGTCGTCGGTATTGATCACCGCGAGGCTCAGGCCGGCACCCCGGAACAGGCGCGCCTTGGCATCCGCATACGCCTGCATGTCACCGTGGTAGTCCTGGTGATCGCGGCTCAGATTGGTGAATACCGCGGTGTGGAACGGCACTCCCGCGACCCGGTCCTGGTGCAGCGCATGGGACGAGACCTCCATCGCCACCGCACGTGCACCGCGCGCGAACAACCCGCCGAGCGTTGCGTGCAGATTGACCGTGTCCAGGGTCGTATGGGTCGACGGCTGCAGTTCGCCCGGGAAACCGTTGCCGACCGTGCCGAGCACCGCAGCCGGCACGCGCGTCGAAAGGGCCTGGGCAAGAAAATGCGTGACGCTGGTTTTGCCATTGGTCCCGGTGACGCCGATCACCCGCATGGCGTGCGCCGCCTGCCCGAAGAATCGCGCAGCGATCTCACCGGCCTGGCGTCGCAGCCCGGGTAGCGCGATCACCGGCACCTCGGTCGACAGACGTGCGATGCGGTCGCGATCCCAGGCACCGCCAGGTTCAGCGATCACCGCCGCGGCACCGCGACGCCGTGCGTCGTCGAAGTGATCCAGGGCATGCCCACGCGACCCCTGAAGCGCCAGCCAGAGGCCGTGCCGCTCGATCTCGCGACTGTCCAGCGCCAGGGAGCCGACGAGCTGATGCCGTGCCCAGTCGATAGCCGACAGGCCGGGCACCAGGTCGGCCAGCAACATGCTCTTCTGGTCGATACGGTGCGGCATCATCTAGCCGCCCCCGCGTGGGCCAGGCGCAGCGCCGGATCGATCCCGCCGTCGGGTTCAATGTTGAGTAGACGCAGTGTCTCGCCCATCACCGCGGAGAACACCGGGCCGGCGACCTGGCCGCCATAGTATTTTTCGCCACGGGGTTCGTTGATGATGACGACCACTGCTATACGCGGTTGACCGGCCGGCGCCATACCGGCGAACAGCGACAGGTAGCGGTCGTCGTTGTAGCCGTTGGCACCAAACTTCTTTACCGTACCGGTCTTGCCGGCGACCCGGTAACCGGGCACGGCAGCTTCCGGTGCGGTGCCATCCGACGAGGCGACCGCCTCGAGCATCCGGCGCACACTGGCGCTGGTCGCCGCACCGAATACCCGCCGACCGGCGGCGGGCGCCTCACGCTTCAGCAGCGTCGCCGGAATCGACACCCCGTCATTGGCGAGCGCAGCATACGCCTGGGCGAGTTGCAGTGCCGTGACCGAGATACCGTAACCGAACGACAAGGTGGCCTGATCGATCCGCGCCCAACGCCGGAAATCGTTCAACTGCCCGGCGACCGCCCCCGGAAACCCGACTGCGGGGCTTTGCCCGAAACCGAGGTGATCCATCACCCGCCACAGCGTCTGCTTGTCCATGGACAATGCGATCTTGCCGGCCCCGACGTTGCTCGAGCGGCTGAGCACGGTCGCGATATCGATCACACCGTTGTTGTGGTGATCCTTGACCTGCGCCGCACCCACATGGAAGTAGCCGGGAGAGGTGTCGATGGTCGAGTCGGCACGGATCACGCCTGCATCCAGTGCCGCAGCGACAGTAAAGGGCTTCATCGTCGAGCCGGGTTCGAACAGGTCGGTCAGCGCGCGGTTGCGCAGTCGCCCACCGCGGTTCGATCGGCTGCCATTCGGGTTGAACGACGGCTGGTTCACCATCGCCAGGATCTCGCCGGAGCGCACATCGAGCATCACCAGCGACCCGGACACGGCACGGTGCCGCTTCACGGCCGCCTTGAGTTCACGGTAGGCAATGAACTGCAGGCGCTGATCGATACTCAGCGCAAGGTGGTCGCCGGCACGCGGACTGCGGATGTTCTCTACGTCGTCGACGACCTGTCGCCGGCCATCACGCAGTACCAGCTTTTCACCGGGCTCGCCGCGCAACTCCTTGTCGAACTGGAGTTCCAGCCCTTCCTGGCCGGCATCCTCGACATCGGTGAATCCGATCACGTGCGCAAACACCTCGCCGGCCGGATAGTAGCGCTTGTATTCACGCTCGACATGCACGCCGCGGATACCGTGCGCCTTGACGACGTCCGTCACATGCGTTGCCTCGGAAGGAGGCACGCGCCGCTTGAGGTAGACGAATTGCCTCCCGGCATACTGCGCCAAACGGCTGCGCAACTGGTCTGGATCCATCCCCAATGCACGTGCCAGCGCCGCTGTCTGCTGTGGATCACCGCCAAGTTCGCGCGGGTTCGCGGCAATGGAATCGACCGGTGTACTGAGCGCCAGGACGTCGCCGCGCCGGTCGGTGATAAGGCCGCGATGCGCCGGCACCTCGACGCGCGCGAGGTAGCGGTCGGCCCCCTCCGACTGGAGGAAGTCCTTTTCCAGGATCTGCTGGTCGACGGCGCGCCAGACCAGCGCAACACCCGCGAACGCGAAAACCGCCAGCACGGTGTAGCGGCGACCGGCATAGCTCGGCAGCGCCTTCTCCTCACGCCGCACCTGACGGGCCCGTTTGTCGCGACGCGCTGCCATCTACTTGACCACCACGACCTGTTCGGCCGTCGGCGCATGCATCTGCAGGCGCTCGCCGGCGATCGTCATCACCCTTCCCAGGGCGCCACTGGTCGCCAGTTCCAACTGCAGACGTCCCCATTCGATGTCAGCCTGGTCCCGCATCGCGCGCGCCTGCTGCAACTCGACGAACAGCGAGCGCGACGCCAGTTTCGCGTACACGACCGAGATACCGCTTACGATTACCGCGACGACCAGGATCACCAGCCAGAACGCCTGTGCGCGGGTCATGCGAGCACCTCGGCGACGCGCAACACCGCACTGCGCGCACGCGGGTTACGTGCGATCTCCGCAGCCGATGCCTGCTGTGATTTGCCGACGACGCGTATCCGCCCGACGGTCTCGACGTGTTGCACCGGCAGGTGCTTCGGCAACCTGGGACCGCGCGCCGCATCGCGCATGAAGCGCTTGACGATGCGGTCTTCGAGCGAGTGAAAACTGATCACCACCAGGCGGGCCCCGCGGGCGAGAACATCCAGGGAATCACGCAGGCACAGCTGCAGGTCCTCGAGTTCACGGTTCAGGAAGATCCGAATCGCCTGGAAGGTGCGCGTGGCCGGGTGCTTGTGGCGCTCTTTGACCGGGCACGCCTGTTCGACCAACTCCGCCAGTTCGCGCGTGCTGCCGATCGGCGCCAGCTGGCGACGCGCCACCAGCGCCCTGGCGATGCGCCGTGCGAAACGCTCCTCGCCGTAAAGGTGCAGCACATCGGCGATCTCGGCCTCGTCGGCATGCGCCAGCCAGTCGGCCGCGCGTCGCCCGCTTGTCTGGTCCATGCGCATGTCGAGCGGACCGTCGCCGAGAAAGCTGAACCCGCGTTGCGGATCGTCGATCTGCGGCGACGACACGCCCAGATCCAGCAACAAACCGTCGACCCGCCCGGTAAGGCCGCGCTCGGCGGCCACTGCGGCCAGTGCGGCGAAGCTGCCGTGCACTATGCTGAAACGATGATCATTGGAGAAACGTTCGCGCGCCACCAACACCGCGTGTTCATCCTTATCGAATGCGAGCAACCGGCCATCCGCGTTGAGTTCGCCCAGGATCCGCGCACTGTGTCCGCCGCGCCCGAAGGTACCGTCGACGTAGATGCCATCGGGGCGGATCTTGAGTGCGGTGACAGCCTCTTCGAGCAGCACCGGTACGTGTTCAGCCGGCGCAGGGCTCACAAGCGGAACCCCTTCAGCTCCTCCGGCAGACCATTCGAACCCGGTGCCACTGCCGTCAACCATTGTTCGCGGTTGCCGCTCCAGACATCGGCATCCCAGATCTCGATCTTGTTTGCCTGGCCGACCAGCGCGACCTTCTTACCCAGGCCCGCGAACTCGCGCTGCTCGGCGGAAAGCAGAATGCGCCCCTGGGCGTCCAGCTCATGCTCGGACGCATAACCCACCATCAGTCGCTGCATCGCGCGGATCATCGGGTGCATGGAGTCGCGCCGCGAGAGCTCGCGCGCGACCTCGAACCATTCGTTTTCGGGGTACAGCAGCAGACAGCGTTCCTTGTCATCCGGGTTGACCGTCACAACCACCCGCGAGGCACAGCACTGCGCCAGCGCATCGCGGTACTTGGCCGGTACCGCCAGGCGCCCCTTGGCGTCGAGATTGAGCGTGCTGACCCCCAAAAACACGGCTGCGCCGTCTCCTCCTTAGCATGGGTGATCGCCCCCCAATTCCCCACGATCTCCCACTTGAAGTGGAATATTAGGTCCCTATCCCCACACGGTCAAGCGCGTTTAGGAGAAAAATGCTTAAACCTCAGTGACTTAGATGCCCGAGAGCAAGGATCGGAAACGGTCAGGAAAACAGGCTCCTAACCGGTCGAGTTAAAGTGAAATATCAAGAATGGCGTGGTTTGCCCGGGTCGCGAAGGAACGTGATTCCCGTCACGGGCGATCGACACGGCAGGCGGGTGCGGCGAACGGCCGGGGCGCCGCCGTCGGGACTTCCCCGGCCTGCATCAAAAAGGGTGTTGGAGTCGGCCGATAAGCCGGGTTCTGTCGAGGACGATCATTCATCTGGGACGCCCGTCTCCGGACGCCTCGTGCGACCTACCCGGAGACACCTGCGGGCCGCAGGTCGCCAGAGGCGCGTCTCCCTATTTGGTCTTGCTCCGGAGGGGGTTTGCCGTGCCGTTTGCGTTGCCGCAAACGCGGTGCGCTCTTACCGCACCCTTTCACCCTTGCCTGGCACCGAAACAGGTCCGGCACCATAGGCGGTTTGCTTTCTGTTGCACTTTCCGTCGACTCGCGTCGCCCAGGCGTTACCTGGCCTCCTGCCCTGTGGAGCCCGGACTTTCCTCCGCCGCCTTACGGCGACCGCGATCGTCTGGCCGACTCCACGTCACACAGTAGGCCAAGCGCACCGCGCGCACAAGCGCACCTAGCCGCCGCTCAATTCGAGCGCGCGTCGGTAAAGTGCATTCTTCTTGCCGCCGGTAAGCCGCGCCGCCAGGCCCGCCGCCTGCCGCACCGGCAGCTCGGCCAGCAGCACGCGCAGCACATCATCAACCTGCAGTCCCGGCGGCACCTCGTCCTGAGGCACACCGGCAATGAGGATCACGATCTCGCCGAGACGCTGGTGTCCGTCGTCCGCGACCCAGCCGGAAAGCTCGGCGAGCGATGCCGCGCGCACGGTCTCGTGCATCTTGGTCAGTTCGCGCGCAAAGACCGCGGGGCGGTCACCTCCGAAGACCTGCTGCATGTCGCGCAGGGTGTCAACGATGCGGTGCGACGACTCGTAGAACACCATGGTCGCACTGGCGTGACGCAGGCGTTCCAGCTGCGCGATCCGGGCGGCCGCGCGGCGCGGTAGAAACCCCTCGAAACAGAACCGGTCGGTCGGCAGTCCGGACACCGACAGCGCCGCGAGCAGGGCGCTCGCCCCGGGCACCGGGATCACCGGAATCGCGTGCGCACGGCACGCCCTGACGAGCGGAAAACCGGGATCGCTGATCAAAGGCGTACCGGCATCGGACACCAGCGCCAACGACTCGCCGGCCTGCAACGAAGACAGTACACGCGATACCGCGTCCAGCTCATTGTGCTCATGCAGCGCGATCATCGGCTTGACGATGCCGTAGTGATCCAAGAGGCGACGGCTGTGCCGCGTGTCTTCGGCGGCGATCCGATCGACACTGCGCAACACCTGGAGCGCACGCAGCGTGACGTCATCGAGGTTACCGATCGGCGTCGCGACGACATACAGCTTACCCGACGTGTTTGACACCTCTAGATGCACCTTTGATACTCGGGTACCCATCCTGATCGCACCCCGTGTTCCATGCAAGCCGCCACCCTGTTCCGCTCCCTCCTGATCCTGTTCTGGCTCGCGCTCGCATTCGGTTGCGCGCAGACGCCGCCGCGCCCGGCCGGCCCGACAGCGTCGGACCCGGACGTGATCCGCGCCGGCGAATTGTTGGCGGCCGGCCAGTACCTGCGTGCGATGGATGCCTATCGCCAGCTGGTCGCGCGCAGCGTCACGCCGCAGCAACGCGCCGGATTCCTGATCAGCGTAGCGGACGCGGCACGTCTCGGCGGCGACTGGGACAGCGTGCGTGCGACCTTGGAGGAACTCGCCGCGTTGCCGCTCGATGCCGACCAGGTGTTGCTACTGCACCTGCTCCAGACCGAGGTATTGCTGCAGGAACGACGCGCTGAAGACGCGCTGGCAGCACTCGGTAACGCGCCACCGGAGACGACGCCGAGCGGTGTACAGATCCGGTATTTCGACGATCTCGCGGCTGCCTACCGGCAGCTCGGCAACCTGCTGGAGACCGCCAATGCGCTGCAGGCCGTCGACGCGCTGCAGAGCGATCCCAACGAGCGCCTGCAGACACAGACCGAGATCCTGCGTTCGCTCGCGCTGTTGAACGAGCAGATATTGACCTCGTTGCAACCTTCCCCGCCGGGAACCGCCGGAGGCTGGATGGAACTGGCGCTGCTGGTCAAGCGGTACGGTCACGAACCGGCCGAACTGAACACACGTTTTGCAGCGTGGCGCCAACAGTTCCCGGACCATCCCGCCCTACCGGAGTTGCTGGTCAGTTATCGCGACCAGTTGCAGGGCCAGATGCAGCAGTTCTCACATATCGCCGTGCTGCTGCCGCAGTCCGGACCGCTGGCCGGGGTCGCGGCAGCGATACGCGACGGGATCGTGATCAGCCTGTTCGAGATCCCGTCGACACGCCGCCCCGAATTGCGCTTCTATGACGCGAGTGACGAGGCCGGGATCTGGCCCTTGTACAACGAAGCCGTGGCCGCGGGCGCCGAAATAGTGATCGGTCCCTTGCAGAAGGAGTCGGTCGCGCAGCTACTGCGCGCCGGCGAACTGCCGGTCCCGGTGCTCGCTTTGAACCAGGTCGAGATCGAGACCAGGCCGACCTCGAACCTGTTCATGTATTCACTGTCGCCGGAGGACGAGGCCCGCCAGGTCGCCGAGCGCATCTGGCTGGACGGCCATCGTCATCCGGTAGTCCTGGTTCCACAGGGCAGCTGGGGCGAACGCGTCGCGACGGCGTTCGAGGCACGCTGGTCGAGTCTCGGCGGGCTTGTCGCAGGTGTGACGCAATACGACGAACAGAGTCACGACTATACCGGTCCGATCACCCAGGTGCTGCAGCTCGACCAGAGCGCCGAACGCCATCGTCAGCTGCAGGGCATACTGGGACGCAAGCTGGAGTTCGAACCCAGCCGCCGCGCCGATGCCGACGCGGTGTTCATGGCGGCACGGCCGGTGCAGGCGCAAGGCATGCGCCCGCAATTGCAGTTCCACCATGCAGCCGATCTGCCGGTATACGCGACATCACACGCTTGGCTGGGCGCGCTGGCACCGAACCAGGTCGAGGACATGAAAGGCATACTGCTGGCCGATATCCCCTGGTTGGTGACCGCCAGCGGCGGCGGCGAGACCGACCGCGCCAGCGTTGCGCAGGTCCTCCCGAACAGCGGCACCGCCTATGCGCGACTGTACGCGATGGGCATGGACGCACTGCGCCTGGTACCGCATCTGCGACGCCTGCAGAGCAGCCGTTACGAGGCCCTGGACGGCAGTACCGGCAGCCTGTACATGGACGAGTTGAACCAGATCCATCGGCAGCTGGTTTGGGTCAGGCTCGACGCCGAACCCGAGATCCTGGGCTTTGCGCCACGCATGGATCTACAGGGCGACGCCCTCTCGGGCGAACCCACGGTCCAGGCGATCGATGGCAGCGTCACCAGACCCTGATGGGAAACACGCAGCAGCGCGGCCGGGATGCCGAGGATCGCGCTGCGGCATTGCTGTCACGACACGGCCTGCGCCTGATGCAGCGCAACTACCGCTGCCGCGGTGGCGAGATCGATCTGGTGATGCGGGACGGCGAACTGCTGGTGTTCGTCGAGGTACGTTTCCGCAACAGCGTCGCATTCGGCGGCGCACTGGTCAGCATCGACCAGCGCAAACGCCGGCGATTGCTCAACGCGGCCAATCATTTCATCGTGAACAGCGGTTGGCAGGGACCGTGCCGCTTCGACGTCGTCGGCTTCGACGGCGACCGCGAGGCACACTGGATCCGCGACGCCTTTCCCGCATGAGATCGACCCGGCGCGTCGGTCGTGCGACACTGTGCACTGTGCTTTCGATCAGCCCAGCTCGTCAGTGAATCCAATCACGCGCGTTGCCAGCATGTTCGCCGAGAGCGCGCAATTGAGCGCAAGCGCCGCCAGTGTGCAGGCCGCGCCGATCGCGCGCGCGGCCAGTCGGATCGTCTCCAGTCTGTTGGGCGGCGGCAAGGTGTTGAGCTGTGGAAACGGCAGCTCCGCTGCCGATGCACAATACTTTGCCGCGCAGATGCAACATCGCTTCGAACGGGAACGGCCAGGGCTACCGGCGATCGCGCTGAACTCCGATGCAGCGATCCTCACCGCGATCGCGCTCGACGACGGCTTCAGCGAAATTTTCAGCAAACAGGTGGGAGCACTGGGACAACCCGGTGACATCCTGCTGACGCTGAGCATCAACGGCACTGCGAGCAACATGGTCGGTGCGATCACGGCCGCGCGGGAGCGACAGATGCGCGTGATCGCGGTCACAGGACGCGACGGCGGCGAGGTCGCCGCGCGCCTCGACGCACAAGATGTCGAGATCCGCACACCCGCGGTGGAAGCGGCGCGGATACTCGAGAATCATCGGCTCGTGATTCATTGCCTGTGTGACCTCATCGATCTTGAACTGATAGGTGGTTAAGCCGAAATGAACGCAAAGAAGTTGTTTGCACGAAATGCATCCATCCTGCTCCTGGCATTCACGCTGTCCGGCTGTGGCGCAGTCGTGGTCGGCGGCGTCGTGACCGGAGCCGCAGTGGTCCATGACCGCCGTACGACCGGCACCCTGGTCGAGGATCAGGAGATTTTCCTCCGCGCTATCACGATCCGCCAGCAGGACGAGGAACTGAAGCGGCTCAGCAACATCAATGTCGACGTCTACAACCTGCAGGTGTTGCTCACCGGACAGGCCGAGAACGCGCAGATCGTCGAGGGTTTCCGTCAGCGCGTCGCGGCCATCCCCAGGGTCAGGACCGTGTTCAACGAGGTGACGATCGGCGCCGAGAACACCTGGGGTGAGGCGACCGCGGACGCCTACCTGACGTCGCGCGTCAAGGTTGCACTGTTCGACGTCGGCATCGAGGGGTTCGACCCGGTGCGGGTCAAGGTGACCAGTTCGCAGGGCACCGTCTACCTGATGGGGCTGCTGAGCGCGCGCGAGGCCGACGCGGTGACCGAGAAGGTACGGTTCGTCAGTGGCGTCAAGCGCGTAGTGAAACTGTTTGAGTACCTCGACCAGTAATCCCGGCGATGCACCGGCCCTGCCGGAGGCCCTGCGCCACGCACTGACCGGTCTGTTCGCGAGCGGCGAGTTGCTGACCGATGCCGGCGATTGTTGGGCCTACGGCTACGACAACAGCCGTCGACAGGCGGTGCCACAGGCGGTCTGCTTCGCCCGCGACGCCGGGCAGATCGCTGCGCTCGTGAAACTCTGTCGGGAACACCGGGTGCCCATCGTGACGCGCGGGCGCGGCACAGGCACCACCGGCGCCACGGTGCCGATGCGCGGCGGCATCGTACTGTCGATGGAACACATGCGTGATCACCTTACGATCGATCCGGCGAATCGCGTCGCCCGGGTGTCGCCCGGATTCACCAACCAGGAACTCCAACGCGCGGCGGCCGAACACGGGTTCTTCTGGCCTCCCGACCCCACCAGTGCCGCAGTCTGCACGATCGGCGGAAATCTCGCGTACAACTCGGCCGGGCCCCGCGCCGTCAAGTACGGGACGCCTCGCGAAAACACGCTAGGCCTCCGTGCCGTCACAGGTCAGGGCGAGCTGTTGAAGACCGGTGGGGCAACCACCAAAGGCGTGGTGGGATATGACCTGACACGGCTCCTGATCGGCTCCGAGGGCACCCTGGCGATCATCACCGAGGCGCTGCTCAAGCTGACCCCGGTCGCCGAGGCAAAACGCACCCTGCAGGCGGTGTACCGCGACATCGGTGCCGCGGCCTCCGCGGTATCGCGCATCATGGCGCAGCCGGTCACGCCTTGTGCGCTGGAATTCATGGACGGTGCGGCCATCGATATGGTGCGCGACGTATCGGAGATCGATCTGCCACACGATGCCGGTGCCTTGCTGATGATCGAGGTCGATGGTCCGCTGCAGGGGATCGCCGCGAGCGTCGCGCAGGTCTCGGACGCGGCGATGGGCGATGGCTGCCTGCGCATCGAGGCCGCCGACAGCGAGGCGGACGTCGCGCGCCTGTGGCGTACTCGCCAGGCACTGTCGCCTGCACTACGCAACATCGCGCCGAAAAAGATCAACGAGGATGTCGTGGTGCCGGTGTCGCAGATCCCGACACTGATCAACGGACTCGCGGCCCTGTCACGCCGATTCGGCATCCCGATCGTCAACTTCGGTCATGCCGGCAACGGCAACATCCACGTCAACCTGCTGATCGATCCCGACGATCCGGCGCAGATGGCAGCCGCCACCCCCTGCCTGGACGAGGTGTTCGACCTGGTACTCTCGCTCGACGGCAGCCTGTCCGGCGAGCACGGCATCGGTTGGGTGAAGCGCGAGTTCGTGGATCGCGAACTGGACGCCGCGCACCTGCGCCTGATGGCAGCGATCAAACGCCAGTTCGATCCCGACAACATCCTCAATCCCGGCGTCGGTATGCCCGACCTTTGAGGGCCCTGTTCAGGGTTGGCGCGGTCGCCCCAAGCCATTAAATATTTGGGCGAATCGGCCGCTGCTGTAACGAGTTTTATGACACGGAGCGCGTGATGACCCTCTGGATGCGATTGTTGGCCACGGTGCCGTTGTTCTTCCCCGGCCTGCTGTGGGCCTCCGGTGCCGGCGACCAGGCACTCGATCTGACGGAGCACTGGGTGGGATACGCCGCCCTGGCCATATTTGGCCTGTCCTATGTGCTGGTGATGGCGGAGGAATTCACCCATCTGCGCAAGTCCAAGCCGGTGATACTGGCGGCGGGGATCATCTGGGCCTTGATCGCCGTGGTCTACCACACCCATGGCATCGACCATGCCGCGGAAAACGCGGTACGGCACAACCTGCTGGAATACGCCGAGCTGATGCTTTTCCTGCTGGTCGCGATGACCTACATCAACGCAATGGACGAACGCCGGGTGTTCGAAGCACTGCGTTCCTGGCTGGTCAAGAAAGGCTTCGGTTTTCGCCAGTTGTTCTGGATCACCGGCCTGCTCGCGTTCTTCATTTCACCGATCGCCGACAACCTGACCACGGCACTGCTGATGTGCGCGGTGGTGCTCGCAGTCGGCGGCGAGAACACCAAGTTCGTGCTGATCGCCTGTATCAACATCGTCGTCGCGGCGAACGCAGGCGGGGCCTTCAGTCCGTTTGGCGATATCACGACGCTGATGGTCTGGCAGAAGCAGATCCAGACGCCCCAGGGGGTGATCGATTTCTGGTCGTTCTTCGCCCTGTTCGTCCCGGCGGTGGTCAATTGGCTGGTGCCGGCGGCGATCATGTCGTTTGCAGTCCCCAACGAGCAGCCACACGGCGGCGGCGACGGAGTCCGAATGCGGCGTGGTGCCAAACGGATCATCGGCCTGTTCCTCTTAACCATCGCGACCGCCGTCGCGTACCACAACTTCATGCACATGCCGCCGGTGATCGGTATGTTGACGGGCCTCGCCTACCTGCAGTTTTTCGGTTACTACCTCAAGAAGACCCACCGTCGCGGCGAACCGGGGGTCGACGAGGACCAGTTCGGCGACCCGGTCGCGTTCGACATCTTCAACAAGGTGGCACGTGCCGAGTGGGACACCTTGCTGTTTTTCTACGGCGTGGTGCTGTGTGTCGGCGGCCTCGGATTCATCGGCTACCTCGCGGTCGCATCGGAGGTGATGTATGTCGACTGGGGTGCGACCAATGCCAACATTGCGGTCGGTGTGCTGTCGGCGATCGTCGACAACATACCTGTGATGTTCGCGGTGCTCACGATGATGCCGGACATGTCCGCAGGCCAGTGGCTGCTGGTCACGCTGACCGCGGGCGTCGGTGGTTCGCTGCTGTCGATCGGGTCGGCCGCCGGAGTCGCCCTGATGGGCCAGGCGCGCGGCAAATACACCTTCTTCGGTCACCTGAAGTGGGCGCCGGTCATTGCATTGGGGTACGCCGCGAGCATCGCGACCCACATGTGGATCAACAGCGGCAGTTTCTGAGCCGGGACACCCGACGCAGCAGGCCGGCCCAGGTCGATACCGCACCCTGCGTCGGGTGACTCGGGGCTATTCCGCCTGTCGATCCGCCATCTGCGCAACCTTGCCCATCACCATCGACTCCAGATCGCGCTTGTATTGTGCGACGCGGTCGAGCAACGCCGGGTCGGCGACGCCCAGGATCTGCGCGGCCAGGATCCCGGCATTCTTCGCGCCGTTGATCGCGACGGTCGCCACCGGCACGCCGGCCGGCATCTGCACGATCGACAGCAACGAATCCTGACCGCTCAAGGCGGATGTCTTCACCGGCACGCCGATCACCGGCAGCTCGGTGAGCGCCGCCGCCATGCCCGGCAGATGCGCAGCGCCGCCCGCTCCGGCGATGATCACACCGATACCGCGTGCCCGCGCCCCTTGTGCATAGTCGTACAGCCGCGCAGGCGTACGGTGCGCGGACACGATCGTCATCTCGTAGGGCACACCGAATTCGTTCAGGATGGAGGCAGCATCCTGCATGACCGGCAGGTCCGAATCGCTGCCCATGATGATACCCACGCGTGGCTGTGTCATAACCGCTTGTCCCCCAGAATCCTGATCTGCTGTTTGACCCGGTGCGCCTTTTCGCACGCGGCGTCGATCGAATCGTCGATCACCGTGATATGGCCCATCTTGCGACCCGGCTTGGTCACCGCCTTGCCGTAAATATGCACACAGACGCCGGGGATCGCGAGGACCGCGGCTAGGCCCGCGATCAGCGGGCGGCCCTGGTAGCCCGGCTCACCGAGCAGGTTCACCATGGTCGCCGGGGTCAGCTGCCGTGTATCGCCCAGCGGCAGGCCGAGGATCGCACGCAGGTGCTGCTCGAACTGGTCGGTGACACAGGCCTCGATCGTATGGTGACCGGAGTTGTGGGTGCGCGGTGCGACCTCGTTGACCAGCAGGTCGCCGTCACGGGTCAGAAACATCTCGATACCGAAGACGCCGATCCCGTCCATCGCCTCGACGGTGCGCACTGCCAATGCCTCGGCGCGACGCGCGGTCTCGGGCGGCACACCGGCCGGTGCGACCAGGAAATCGAGTACGTTGTCTTGCGCATGAAAACGCATCTCCACGGTCGGGTAGGCGCGGCACTCACCGTGCACATTGCGCGCAACCATCACCGCGAGTTCCTTCTCGGCAACCACGAACCGCTCGACGAAGCTCGCGACCGGCAGGTGATCGGCGAAGCCGGTCGCGTCCTGCATCACCACGACGCCCCGACCGTCATAGCCACCACGGCGCGCCTTCTGCACCAACGGATAGCCGAAATCGGCAAATATCGCCGTGTCCGGCGAAGGCGTCGCGACAAACTCGGAGGTCGGTATACCGGCATCGCGCAGAAAGCACTTCTGGCTGTACTTGTCCTGGATGGTCGCGAGCAACTGCGGGCGCGGAAATATCCGGTGCCCTTCGGCCTCGAGTTGGACCAGGGTCTCGGTCTCGATGTCCTCCAATTCGAAGGTGACCACGTCGCATGACTCGGCCAGTTCGCGCACCTTCGCCGGGTCGCTGTAGTCCCCGACGATCTGATGTCCCGCCACCTGGCCGGCCGGTGACCCCTGCAATGGATCCAGCACGACACAGGTGCAGCCGAGCCGTTTCGCGGCCTTGACCAACATTCGCCCGAGTTGGCCACCGCCGATCAGCCCGATGCGCGCCACCGGATAAGGAAAAATGTCGTCCATCGACCTCGCCAGTAATACAAAACGCCTTCGACCCGGGACCACCTGGGTCCCTGGCACTTGAGGTTAAGGATCGTCGCCGCCGGGACAAAGCCGACGGCCGCCGTGTGCGGGACCGGCCTGCCGCACCCCCCTGGGCCGCCGCACTACCGGACGCGAGGGCGCAAGGATACCGCGGAATCGCCGTTGTCGCCGCCACATCCGACCCCTGCCGGTCGTCCGATTCGAATCGCAGGCGACAACCGGGCGCTGTGATATAGTCCCGCGCAGCATTAAATTAGGAACTGCTGAATAAGCGGATCAAAGGCCGTCGCAGCGGCCGACCGCGGGAACTGCGGTTTCCTCGACGCTAACCCAAATCATCAAAACACAAGCTTTCAGGGGGGCAGCATGTCCAAGCAACATCCCGTCGTTGCGGTTACCGGTTCGTCCGGTGCCGGCACCACCACCGTCAAACGGGCCTTCGAACACATCTTCATCCGCGAGGGAATCAACGCCGCCGTCGTCGAGGGCGACAGCTTTCACCGCTACGAGCGCGCCGAGATGAAGGTGAAGATGACCGAAGAGAGCCTGAGTCACTTCGGTCCGGCGGCGAACCGCTTCGACAAGCTCGAGGAACTGTTCAAGACCTACGGTATGACCGGTTCCGGCGAGAAGCGTTACTACCTGCA
Organism: Chromatiaceae bacterium; assembly: GCA_024235395.1. Lineage (NCBI taxonomy): Bacteria > Pseudomonadati > Pseudomonadota > Gammaproteobacteria > Chromatiales > Chromatiaceae > Chromatiaceae bacterium. Next base: position 1,309,397 of record JACKMK010000001.1, read on the forward strand.
CAACGAAGAGGAAGCGGCGGAACACAATGGCCGCCTGGGCACCGACAAGCAACCCGGTGAATTCACCCCCTGGGAACCGATCCCCGAAGGGACGGACCTGCTGTTCTACGAGGGCCTGCACGGTCTGGTCGTGACCGACCAGAACAACGTCGCCGAACACGTCGACCTCGGTATCGGCGTGGTGCCGATCGTCAACCTGGAGTGGATCCAGAAGATCCACCGCGACAACGCCGAACGCGGCTACTCGCCCGAGGCCGTGGTGGACACGATCATGCGGCGCATGCCCGACTACATCAATCACATAACGCCACAGTTCTCACGTACCGACATCAACTTCCAACGCGTCTCGCTGGTCGACACCTCGAACCCCTTCATCGCCCGCGACATCCCGACGCCCGATGAGAGCTTCGTGGTGATCCGCTTCGCCGATCCGAAAAAGTTCAACATCAACTTCCAGTACCTGCTTTCGATGATCAACGGCTCGTTCATGTCACGCCGCAACAGCATCGTCGTGCCGGGTGGCAAGATGGGTTTCGCCATGGAGGTGATCTTCGGCCCGATCATCGACCAGATGATGGACGAGCGAGGGCTCTGACGGCCCCGGGGTGGCGGGGTCTTCCCGCCACCGGCCATATCGCGATGCCGCATTTTCAAAGCGTCCATGTCAGCGGTGCGGAATGGCGCGAGCTGTGCGATCAGGCACTCGATCAGCTCGCCGGGAACCGCGGCGCGCAGCTCGCGTTTCTTTACCTGGCCGACGAGTTGGCGGCCGACACCGACCGGATCGTCGACTACCTGCGCGCCCACAGTGGCATCACCCATTGGGTCGGTTGCGTCGGCCTGGGTCTGTGCAGCAACGCAACCGAGACCTATGACGAACCCGCCCTCGCCCTCTTGGTCACCCCGTTCAACGAAGACGATTTCCGCATCATCCCGACCCTGGACGACGCCATCGATGACTGGCTGGCCGCCACCCGTGACTGGCGGGAGCGCAACCTGGCATCGGTCGCGGTGGTACACGGCGATCCGACCAGCACACGCCTGCCGGCGATACTGGTCGAGCTGACCGAGGGCCTGCAGGGTGGTTTTCTGGTCGGGGGGATTGCATCGGCGCAAAACCTGCCGGCACAGATCGCCGACCGTGCGGCCAACGGTGGCCTGTCGGGGGTGCTGTTCAGCGGGCGCGTGGCGATCAGCACCGGCCTCAGCCAGGGATGCAGCCTGATCGGCGAGCGTCACCGCATCACACGCTGTCAGCGCAACATCATCGAAACGATCGACGAACGTCCAGCGCTCGAGGTATTGAAGGAGGACATCGGCGAGATCCTGGCGCACGATCTGCGTCGGATCGGCGGATACATCTTCGCCGCGCTGCCGGTCAGCGGATCCGATACCGGCGACTACCTGGTGCGCAACCTGGTCGGGATCGACCCTGACCAGGGGCTGCTCGCGATCGGCGAGCTGGTCGAACCCGGGCGCGAGATCCAGTTCGCGCGGCGCGACGCCGAGACCGCCCGGGCTGATCTCGCACAGATGATCGAGGGGCTCAAGCGGCGCCTGCCCGGTCCGCCGCGCGCGGCGCTGTATCACTCCTGTCTCGGGCGTGGCCGTAACCTGTTCGGCGAAGATTCCGCGGAGCTGCGGCTGATACGCGACCATCTGGGCGACCTGCCGTTGGCCGGTTTCTACGCCAACGGCGAGATCTCGCACCATCGACTGTACGGTTACACTGGGGTATTGACGCTGTTCAGTTGAGATCCCGGTCGGGCCGGCCGCGCGCAATACCGCGTCAACCGCGTGCGGCGAGCGCGTGTTGCTCCAGGTTGGCCAGCGCGGTGCGTACCCGCTCTTCGATCTGCGCCGGAGAGAGCCCTGCCATCTCGAGCTGTTCAGCCTGGGTCGCCTGCTCGATGAAGCGGTCAGGCAGGCCGAGGTTGAGCACGTGGGTCGCGATCCCGGCCTCCTGCAAGGACTCGTTGACCGCCGAACCCGCACCACCCTGCACCACGTTTTCCTCGAGCGTCACCAGCAACCGGTGTGAGGTGGCGACGCGCAACACCATCTGTTCATCGAGTGGTTTGACGAATCGCATGTTGATCAGGCTCGCGCCAATCCGTTCGGCGACCTGCCGCGCGCCGTCCAGCAAGGTACCGAACACCAGGAATGCGACCTCGCTGCCGCTGCGCACCAGCTGTGCCTTACCCCACTCCACGGTGTCGAGCGTGCCGCCGACGTCCGCGCCGACGCCCGTGCCGCGCGGGTAGCGCACCAGCGCCGGGCCGGGATGCTCGAATGCGGTGTGCAGCATACTGCGGCATTCCGCCTCGTCGCTCGGCGCCAGGATCGCCATGTTCGGAATGCAGCGCGCGTAGCTGAGGTCGAAACTCCCCGCATGGGTCGCCCCGTCGGCACCGACCTGGCCCGCCCTATCGACCGCGAAGGTCACGTCCAGATTCTGCAGCGCCACATCGTGCAACAACTGGTCGTAGGCACGTTGCAAAAACGTCGAGTAGATCGCGACGACCGGCTTCAGACCGTCGCAGGCCATGCCCGCGGCAAAGGTGACCGCATGTTGCTCGGCGATGCCGACATCGAAATAGCGCCTCGGGAAACGTTCCGCGAATTCCACCAGGCCGGACCCCTCACACATCGCGGGGGTGATCGCGACCAGCCGTGGATCGCGCTCGGCGGCGTCGCAGAGCCACTCGGCAAACACCTGGGTGAAGCTCTTGCCACCGGACTTCTCGGCCATCTTGCCGGTAGAGGGATTGAACGGCGTCACCCCGTGATACACGCACGGGTCACCTTCGGCCGGGGCATAGCCGCGGCCCTTCTGGGTGACGACGTGCAGAAAGCGCGGTCCGCGCATCGCCTTCATGTTGCGCAGCGTGCTGACCAGCAGGCCGACATCGTGGCCGTCGATCGGCCCGATATAGTTGAAACCGAGCTCTTCGAACAGGGTACCGGGCATCACCATGCCCTTCATGTGTTCTTCCCAGCGATGCACCAGGTCTTTCATCCCGGGCAGACCGCTCAACACGTGTTTGCCGCCCTCGCGCACCCGGTTGTAGAACCGGCTCGACAACACCCGGGCAAGGTAGTTGCTGATCGCACCCACCGGTTGCGAGATCGACATGTCGTTGTCGTTGAGGATTACCAGCAGATCGAGGTCCAACGCCCCGGCATGGTTCAGAGCCTCGAACGCCATCCCCGCCGACAGCGCGCCGTCACCGATGACCGCGATGTGTTCGCGCTGCTCGCCGGCCGCCTGCGCGGCCACTGCCATACCGAGCGCCGCGCTGATCGAGGTACTCGAATGGCCGGCGCCGAAGGCGTCGTAAGCGGATTCGTCACGCTTCAGAAATCCCGACAACCCATCCTTCTGACGGAGCGTGTGCATGCGCTCCTTGCGCCCGGTCAGAATCTTGTGCGGATAGGCCTGGTGGCCGACATCCCAGACCAGCCGATCATTCGGCGTGTTGAAGACATAGTGCAGCGCCACGGTGAGTTCGACGACACCGAGCCCCGCCGCCAGGTGACCGCCGGTCCGTGAGACGGTATTGACCAGAAAACGCCGCACCTCGGCTGCCAACGCCGGCAACTCGCCGGCGCCCAGCGCCCGCAGCTCGTGCGGCGAATCGATCGCATCCAGCAGGGTGTAAGGGGCACCGGGCGGCGTGTGCGGCATGGCGAGCGGACCAGGCGGAAAAAACGTTTTGTATTCTACCGCACCACCCGGCATCGCAACGCGGCCATTTGCAGCACCGATACCGCGCATGCCTCGTCGACACCGCCATCACGGCATGTCCCGCAATCAACCCGTCACGCGCGTGACAACACCCTGTAATGCGCCGGGCTTAGCGTGTCCATGCAATGAAATATTGTTTGGATTCAACATCATGAGCGCTGTACCCCAACTCGATACGCGGCGCGAGAAAAGCCGCCTGTACTGGGAGATCGCCACCACCATTGACGACATCCGCGCCTCGCAGGCCCTGCGTTACCGGGTATTCGCCGGCGAACTCGGCGCGCAACTCCACGGCGCAGATCCCGGAATCGACGACGATCGCTTCGATGCCTACTGCCAACACCTGCTCGTGCGCGACACCGCTACCGGGCGGGTGATCGGGTCGACACGGCTGCTGCTCGATGGGCAGGCGGCCAAGGCCGGCGGCTTCTACTCGGCAACCGAGTTCGACCTTGCGCAGGTGCTGGCGCTGCCCGGTGTGCGCCTGGAGGTGGGCCGCACCTGTATCGAGCCGGGTTACCGGCAGGGTGCCGCGATCGCCGTGTTGTGGGCGGGCCTTGCCGAGTTCGTCAGGGTCAACCGGGTCGACATGCTGTTCGGGTGCGCCAGCATCGAGATGCACGACGGCGGGGCGCAGGCACATGCGATCATGCGGCGCGTGCGTGAGCACGCGATGAACGATCCGGCATGCCGGGTGGTACCGCGGAACCCGCTGCCCACTCCCTCCACCGACCGGACACACGCGGTCACCGCACCCTTGCCACCGCTGCTGAAGGCCTACTTCCGCCTCGGTGCACGCGCCTGCGGCGAACCCTGTTACGATCCGGACTTCAACTGTGCGGATGTCCTGGTACTGGTCAAGGTGCACGAGATCGATGCTTCTTATACGCGACACTTCCTCGATCGGGTGATGCAGGACTGAACGATGCCGAGACTGCGCACGGCGCGACGCCTGCTGCTCCTGCTTGTCCATGTCCTGATCGGCGCCCTGCTGACACCCTTGGTGCTGAGCCGAAGGACCGGTGGCGCACTGCGCACCCATCCGCGGGTCACGTCGTGGTGGCACAACCGCCTGGCGGATATCCTCGGGGTGACGATCACGGTCTCCGGCCCCCGCCCGCAACCCCCGGCGTTGCTCGCGAGCAACCATATCTCCTGGTTGGACATCGTCGTGCTCGGCGGACTCACCCCTACGGACTTCCTGTCCAAGGACGAGGTGCGCCGATGGCCGGTGATCGGCTGGCTGGCGGCACGCTCCGGCACCCTGTTCATCCGTCGCGGCAACGGTGACGCCGGATCGATCAGCGCGCAGATCGCACAGCGGTTGCGGGAGGACGGCCTGCTGACGCTGTTTCCGGAAGGCACCACGACCGACGGACGCGAGCTACGCCCATTTTTCTCACGCCTGTTCGCCGCGGCCATCGATACCGGCACGGACGTGGTTCCGGTCACATTGCGTTACCACGTCGACGGGGCCTTCGACCCGTTCGCGCCCTACACCGACGACCAGACCCTGCTGGACAACCTGCGTGCACTGATACGGCGCGAACGCACCGAGGTGCACGTGGTATTCGGCATACCGATCACGCTCGCCGGACACACCCGTCGGCAGGTTGCCGAACTGGCGCGCGACGCGATCCTGAATGCGCTGCGCAGCGACGGACAGATTCCGCTGAGGCACCGGGCGCCTGCCGCGTCGGGACCCGGCGATGCCGATCTGGACACTGCGCCGGGTCGCACTTGAGCACCAACCTGGACCGGCGCGGCCGGCGTGCGACAATGATCGAATGTCGTCCGCGCCGATTGACACACTCATCATTGGTCAGGGGCTGGCCGGCAGTGCGCTGGCCTGGCGGCTGCACGACCTCGGCGAACGGGTCTGCGTCATCGACGACGGTCACCACAGCGCCTCGTCGACGGTCGCCGCCGGGCTGATCAACCCGCTCGCCGGGATGCGCTTCACCCTGCGTCCCGAGGTCCCCGACTGGCTGGCCGCGGCCGAGCGTTGGTACCGGGAACTGGCGACGGCCTTCGGCCGGACCTTCTACCACCCTTTGCCGATGCTGCGGCTGTTCCGTTCCGTCGAACAACGGCGGTTTTATGGACGTCTCCTGGACGACCCGCGCGCCCAGGGGCTGATCGGCCAGTCGTTCGCCGCCGATGGCTGCCCGGAGTCCGTGGCCGCCCCGTTCGGCGGGTTCCACCAGCAGCGCACCGGCTACGTCGACCTCCCCTTGCTGCTCGGCACACTGCGTGACTGGCTGCGCGCGATGGAGGCGCTGCACGAGTTCGCGCTGCCGCCGGAAGCGATCCGCCTGACCCCCGACGGCGTGGTGGCGAGCGATATCCACGCCCGGCGCCTGGTGTTCTGCGACGGGGCGCGGCTGGCCGAAAACCCGTGGTTCCGCGACCTGCCGCTGCGCCCGGGCAAGGGCCAGATCCTGAACCTGGACGGTGACACCTGGCGACCCCGGCACATCGTCAACGGGGCGCATTGGCTGGTCCCGCTCGCCGATGGCGAGCTGCGCTTCGGCGCCACCCACGAGCACGACGCGCTCGACCGCCGGACGACGCCGGCGGGACGACAGGCGCTGCTGGACGGCTTCGCGGCCCTGCGTCCACACAGGCCCGCGCCACGGGTGCTGGCGCATCAGGCCGGCGTCCGGCCGGGGACCGCCGATCGCCAGGCGTTCCTCGGCGCACACCCGCAACATGCGCAGCTCTGGGTGTTCAACGGCTTCGGCGCTCGCGGGGCACTGGCGATCCCCTGGTATGCGCAGTGCCTCGCGGACCACCTGCTGCTCGGTCGCGCATTGCCCGCCGAGGCCGACATCCGGCGTTTCGCATGAGCGGAAGGCGGCTGACCGAGGTCGCGCACGCTGCACTCGCTGCAGTACTCGCCGACGGTGCCCGGGCGATCGACGCCACTGTCGGCAATGGCCATGACACGCTGTTCCTGGCGTCTCGCGTCGGCCCGGGTGGTCGGGTGATCGGATTCGATGTGCAGCCCCGTGCCATCGACGCCGCTGCCGCGAGGCTCGGGGCGGCCGGTGTCGGCAAGGTGGTCACGCTGCACCATGCCGGGCACGAACAGATGCTGACGCGGATACCGGCCGAATGGTGTGGCACGGTGGCTGCGATCACGTTCAACCTCGGCTACCTGCCGGGCGGTGACAAGTCGTGGGTTACGCAACCGGCCAGCACCGTCGACGCACTGCAACAGGCGGCATCGGTGCTGCGCCGTGGGGGACTGCTGTCCGTGATGGTGTATCACGGCCACCCCGGGGCCGCCGCCGAGGCCCGGGCGGTCGAGGAATGGATCACGGGACTGGACGCGGCCTACCGCGTGACCTGCCACCGCTCGCCGGGACCTACCCTCTACCTCGTCGAACGATTGCTCTGAAGCGGGGCCGGCGCGTCCCATTCGCCGGTGTGCATCAGCTGCGCGGCTTCCTCGCCCTGCATGAAATCGAAGAACGCCTGGGCTACCGGAGGCAGTCGCTTGCCACGGCAGGTGACCAGGTACCAATGCCGCTGTATGGGGAAACCCTCGACATCGAGGATCACCAGCCGACCCGCCTCGAGTTCGAGTTCCAGCGTATGGATCGAGACGATGCCCAGCCCGAGACCGGCCTCGACAGCGTGTTTGATCGCCGAGTTCGAGGTCATCTCCATGCCGGTCCGCAGTTGCATGCCGCGCTCCTGGAAAAAGCGCTCCATCGCAATCCGGGTGCCCGACTGCAGCTCGCGCGCGACGAACACCTCGTCTTGCAGCCGCGTCAGCGGAATCCGCCGTTCAGCGGCCAGCGCATGCTCCGGGGGCGCAATGATCACCAGCGGGTTCGCCATGAACGGGGTCGCGTCGAGGTCGAGCTCCTCCGGCGGCTTGCCCATGATCACCAGATCGGTCTCGTTGTTGGCGAGCTGGTCGAGCAGGGTCTTGCGGTTGGTCACGTCGAGCGAGAAGGTGGTCCCCGGAAAACGCCGTGAGAACGCCGCCAGCAGGCGGGTCGCGAAATAGTTGGCCGTGGTCGCGACACTGATGCGCAGATGGCCGGTCTGCACCCCTTTGAGCGCCTCGATGACCTCATCGAGTTCCTGCAACTGGCGGCCCACCGCCTGGGCACAGTGAAAAAACTCGCGACCGGCCTCGGTCAGATGGATCTGTTTACCCAGCTTCTCGAACAACGGCAGACCCGCGGCCTCCTCGAGTTGGCGTATCTGCATAGACACCGCCGGCTGGCTCAGATGCAACTCCTCGGCGGCACGCGTATAGCTCAAGTGGCGTGCAACCGCCTGAAAAACCTCGAGTTGGCGCAGCGTCAGGTGCATAAGACCTATATTATGCGATCTATCAGTATTATTGACTAGCAATTATAGGTCGGCGCTCTATACTCCCCCAACCCCATAACAGGACCGGCTAATAAACCTCGGCCGGACCGGGGCCCGAGTACCGGCCCGACCGGGCATGGATCAACACCGAAACAGAGGGTTTTAGGCAATGGCCAAGAAATACGACGCGGGTGTAAAAGAGTACCGCGAGACATACTGGATGCCCGACTACACGCCGAAGGACACCGATATCCTGGCGTGTTTCAAAGTGACCCCGCAGCCGGGCGTACCGCGCGAAGAAGTTGCCGCCGCCGTGGCCGCAGAATCCTCGACCGGCACCTGGACCACCGTCTGGACCGACCTGCTGACCGATCTGGACTATTACAAGGGCCGCGCCTACGCGATCGAAGACGTGCCGGGCGACGATACCTGCTTCTACGCCTTCGTAGCCTACCCGATCGACCTGTTCGAGGAAGGCTCGGTCGTCAACGTCATGACCTCGCTGGTCGGTAACGTGTTCGGCTTCAAGGCGCTGCGTGCACTGCGTCTGGAAGACATCCGCTTCCCGGTCGCCTACGTCATGACCTGTAATGGCCCGCCCCAGGGTATCCAGGTCGAACGCGACCTGCTGAACAAATACGGCCGTCCGCTGCTCGGCTGCACCATCAAGCCGAAACTGGGCCTGTCCGCCAAGAACTACGGCCGCGCCTGTTACGAAGGCCTGCGCGGCGGCCTGGACTTCACCAAGGACGACGAGAACGTCAACTCTCAGCCGTTCATGCGCTGGAGACACCGTTTCGACTTCGTCATGGAGGCCATTCACAAGGCCGAGGCCGAGACCGGCGAGCGCAAGGGCCACTACCTGAACGTGACCGCGCCGACCGCTGATGAAATGATGCGCCGTGCCGAGTATGCGAAAGAGATCGGCGCGCCGATCATCATGCACGACTACATCACCGGCGGCTGGGCGGCCAATACGCAGCTGGCGCAGTGGTGCCAGAACAACGGCATGCTGCTGCATATCCACCGCGCCATGCACGCGGTGCTCGACCGTAACCCGCACCACGGTATCCACTTCCGCGTCCTGACGAAGATCCTGCGTCTGTCCGGTGGTGACCACCTGCACTCCGGTACCGTTGTCGGCAAGCTGGAAGGCGACCGCGACGCGACCCTGGGCTGGATCGACATCATGCGCGACAGCTACATCAAAGAAGACCGTTCGCGCGGCATCTTCTTCGACCAGGACTGGGGCGCAATGCCGGGCGTTCTGCCGGTCGCATCCGGTGGTATCCACGTCTGGCACATGCCGGCGCTGGTCGCCATCTTCGGCGACGACTCCGTACTGCAGTTCGGCGGCGGCACCCTGGGCCATCCGTGGGGCAACGCTGCCGGCGCAGCCGCAAACCGCGTTGCGGTCGAGGCCTGCGTCGAAGCCCGTAACCAGGGCCGTGAGATCGAAAAGGAAGGTAAAGACATCCTGACCAATGCGGCCAAGTCCAGCCCGGAACTGAAAGCCGCGATGGAAACCTGGAAAGAGATCAAGTTCGAGTTCGACACCGTCGACAAGCTGGACGTTTCCCACAAGTGATGGCCAGCAGCCCCCGCCTCGACGGGCGGGGGTCTCGAGCAACGAATTCGAATTTTTTAGAGGTATAGACCAATGAGTGAAATGCAGGACTACGCTTCGAGCCTGGCCGATGTGAGCAGCCGCAAGTTCGAAACCTTCTCTTACCTGCCGTCGATGAACGCTGACCAGATCCGCAAGCAGATCGAGTTCATCGTGTCCAAGGGCTGGAACCCGTCCATCGAGCACACCGAGCCGCAAAACGCGTCCGGCAGCTACTGGTACATGTGGAAACTGCCGATGTTCGGTGAGACCGACGTCGACGCCATCCTGGCCGAGTGCGAGGCGTGCCACAAAGCACACCCGAACAATCACGTTCGCCTGCTGGGCCTGGACAACTACGCCCAGTGCGCCGGTGCATCCATGGTCATCTACCGTGGCAAGCCGGTCTAAGTACTGATCCCAGCGATCGGTCAGGGAAGCCCCCGCCCTTTACGGGGCGGGGGCTTTTCGTTTCACGAGTCATCAGCCCAGAGTGGCGCACAGACCCGCACTCGCCGCCATTCCGGCCTGATCATTCGAACCGGGAACCGTACCGTTCCCCGTACAAGCTGATATCTAAGGATCCAGACCATGAGCGACTTCGACCGCGACCAGTACCTCATCACCAACGAGCCTTACTACCACCCCATCCAGAACGAGGTGGCGATGTACGAGGCCGCCTACGCCGCCCGGATGCCGGTGATGCTCAAGGGCCCCACGGGTTGCGGCAAGTCGCGCTTCGTCGAATACATGGCCTGGAAGCTCGGCAAGCCGCTGATCACGGTGGCCTGTAACGAGGACATGACCGCCTCCGACCTGGTCGGTCGTTTCCTTCTCGACATCAACGGCACCAAATGGCAGGACGGTCCGCTGACGGTCGCCGCACGCATCGGCGCGATCTGTTACCTCGACGAGGTCGTCGAGGCCCGCCAGGACACCACTGTCGTGATCCACCCGCTGACCGACCACCGCCGAGAACTCCCGCTGGAGAAAAAGGGCGAACTCGTCCGTGCCCATCCGGACTTCCAGATCGTGATCTCGTACAACCCCGGTTACCAGTCGCTGATGAAAGACCTCAAACAATCGACCAAACAGCGCTTCGGTGGCATGGACTTCAACTACCCGGCGACCGAGATCGAGACCGAGATCGTCGCCCACGAGGGCAAGGTCGACCAGGCGATCGCGGAAAAGCTGGTGCAGATCGCGCAGCGCTCCCGCAATCTCAAGGGACACGGTCTCGACGAGGGCATGTCGACCCGTCTGCTGGTATATGCAGCGCAACTGGTCGGCAAGGGCATCGAGCCGATAGCCGCCTGCCAGATGGCGCTGGTCACACCGTTGACCGATGATCCGGACATGCGCGACACGCTGAAAGCGGCGATCAATACCTATTTCTGACGCCTGGCACACGCCCATGGAAAAGATGTTCGAGAACCTGTTGTATTCGAGCCGCTGGCTGCTGGCGCCGATCTACATCGGACTGAGCCTTGCGCTGCTGGCGATCGGTGTGAAGTTCTTCCAGGAGGTGCTGCACATACTCCCGCATGTGCTGGAGACATCGGAGGCGGACCTGGTGCTGGTGGTGCTCAGCCTGGTCGATATCGCACTGGTTGGCGGCCTGCTGGTCATGGTGATGCTCAGCGGTTATGAGAATTTCGTATCGCGCATCGACATCAGGGAAGGCGCCGAAAAACTCGACTGGCTCGGCAAACTGGACTCCGGCTCGCTGAAACAGAAGGTGGCCGCCTCGATCGTTGCCATATCGTCCATCCATCTGCTGAAGGCCTTCATGAACGCGCAGCACATCGAGAACGACAAGCTGATGTGGTACGTCATCATCCACCTCACGTTCGTCGTCTCGGCGTTGGGCATGACCCTGGCAGACCGCATGAACCAACACTGAACCGGGGCCTCGCATGTCGGTAGATTTCTCGGAATACGTCACCTGTCTCGACAAGGAAGATCACGAGCACATCGAGGCACTCGAATCCTCGTACCACGAGGCGCAGCGGGTCATGTCGCCACGCGGCCTGCAGAATTACCTCGAGGGCATGCGCGCCTTCTGCACCCTGGGTCGTGGCCAGGACCTGGTGCTGACCTATGTGCAGGAGATGCCGGGCGTAGCCAGGGAGGTCGGCGAAGACATCATCCCGGACATCGTCGAGGGCATGATGAAGCTGGCTTCGCATACTTCCGGCAGCGTGATCACGCTGATCGTTGCCAACCTGCCTTTGGCGGCGTCCCGTCTCGGCGATGCCGAAGTGATGCGCGGATTCCTCAAGCTGCTGCATCAGATGACCGGCAAGGCCCCGCGCGGGCTGCGGCCGATGATGGAAAACCTCGACGAACTGTTGTCCAAGCTGACCCTGGGCGGCCTGCGTCGCTGGGTGATGTTCGGCGCACAGGCCCACCAGCGCGACCTCGACGGCCAACTCGCCTATTTCGCACTGAAGACCGAGTCGTCGAAGGCGATCCTCAAGTCCGAGCGTCGCGGCACCCTGTTCGTCAACAACCAACGCAAGCTCAACTTCTACCTGCGCGCGCTGTGGGCGCGCTCGTTCTTCATGCGCCCGACTGCCGGGGACTTTGAATCGCGCCAGGGTATCCGGCCGCATATCGAGCACTTCCAGATCCACGTGCCGGACGCTTTCGACCCGTTCCGCGGCATCGACGGCATGGAGATCTACCGCGCCACCGTTGCACACTGTGCCGCCCATATGGTGTACACGCGCGAGCCGATCTCCGCCGAACAGTTGTCCCAGGCACAGATGCGCATGATCGAGCTGTTCGAGGATGCGCGCGTCGAATACCTTGCCTACCGTGAGTTCCCCGGCCTGCGCAAGCTGTGGCTGCAGTTCTTCACGGCGCAGCCAGACAAAGATGACGACTTCGGTCAGCCGCACGAGACCATGGACCTGATGATGCGCACCACCCGTGCCATCATGGACCGCGACTATCGTGACGAGATCGATGTCATCAACCAGGTGGCCGACGACTTCGTCATGAAGCTGGAAGAAGATCCGTACAGTCCGCGCCTTGCGTGGATGGCCGGCGTCGACTTCTACAATCGCATTGTCGAGATCGCAAAGATCCCGAGCGTGCGCATTCTCTCCGAATGGCCGATCCCCTACCGCGACGATAACCGTTACTTCTGGGACTTCTCCGAAAACATGTTCGAGACGCAGGGCATCGACTACCTGCCGAGTTCCCAGCAGACCGTGCGCAAATACGTCAGCGTCATGGAGATGGTCAACGAGATCGACTCCGAGATGAAGGACGACAATCCGCAAGAGGTCTGGGTGCTCGACACGGAGTTGTTCCCCTACGAGGACGACCTGGAGACCACCCAGAGCTACAACCAGTCCGAAGGCGTCGAGCCGGTCTCGGATCCTTACCATTACAACGAGTGGGATTACCACGTGCAGCTCGCGCGTCCGGACTGGGCGACCGTGATAGAGCGCAAACAGGGCAAGGGGGCTCCGGAGGTCATGGATGAGATCCTGACCAAGCACAAGCCGATCGCATCGCGCATCCGCCACATCATCGATGCGCTGCAGCCCCAGGGCATCGTACGCCGGCGCGGCTACGAGGAAGGCGAGGAACTGGATCTGAACGCCGCCGTGCGCGCGATGATCGATATCCGCCGCGGCATCATGCCGGACCCCAGAATCAACATCCGCATAACCCGGCATATCCGCGATCTGTCGATCGTGCTGTTGCTCGACCTGTCGGAGTCGACCAATGAGAAGATCGGCGACATCGCCGAAGGTGAAAAAGGCTACGACGACCAGCCCAGCATCCTCGACCTGACACGCGAGTCCGCCGGCCTGCTGGCCTGGGCGATCGACTCGATCGGCGACAACTTCGCCGTGCACGGCTTCGCCTCGGACGGCCGCCACGACGTACAGTACTACCGCTTCAAGGATTTTGAGCAGCACTACGACGACGAGGCGAAGTCGCGCATGGCCGGCATGAAGGGCAACCTCTCGACGCGTATGGGAGCGGCGCTGCGCCACGCCGGATGGCACCTGACCCAACAGAATGCCCAGAAGCGACTGGTATTGCTGGTCACCGACGGTGAACCGGCGGATATCGACGAGCGCGACCCGCAGTACCTGCGCCACGATGCCAAGAAGGCGGTCGAGGATCTCGCGATGCAGGGGATCTACACCTATTGCCTGACCCTCGATCCGAACGCCGACCGCTACGTGGCCCGCATCTTCGGTGAGAACAACTATTCGATCGTCGACAACGTGGAGCGGTTGCCGGAGCGTCTGCCCAACGTGTTCGCCGCACTGACCGGTTAGGCCATCCGTGGCGCGGCTCCAGCCGTTTGATTCAGCCCCGGCCCTGCCCGCCCTGGCAGGGCGTTCGCACCGCTGCGTCATGCCGCCGGCATGACGGTCGGCACTCACCCCAACGTGTTCGCGGCGTTGACCGGTTAGGCCATCCCTGGCGCGGCTCCAGCCGTTTGATTCAGCCCCGGCCCTGCCCGCCCTGGCAGGGCGTTCGCACCGCTGCGTCATGCCACCGGCATGACGGTCGGCACTCACCCCAACGTGTTCGCCGCATTGACGGGAAAGTCGGTCACCGCGCACGGAACCCGTCCACCCCGGCTCACCTGAGCACGTCTTTCAACGGCACCGGTGAACCGATCCAGAAGCCCTGCTGGTAGTCCACGCCGATCTCGGAGAGCATCTCGGACATTGCGCTCGATTCGACATACTCAGCGACCGTCCGGATGCCCATCACCCTGGCGATATCATGCACCGAGCGCACGATCGCCCGGCTCACCGGATCCACCAGCACCTCGCGAATCAGCAGGCCATCGATCTTCAGCAGGTCGACGGGCAGGTCGCGCAGGTTCAGGTAGGACGCATGACCACTGCCGAAATCGTCCAGCGCGAAGTGACAACCGATCTCACGCAGCGTGCGCATGAAGCGTTGCGCGGCCTCTATATCCGAGATCGCCGCGGTCTCGGTAAGCTCGAAGCAGACCCGCGCCGGCGCGAGGCCGCTGACCTCGAACTGCTCGACGACGTACGCAAGAAACTCCTCGTCACCGATCGAGTGGCCGGACAGATTGATCGTAAACAGTCCGCCACGGCCTACCTCGGTGGACGAACCGGCGATGTCACGCAGCGCCTCACGGACGACCCAGCGATCGATCCTGACCGACAGGCCGTAGCGTTCCGCCACCGGCAGAAACAATCCTGCCGGCAGGATGCCTCCCTGCGCGTCACGGTTGCGCAGCAGGATCTCGTGGCGCACCACCTCGACGGCACGGCCTGCGCCACCATGGCTTATCCGCGCAATCGGCTGTGCGAACAGAGTCAAGGTATTGTCCTTCAGCGCATGCGACAGTTCGCTCAGCAGCCACGCGTCGTCCAGGATCCGCCGCCGCGGCGTAGAGGTCTTGAAGAATCGTACCGTGCCACCGCCGTGGCGCTGCGCCTCGCGACAGGCATCGCGCGCCTGCTCGATAAGTTCGCCGGCCGACCGGATTTCGCCGCCCGTGGCGCTGATCCCGATGCTGATGCTGATGCTGACGTCCAGTGGCCGGCTCGCCGGCAGCAGGCGCAACGGCTGAACGCATCCAATCAGGGTCTGCGCAGCTTGAGCGACGTAGTCCGCGGAGCCCGGACTGACAACGACGCAGAACTGGTCACCGGCGAGGCGCGCCACGGCATACTCGTCACCCATCTGGCTGCGCAGCAACTCGGACAGCATTCTGATCACGCGGTCCGCGGCAACCGCGCCGCCGATCTCCTCGATGATCCCGAAGCGATCGACATCCAGGTACAGCACGTACGCCGACAGCGCATCGGCCTGCCCGCCCTCCAGCAGGCGCTGCAGGCGGTCTTCGACCGCGATGCGATTCAGCAAGCCGGTTTTCGGGTCCCGTGTCTCGCGTGCAACCGCGTGGCCTGTTTCGCCGGGCCGCTGCCCGGCGACGGCCGGCGACAGTTCGCCGCGACTTTCCTGGCAGCCGCTCTGCGGAGGTCCGGCGGCAACGTCGGGGGCGCGCTGATTGAGCGCCAGCTGCAGCACGCCGACGAACAGTTCGAGCATACCCTGGTGAGGGCGCACGCCATGCGGACGATCGCTGCACACCGCGACGCAACCGACCGCGTAGCTGCCTGAGTGGATTGGGAGTGCCAGCACGCTGCGACACGCCTCGAACGCATCGTTCGCGACGTCTGGCTCGACCACCGGGCTGTCGGTTTCGACCGCGACCCGACAGGCCTCGGCACTGATCACTGCCGCCTCATCGCTTGGCAGGCTGACGGCCAACGGCGCACAGGTATCACCGCCCCCTGGCACCTGGGCGTTCGCTTGCAGGCGAATGACGCATCCCGAGAATGCGGGGTGTTCCATCAGCACCCGGGCGGCATGCCGCAACAGGTCTTCGACTGGACGTCGCTGCGCCCCTGCCAGCAGGCGGCGCAGCGACACCAGGGCGTCGAGCAGGGAGAGGATGCCGCGGTTCGCGCGGCCGTGCGGGGGACGCTTGCCGCTCATCTGCCGACTCCAACCAGGGCGCGCGCGAGTTGTTCGATGTTCTCGACCCGCTGTTGCCAACGTTCCAGCGCCCGATGCAGACCCTCGGAACCGATTCCCAGGGTACGCAGCTCGTCCGCAATCGACGTCTCGCAGGCCGCAGGATCCAGGTCCCGCAGCTGGGCCTTCGCGAGGCAGTCGGCGACCCGGATCAACGCAGCCAGCCCGGCGAAGGGTCCGCTGTAGCCCGAGTCGCGGTGAGCGATCATCGCCATGGTGAACGGCGTTGGGAGGCCCCAGGCGATCGCCACCTCGCCCCCGGCGGCCGTGTAGTCGATGCCAAGGATCTCGCGCTGAATCGTGCACAGCGACCGCGACGGCTCCTGGGCGCGCCGTTTCAGCGCCTCATCCAGACCCTCGGGCGCGACATCGGCCAACACCAGCATTCCCAAGCTGTGCAGCAGGCCCGCGAGATACGCCGGGCGCAGCTCGTCCGCCGCACCCTCGGTCGCGAGCGGTGCCAGCAGCTGCGCCAGCGTCGCCACCATCATGGCGTGCTTCCAGTAGAAGGTCTGGTCGAACTGCGCGCAGTTCGACACGCTGAAGGGTTGACTGAGGATCAGCGATATCGAGATGTCGCGGACCAGATTCAGCCCAAGCAGGCGCATCACCGCATCCGTGATGTTCTGCGCAGGCTTGGGCGTGTGGAAATAGGCCGAGGATGCGATGCCCATGATGCGCGCGGCGAGCGCGGGGGTTTGCTCGATCAGCTCGATCAGCTGCAAGATATCGAGATCCGGGTCCACCAGCAGGCTGAGCAGCTGCTGGGAATGCCGTGGCAGCGGCGGCAGTGCGATCACGCCGCGTATGCGGTGCCGGTTGCGCGTGCCATTGGGCTCGCCACCTTGCCCGTTCATCGAGTTGTCGGAAGATTCACTCATGCCCCACGCACTGGGTTGTCGGGTACGCGGGATAAAGGAATATCAGGCCCAGGAGGCGGCGTCCTGAGCACCACCTGATGATTGTCTGATGTTTTCCTAAAGAATGGATTTTTATTTTTATAACAATAAATTAGGGACCAATCGTGCAACCTGAAACTCCAGACGAGGGACTGCGGATCGGCGCCTGGCGACTGCTCCCGTCGCTCAATCTGCTGCGCCGCGGCGGCGAGGAGGTGCGACTCGAGCCGCGCCATGTCGACCTGCTGGTCTACCTCGCCCGCCGACCCGGTGAGGTCGTCTCGGCCGAGCAGATCCTCGACGACGTCTGGCGCGGCCAGGTGGTGGGCGACAACTCGGTCTACCAGGCCATGGCCCGGCTACGCAGGGCGCTGGGTGACGACGCGCAGAACCCGACCTACATCGAGACGGTGCCGAAGCGCGGCTACCGCCTGATTGCCGCGATCCATCAGATGCCGAGCAGTGATGCCGAGGCGACGCCGCAGCACGGGCCGAACGCGGTATCGCCCCCACGCTGGTGGCCCCTCCTGGTGGCCGGCGCGATCGCACTGCTGGCTGCGCTGGCGTGGTGGCACTGGCGCCCAACCGACCCACCTGCTGCACCACGCACCGCACTGGTGCTGCCATTCGCGGCGCTGACCGACGAGGCCACCGACCACAACATCGCCGAAGGGTTTTCGATCGAACTGGCCGATGCTCTGGGAAGGGCCCCAGACCTGCGTGTCGTGGGACCGGTGTCGGCCGGTCTGGCGGCTGAATCGACCGCCAGCGACCTTCCGAACGTCGGGCGGCGCCTCGACGCCGACCTGGTGATCGCCGGCAGCATCCGGCGCTCCGGTGACGCGCTGCGCGTTGCCGCCCGCATCGTCGACGCGAGGGACGGCCGGCAACTGTGGAGCCGCATCGACGACTTCGCCGAGAGCGACATCTTCACCGCCCAGCAAGCGCTCGGAGGCAGAATGGCGGCCTTCCTCGCAGGCCGCGACACAGAAGACACCGCGGACAATCGAGACACGGACGCGGGGCACGATGTACAGGCCTACGACTTTTTCCTGCTCGGCCGTTACCACCGCGCACGACGCTCGCCACTCAGCCTGGAGCGCGCCGCGGAGTTCTTTCACCAGGCGCTACAGCGGGAACCCGGCTTCACCGCCGCACGCATCGAGCTGGCGACCACCCAACTGCTGCTCTCGTTCTACGGCAGACTGCCTTTGGACCAGGCGGTCGCGATCGCCGCACCCTTGCTCGATGGCGTCCTCGCCAAGGCCGGCAGCGCACCGGAAGCGCTCGCCGCGGTCGGCCTGTCGCACTACCTGAAGGGTGAATACGGCGTCGCCGAGGATTACCTGATACGCGCCACTACGCAGTTCCCCAACCGTGCGGAACCTTGGATGTGGCTCGGCCTTGCGCGCCGCCAGCAGGGCAAGCTGCTCGACGGTCTCGAGGCGCTGAAAAAGGCACACGAGTTGGAGCCCCTGTTCGCGACAGCGGCCATCAACTACGCCAATGCGCTGGCCTGGTCCGGTAAAGCCGCTGCCGCACAGGCGGTGCTCGAACCGCTGGCGGAGGCGGGCGACCCCCACCTGAAACGCACCCAGGCCGACATCGCGATCGAAAGCGGCGACCTGATCGCTGCGTACCGGTACGCACAGCAGGCAGTCGCGCTGGATCCGGAGTCGGAACTGGCGCGTGCCGGACTCGCGATGGTGCTCGCCTATCTCGGGCAGGAGGAATCCGCGATGCGCCTCGTCGGCGAACTGAGCGACGGCAACACGCCGAGCCGTGCGACCCAGCGCTACCTCGACCGGCTGGGCGCGACCGCAACGGGCCTGTTCGGCACCCCCGCCCTGACCAGTCCGGATCCGCAACCACCGGCCCAGGCCAACGTGCCCGAGATCAGCTGGCGCCTGGCCCAGGCCCGAATCGGATTGAGCGCCTACCTGGACGGCGACTTTGCCATTGCACAACCCCATCTGCGCAAAGCGCTCGAAGGCCGGATCTACCCCATCGAGCGCACCGACTACGACCTGTTCCTGTGTACCACGCTGGTGGACGTGCTGCGCCGTACGGGCGCCGCGGACGAATCCGCGCGATGGCTGGACCGCTGCACCGGCGAGATGTCCGCGAGCATCCGGCGCGGCTGGCGTACGCTCGCAACCGGCTATGTCAAGGCGCGTCTGGCGATGCTGCACGGCACACCGACACGCGCGCTGGAACGTCTCGCCAGCCTGGTGAACCGGGGGTATCGCAACCGCAACCTGCTGATGCGTGATCCGCTGTTCGAACCGCTGCGCTGCAAGGTGGGCTTTCGCAACAGTGCGCAGCAGATCGAGGACAAGGTCGAACAGGCCTGGGCAGAGGTCTCGACCGGCAGCTGAGGCAGCCGGATACGGAGATTCAATCGCGACCGCGAAACGGCAGCACCTTCTTCGCGCGCGGTTCACAGCCGTTGTCCCGGGAACGTTGCTCGACCAGATCGAGCGACTTGGCGAAATCGCCGATCAGCCGGTTGTGCAGCTCGCGCGCCTCATCGTGGTAGTAGACGAGCTCGATCGGCGCGGGGTCGTTCAGATCGTCGCGACCCTGATCGCGACGGAACAACCAGGCAAGCATGATCAACCGGCCACCCTCGCCATCGCGGACCGCGTAGGCCTGGTTGTCGACGAAGATCACCTCGTTCTCGTCGATCACCGACTGCATCTGCATGCTGCGCACCGGCACGAACACATGCGCATACTGGCAACGCGACAGCATGAGTCGGCAACGGTTGTACAGTGCGGCCGGGATGGTCAGCCGTTCGCGCGCGATCTCATCGGGTCGAAAGAAGGTCTCGGTGGTAACCGTCGCCATGCACTCGCGCCACTTCAGTCGTTGTCGCCCAACTCGGGGTCCCAACCGAGGCTGCGTGCATTGGCGATCGCGCGATCGTAGATCTCGCCGTGTTTCGCTTTCAGCTCGGGTGGCAGGTTGGAAACCAGATGTCCGTACTTGTCCCACTCCTTGGAGACCTGGTCGTACAATGCATCGATTCCCTGGATCGTCCAACCCGCGCAGGTCTCGGTTTCCGGTATCAAACCAAACAGCCAGGCGTCCCGAATGATGTTGCCGGTCGGGTTCATGGCGCCCATTGGTTCCTTGTCAATCCCCATGTAGATCTTCTGACGCATGCGCGGTATCTGCCTGGCAGTGTAATCTTGGGCCCATTCTAGCAAAGGCCCCGCACCGTTCGAACGCCGATGTCGCATCCCACCACCCTGCTCGATTTCCTGCGCCACGGCGAGCCCGTCGGCGGTCCACGCTTCCGCGGCAACGGCGTCGACGACCCTCTGTCCGAGAAAGGCTGGCACCAGATGCGCACCACCACCGGCGCGCTCGGCGGTTGGCAACAGATCGTGAGTTCACCGATGCGCCGCTGCGTCGAATTCGCCCGCGCGCTGGCGGGTGAACAGGGGCTGCCGATCACGGTGCGCGACGACCTGCGCGAGGTCGGATTCGGCAGCTGGGAGGGGGCTGATCGCGAGACCCTGCGGCGCGAGCGCAGCGCCGAGTACGATGCGTTCTACCAGGACCCGGTCAACAATCGACCGCCAGGCGCCGAACCACTGGTCGCGTTCGGTGCACGCGTCGCCACCGTGTTCGATGGACTGCTGGGCGACTTTCCAGGGCTGCACCTGCTGGTGGTGACGCACGCCGGCGTGATACGCGCCACGCTCGGTCATGTGATGCAGGCACCTCCCGCGAACTGGTATCGCAGCGAGGTCGACAACGCCGCACTCACGCGCTTCGTCCACGATCTCCGCGGTGCGCGTATCGTGACCCACAACTGGCGCCCAAACCTATAGAATGACCGGCCATTGGCCGCCCGCAGGCGGTCCGGGATTCCTGTCGCTGGAGGGTGAGATGGCCTTTGCGCGCCTCGCATTTCGCATCCTGTTGGTCGTATTCGTGTTGCTGCTGGTCATCGGCTTGCTGTTGCCCTCGTCTTCAGCGGTGGAACGCAGCATCGCGATCGACGCGCCTCCCGAAAAGGTGTTTCCGCACCTCAACGGCATGCGCGCATTCCACGCCTGGTCACCGTGGAGCAGCATCGATCCCGACACCGAATACACGTTCAGTGGCCCGGAACAGGGCGTCGGCTCGCGCATGGTCTGGCAGAGTGGCAACGCGCAGGTCGGCGGGGGCAGCCAGGAGATCACCGAAAGCGTTCCGAACGAACGCGTCGCCACTCGCCTGGAATTCGGCGACAAGGGTGACGGGGAGGCAAGCTTCCTGCTCGAACCGAGCGCCGGCGCGACCGTGGTCCGCTGGCAGTTCAAGACCGAATTCGGCTGGGACCTGTTCGGTCGCTACGTGGGCCTGATGCTCGACAACCTGATCGGCAGCTCCTACGAAAGAGGCCTGCAGACGCTCAAGGAGCACATCGAACAAACGCCGGCCGGCTGATCGGTTGTCGCCCTGCGAGCTCGCGCAATAGATAGGCTAGAGCTAAACAATATTGGAAACCGGGGGGTACTCCTATACTGGCGGTCCGTCTGGTGAATCAAAAGGCAATCGGCTCATGACCGAGGCACTCGGCAACGGCACCTATCTGATCGATGCGGCACTCTACCGGCCGCAGCATTGCGCCTGCTATCTGATCGAGGATCGTGGCGAACTGGCGCTGATCGACACCGGGACCAGCAATTCCCTACCCCAGGTGCTCGAAGCGATCGCCGAGATCGGTGCCACCACCGGGCAGGTGCGCTATGTGATCCCGACCCACGTGCACCTCGATCATGCCGGGGGCGCCGGGCGACTGATGGATGTCTGCCGGAATGCGATGCTGGTGGTGCACCCGAAAGGACTGCCGCACATGGTCGACCCGAGCAAACTGCAGGCCGGCGCGACCGC
The DNA here is from genome assembly GCA_024235395.1 of Chromatiaceae bacterium. NCBI lineage: Bacteria > Pseudomonadati > Pseudomonadota > Gammaproteobacteria > Chromatiales > Chromatiaceae > Chromatiaceae bacterium. The sequence goes on from JACKMK010000001.1 coordinate 1,331,433, forward strand.
GGTGTACGGCGAGCAGCAGTTTCAGCAGCTGTTCGGCGACATTCTGCCGATCCCCGAGCAGCGGGCGACCGCCGCCAACGACCTGCAGAGCTTCGAACTGGGTCGGCGGACCCTGCAGTTCCTGCATACCCCGGGGCACGCCAACCATCACGGCTGCATTTTCGATCACGCAAGCGGCAACCTGTTCACCGGCGACACCTTCGGCCTCGGCTACCGGGAATTTCGCGAGCACGCCGAACCGTTGATCGTCGCCACGACGACCCCGGTTGCGTTCGATCCGGACGCCTGGTTCACCAGCCTCGACCACATGATGGCGCTCAGCCCCGCTGCCTGCTGTCTGACACATTTCGGCAGGATCGAACACCCGCAGCGCTATCTTGAGATGCTGCGCGAGAGCATCCGGCAGCACGTGCGGATCGCGTTGGACGAGGAACAACGCGATCCGGACGGGCGCGCAGAGCGGCTGCACCAGGCGGTCGAGCGCCTGCTGGTCGACGCCGGCACCGCACACAGCACCCTGCCGCCCGGGCGCGTGCGATCGCTGTTCGAATCAGATATCGACCTGAACGCCCAGGGACTCGACATCTGGCTGCAACGGCGCGCCAAGCGCGCATAGTCCCGGCCTATCGGGTCGTTACGAATCGCCGAATGCCGGCCGGCCCGCGCGCCGCTATAATCCGCGCGATCGCTCACAGACAGATCGACGCCATGCAGCAGACAGACGACTTACGCATCCAAGCCATCCACGAGGTCGAACCGCCCGCGGTCGTCCACGAGCGCCATCCGCTCACGATGGAGGCGGCACAGACGGTGCACGAGGCGCGTGCCGCCATCCACCGCATCCTGACCCGCGAAGACGACCGCCTGCTGGTCGTCGTCGGCCCCTGCTCGGTGCACGACCCGAAGGCGGCAATCGAGTACGCGAACCGGCTGCTGGCGGTGCGCGACCGGCTGACAGACGATCTGCTGATCGTGATGCGCGTCTATTTCGAGAAACCGCGGACCACTGTCGGCTGGAAGGGACTGATCAACGATCCGGATCTCGACGAGAGCTTCCAGATCAACAAGGGCCTCAACCTTGCCCGCGAACTGTTGCTGCAGATCAATCAGATGGGGCTGCCGGCCGGCACCGAATTCCTCGACCTGATCAGTCCACAGTATGTCGCCGACCTGATCAGCTGGGGCGCAATCGGCGCGCGCACGACGGAAAGCCAGGGGCATCGTGAACTGGCCTCTGGACTCTCCTGTCCGGTCGGCTTCAAGAACGGCACCGACGGCACCATTCGCATCGCCGTGGACGCGATGCGCGCCGCGAATCGGCCGCACGTGTTCCTGTCACTGACCAAGGCCGGCCGCTCGGCGATCTTCAGCACGCGCGGCAATGCCGATACCCACGTGATTCTGCGTGGTGGCAAGCGACCGAACTACGACACCGAATCGGTGGCCGAGGCCGCCCATGAGATGAGCGAGGCCGGCCTGACGCCGAACCTGATGATCGACTTCAGCCATGCCAACAGCCGCAAGCAGCATGACAAGCAGATCGATGTCTGCGGCGACGTCGCGGGGCAGATTCGGCGCGGAAATCGCGACATCATCGGGGTGATGATCGAGAGCCACCTGGTCGCCGGACGCCAGGACCTGAACGGCAACGGCGATGGACTCATCTACGGTCAGAGCATCACCGACGCGTGCCTCGGCTGGAAAGAGAGCGAACCGCTGCTGGATACCCTGGCACAGGCGGTCCGCAAGCGCCGCGAACTCTCCCGCAGGGGCTGAACGGCGCTCGACGGCACAATCCAGGCGTCGACCTGCGGATATCCCGGATTGTCCGATCCACCCGCGATCCGCCCCATTCGCTCACCCGCCCTGTAGCAGCGTACACAGTACCCGGCGGTCGGCGCGTGGTCCGTCGAATTCGCAGAAGAAGATGTTTTGCCAGCGCGACAGGCCCAGTCTGCCATCGACGATCGGCACGCTCTCGGAAGGACCGACCAGACCGGCCTTCAGGTGTGCGTCACCATTGCCATCCTGCCGGTCGTGCAACCAGACCCCTTGCGGTATGAGCTGCCGCAACAGGTTGACCACATCCGTCTGTACGCTGTCGTCCCAGTTTTCCTGGATCATGATGGCCGCCGTCGCACCCTGGGCATAGATGCTCACGATGCCCTGCCGGATGCCGCTGCGTGCGACGATGGCGGCAACCTGGTCGGTGATATCGACCAACTCCTCCCGCTGCGTGGATGCGAGTTCAATCGGTGCCTGCATGCGGTATTTGTCCTTCAGCGTGTCGCAGACATCAGTCTAGGTCATGCGGACAGGCCTTTTCACCACGTGGCAGGACCGGGGATGACCGGGGCCCGGATAGGTGAAGACGATGTTGCCGCGGAGTGTGCACCTCGACGGATCGAGCACCTCCCACCATTGCTCGCGGATCGGCGAACCGCGTCACGCCCATCGCGACGGTCGATCAGAAATCGTCGAAACCGGCCTTTCGGAACCACTCCCTGGCCTTGTCTTCGTCGCGGTCCACGCCGTTTCCCTCGCGATACATCATGCCGATACTGGTCATCGCTCCCTGCAGACCCTGATCGGCGGCGCGGCCGAACCATTCCAGGGCCTTCGAGCCGTTGCGCTCGACGCACTCGCCCTCCATGTACATGAAACCCAGGCCATGTTGTGCCAGACCCAGCCCCGCCTCGGCGGCAGACTTCATGTAACGAAACGCCAGCAACTGATTCTCGACCATGCCCAGACCATTCTGCGCCATGATCGCCATACGGTACTGCGCTTCAGGATCCCCCTGCTGCGCCAACGGGGCCAGCAGGCGGGTCGCCGCGGTGAATTGTTTGGACTCGAATGCGGCAATGCCGCTGCTGAGGTCCATGTCCAATCCGTCATCTTGCGTCATCGTCGTGTTCACTCCTGTTAAGTCCACCTCCGGCGCGATAGCCGGAGGGGCGGATCGCAACCTGACAGCGCACCACGACGCAGACACGTTCGTGGCGATCGTAAAACGCATACTCCAGCAGGGGAGTCGCCCGACCACGCCGCGCCAGTTCGGCACGCGTCGCCTGCTCCTGCTGTGCATCGAATGCAAACCGCAACTCCAGGTCCGACCGTCCCTCATGTCGAAAATCCAGGTCCAGACGCCGCGTCCAGACCAGGTGACCCGGGAACAATCGGTTGCAACTCAGCGCCGCGATCGGGTCTGCGAGACAGGCCACCGCACCGCCGAACATGCTGCCCCCGGGATTGCGATTGGCGCGCAACGGCAGGCGCAGGCGTACGCGACGCCAGTCGTCGCTAAGTTCCACCACCCGGACCCGCATCGCGCGAAACGGCGGGAACCACTCGAGCCGCCGTGCAGGCGACAGGTGACGTCGCACCCACTGAGGGATTCGCATACTCTTATACCACCACCCGGTCATCGACAAACGCCGCAGAATGGCAGGAAATACCAGTCTGATCTGCGTCGCAAACGCACGCGCCAGGCAGGTTAAACTGGCAACCGGTCAGATTCCATCGAACCCAGGGCAACATGCAGACAGCGCTCGCCGACTTCATTCGCGACACCTCTCAGGGCCGGGAGGCAGACCAGATACTGCGCGCCTGCGTGCATTGCGGCTTCTGTACCGCCACCTGCCCGACCTACCAGTTGCTCGGCGACGAGTTGGATGGCCCCAGGGGACGCATCTACCAGATCAAACAGGTGCTCGAAGGCGAGCCGGCAACGGCAAAGACCCGCGAACACCTCGACCGCTGCCTGACCTGCCGCTCGTGTGAGACGACCTGTCCCTCGGGCGTCAATTATCACCGGCTGCTCGACATCGGCCGCGACGAGGTCGAACGACAGGTCCCCCGGTCCGTTTCGCAGCGCCTGTTTCGCCGCCTGTTGATCGAGGTCCTCGCCTACCCAGGGCGCTTTGGCGCATTGCTGCGTCTCGGCCAGAGCGTGCGCCCACTGCTGCCGCCTCGCCTGCGTCGCGAGATTCCACCTGCCCGATCGCTGCAGCGCGCGACCTCGCAGGTGGATGCCGCACACCGGGTCATTCTGCTGGAAGGCTGTGTCCAACCGGGCCTCGCTCCGGAGATCAATCACGCGCTCGAGACGGTGTTGCAACATCTCGGGATCGCCATTCAACGCACCCCGGGAGCCGGCTGCTGCGGCGCCTTACCCCATCACCTCAGCGACAGCGAGCGTGCGCGCCAGATGGCGAGGCGCAACATCGATGCCTGGTATCCGGCGCTCGCCACGGGTGCAGAAGCGTTGGTCGTTACTGCGAGCGGCTGCGGCGCCCATATCCAGGACTATCCCAAGTTGCTGGCCGATGACGCCGAGTACGCACCGAAGGCCAGGGAACTGGTCGATCGACAACGCGATCCCTTGCAGTTTCTCGATGGCGCCGCGCTCGATCGGCTGAACATCCGGCCACGCAAGGCGCGTGTCGCCGTGCACACCCCCTGCACGCTGCAGCACGCACTGCACATCAACGGCGCCATCGAAAAGCTGCTGACCCGACTCGGCTACGAGTTATGCCCGGTGAACGATGCACATCTGTGTTGCGGTTCGGCAGGCACCTATTCGATCCTGCAGCGCGGCCTGTCTGCACAGCTCCGGGAACGGAAGCTGCGTGCGCTGACCATCGACCACCCCGATCTGATCGTGACCGCGAACATCGGCTGCCTGATGCACCTGCAAGAGCACGAAGGCGTCCCGGTCGTACACTGGCTCAACCTGGTCGCCGACGACCTGAGTCAATAGCAGGCGGTGCTCAGGCGAGTGCCTCACGCAGCCAGGCGCGCCAATCGGCGAGCAGTCTTGCATCCGTCGCCGCGATCGCGATCCGCGGTCCCAGTGCAAGCTGTTCGAACCACTGTTGGTCTTCGAAAGCGCTCAATACGCCACCCTGCACACCGCTTTCGCGGGCGACCAATCGGCCGGCAGCGTAGTCCCACAGTTTCTGCCCCCCGTGCAGATACAGTTGGCATCGCCCGCTGGCCATCCAGCACCAATCGAGTGCGACCGAGCCGAAACTCCGTTGTGACCGGTAAGGCGACCGCTCGGCCAGCGCCTTGATCAGCGCGGGCGGCAGCCGTTTCAGATCGACCATAGCCATGCATTCGCGCAGCGTAGACGGGGCATGCGCAACCGAAAGGCGTTTCCCGTTCAGCCAGGCGCCGAGGCCGCGCAGCGCGCTGAAACACTCGTCGCGCATCGGATCGTAGACCACAGCCGCCTGAACCTGACCGTCACCGAGCAGGGCCAGCGACACTGCGAAGAAAGGGATCCCGGCGGCAAAGTTGCTCGTGCCATCCAGTGGGTCCAGACACCAAAGGCCGCGCCGCGAGGAGTTCAACAGCGCCTGCTGTTGTTCTGCCGACATCTCCTCACCGAGCAGCGCAAACGCCGGCCAAATCCGCACCAGTTCGGTGCCCAGACGGCGTTGCATCGCGATATCTGCAGCGGTGATCAGCGAGCCGTCGGTCTTGATGTCTGCACCGACGACGTTGAAGCGCGCACATAGCTCTTCGCCAGCGGCAGCGCGCACGAGATCGCACAATTGTTTCAGCTCGGTTTCGTTGATCATCCTGGTTAAAGCCTGTCGAATGGCTGCCGATAACATAGTGGATCGATCTGCACTTCGTCTCAATGACATCGAAGGGGGAATCCCCTTATTGTCATGTATCGTCGCAACGCCTACGCTGAACGCGTTTGCCAACCGGGATGTCGCCACGATGCCTAAGCGTGTACTCTCAGTCTTGTTTCTGCTGGTCACCGCATGGTGGATGACACCCACCTCAGCCGGTGACCTGGAACGACAGAGAAACTCCTTTCTTGCAGCCGAAAAAGCACTGGACGGCGGCGCAAGCCGCGAGTTCAGACGCCTCAGCAAAGAGTTGCGCGACTACCCGCTCTACCCCTATCTCGAATATCGTGCGCTGTCCAAACGGATCGACCGGGCAGACAACGGCGATATACGCTCGTTCCTCGAAACCCATGCAGATACGCCATTGGCAGACCTCATGCGCAATCGTTGGCTCGACCAACTCGCGCGGCGTCAACGGTGGTCCGACTACCTCGCGTTCTACCGGCCGACGTCCGATATCACCCGCCGCTGTCACCAACTGCACGCGCTGATCGCTACGGGCAAGACGGCACAGGCGTTTACCGAGGTACCGGAGATCTGGTTGTACGGCAGGTCGCGTCCGAGCGCCTGCGATCCCGTGTTCGCGGCATGGGAACGCGCCGGCCTGCGTACTGACGGGATGGTCTGGCAACGTGTAGAAAAGGCCATCGACGCCGGAGAGACCCGGCTGGCGGATTACCTGGCGCGCAGCCTGTCGAAACCCGATCGGGCGTGGGTGAAACAGTGGATCGCACTGTTCAAGTCACCGGACCGTGCCGGCGAACTGGAACGGTTCCGCGAAGCCCATCCTTATCGGGAGGCGATGCTCGCATTCGCAGTTCGCCGTAAGGCCCGCTGGGACGGGTTGGAGGCACTGGCGCTCTGGCAACAGGTCAAGCCACGTTATCCATTCAGCACGGAGCAGATCAACGAGACCGAGCGCTACATCGTGCGTAATCTGGAACGCAGCTATGGCGACCTTGCCTACGATTTCGTCCGCTCGGTCGACTTTTCCGACGCCGATATCAAGTCCCACGAGGCACGAATCCGGACAGCGCTGTTGCGTGAAGACTGGAAGCGCGTCATCGCATGGATCGCAGTACTTCCACAGGCCATAAGAGAGCAGGACCGCTGGTCTTACTGGCTGGCCCGCGCGCTGGAAGGAAGCGGCGAGACCGCCGCTGCCAACGCACTGTACGCCAAGACCGCGGGTGAACGAACCTATTACGGATTCATGGCGGCCGACCGGATCGGTGGCGAGTACCACCTGGACCACAACGAGACGCCGGCGCGGACCGAACTGTTGGACGAGGTCGCCGCGATGGACGGCGTGCGCCGCGCCGAGGAGCTGTTTCGACTCGAGCGCTGGACCGAGGCGCGCCGGGAATGGCGCGAGGTCACTCGGAACATGGACGCGGAACGCCTGAAAGCCGCTGCGAAGATCGCCGAAAGACACGGCTGGCATGATCGGGCCATCTTCACGCTGGCGAAAACCGGCTACTGGGACGACCTGGAACTCAGGTTCCCAATGGAGCACGCCGACCTGGTCGACCAGAACGCCAAGCTGCAGGGTATCGAAAACGCGTGGATCTTCGCCGTCATGCGCCAGGAAAGCGCATTCATGAGCAATGCCTATTCGCATGCCGGCGCTGTGGGCCTCATGCAGCTGATGCCCGCGACGGCGCGCAACGTGGCACGCAATGTCCTGAAACGCCGGCCACCGCGTCGCCAGGACCTGCTCGAACCGGATACCAATATCGCGCTGGGTAGCGCCTACCTGAAGCAGATGAAAGGCGAGCTGGGCGACAGCGCGGTGCTGGCCACCGCGGCCTACAATGCCGGCCCGCACCGGGTCACCCGCTGGCTACCGGAGCGGACGCTGCCAGCCGATATCTGGATCGAGCTGGTGCCGTTCGAGGAGACGCGCGGCTATCTGCGTCGCGTGCTCGCCTACACGGTGATCTACGAGAAACGCATGGGCCGCACGCCGACGCGCCTGAACGAGCGCCTGCATCCGGTACCGCCCGACCTCGGATTGATCGGCAGCCGCGATACCGCCCCGCGCGCATCAGCCGGTTGAGGCGCCCCCGGTCATCCGCTCGCGAACCTGCTGGACCGTCGCCGGATCCATCCGCCTGATCAGGTGCTTGACGTAGTCTTCGGCCCGTTTGCTGCCGTTGATGTGCGCCAATGTCAGCCACTCCAGCGCCACGGCGTCATCCCGCTCGACCCCCTTGCCTTCCATGATCATCTTGCCGAGGGTGAGTTGCGCATTGGCCAGTCCCTGCTCGGCCGCTTTCAGGTACCAGCCGACCGCCGTCGCGACATCCTTTTCCACCCCGTACTGTGCGAAACGGTACATGGTGGCGACCAGGTACTGGGCCTTCGCGGACCCTCCCTCGGCGGCGATCAGATACAAGCGCCGCGCGCTGTCCTCGTCGACGGCGGCACCAACACCATTGGCGTGCATCCACGCGAGCGTCAGCAGCGCGCTTTCGTGACCCTGTGCCGCCGCTTTCCCGAACCAGCCTCGCGCCTGCGCATAGTCCAATGCGGCACCCTCGCCGTTGCCGTACATCACGCCGAGGCGAAACTGGGCCTCGGGATTTCCGGCCTGCGCCGCCTTGCGCAAGGCCGCCTCGGCGCGCAATTGGTCTGGGTTGAAGGTCGCGGTGGTGTTGTCGTCTGGCATGTCAATCTTCCGTCGCCTGCATCTTAACGGGCGATGTCAATCCGAATGCCCCATGGCCGACGCGGTTTCGGAGCTGGCCTCGGCGAGGCGTGATGCAACCCGGGCAGTCAACTGCGGATCTGCGACCACCTCGTAGAACCGACGACCTTCGTCGTTCTTCTCCAGCAACTGATTGCCGATCCAAAGTTTGACGGGCCGTTCGCGGATCACCAGCCCGTGCGCCACGCCGTTGGTATCGGTACAGCTACCCGCATACAGCGTGGCGCTCCGCAGGCTTCCACGCCTGCGCATGGTCAATTTGCGCAACGAGACCTCGACATGCAGTCGGGTGAACGCCGCCGGTTCCAACTCGATTCCATTCACGTTGTAGCGCACCAGTGTTGCATCGCGCTCATCACCCTGCATCGGCAAGGCGACACACAGGCCACGATGCCCCGGTTGCGGGCAGGTTTCTCGCAGCAGGGTATTGCACGACGCCAGGCTGCGGGCCCGGTTGATCGCCGGAGAGATCGTCACCCGCCGGCTCTGATCGTAGAGGTAGGTGGGCGCCTCGTCGGCGTAGCTGATGCCGATCCCCAGCTCGATCTGCGGCAGACCGATACGCCGGTGTTCGGCATTCATGGTGTCAACCAGATGCAGAATCCGGGTCGCGAGACAGCAAGCGCGTGCCACCGCGAGGCGATCGGCGGCCTCGCCACCGTGCTCGAGGATCGACAGCATCAACGCATCACCCTCCACGGCCACCTTCTGTGCGCCGAACGGATCGAGCAGACGCGTGATCGGGTCGTAAAAATAACGACTGAAATGCGCGGCCGGGTTCAGATTACGACGACGCATTTCGCCGGTGATCCGGTCTGAGCCGCGCACCTCGGTGCGGATGATCACGTGACCGACGACATTTCCCTGGGCGTCGAGCGCGAGATCGTCCAGGCAGAACACCTGCAGCGTGTTGTTGGCCAGTGACAACGCCTGTTCACGCTCGTCGTTCAACAGACGGATGCTGTCCATCGCCCTGAACATCCGCCATGCATGTTTCAGGTCGCGGCGTAATCGCAGCACGTCTCCTGCAAACCTGGCCAAGGTCTGACGTCGGCCGTAGGCCGGGTTCCTGGCGTGTTCACGGTTCAACTGGTCGATGCGGCGCAGCAGCTGCACGGCGTTGCTCACACCATCGACACCCGCCAAGCGTCGGGTCATCTCGCGCTTGCCAAGATCGCCCTTGAGATACTCGTAGACGAGCGTCTCGGCATCCTGCAGTCCGAGCGTGGGATAGATTGCCGACAACGCATAAGAGGCGCGTACCGCGCGCGCCAACTGGGCGTCGCGCAACGCGCGCTCGAAACGACGATTCAATGCGAGCTGGAGCGTCGCGATCCGCGGGTGGTGCCAATGGAACGGTTGTGGCCAGGCAACCTCCGCACCGCCCAACAGGGCGGTCGCATTGACAGGCAGGTCCAGCCAGTTGGCCGACCAGTCGGCCAGCTCACCTTCGCTGACCAGTAGACGCACGCGCCGCTCGGTCGCGATCAGTCCGAGCGACCCAGCCTTGTCACCACGTGCGGCGGCAACCGTGCCGGCGGCGACCGTCCCGTTGCCGGTAGCGATGCGCGCGCTTTGCGGCAACCAGTCGCCCAGTACGTCCAGCAGGCAAAGACCCGCGCGACGCGCATCGTCCTCGGCGTACAGCACGGCAGGATAGATGCGGCTGAAATCCCCCAGTGCGCCGAACCCGTCGAGTTGCAGGATCGGGTTGGTCAACAGGGTCTCGGCAACCGGCCAGGAACGGCCGAGCACCGATTTGCGCAACTTGCGCAGACTTTCGTGCTCCAGGCGCATCAGGTCGCGTACCGCGTGTCGTGCCACCCGATAGCGGACATGGCCGACGTTTCTCGCGAGGACCGACGACTGATGGTGGATCTGCAACCCCCGGCCATCGACTCCACGGTCCGCCTTGTGTCGCGCGTCTTCGAGATCGTTGCGCACACGCGTCAGCTCCGCATCGGTCAGATCCAGCAGCAGCCGCAGCACCGCCACCTGGAACAACTGCACGCGTTCCAGGCGGTGTGAACTGCGCGCCTGTTTGACCACGGCGTTATGCAGATCCAGCAGCACGCGCCGAAATCCTTCGCCGATCGAATCGCTGCGCGTATCGGCCGGTTGCCGCCAGATCCGCTGCAGGTTTTCGCGTACCAGCGCGGCGATGTAGATTTCTGCGGCACGGCTGATCGACGGCCCCAGCGCCACATCGATGTGCAGATTGTCGATGCCGCGCGGAAACCCCTCCAGGCGGAGTCGCTCGAATCGTGTGCGGGCGAAGCCCTCCTGAACCGCCTGTTCGGGCGGCAAGGAGGCTCGCAGACGGGACAACAGGCGGGCCATCGACTCAGGCGGGACAGATCATGGCCGGCAGCGGTCGGGCGTATGCCGAGACAGCTAGCGGGTGGTCAAGGCCTGGATGATGCGATCTTCCATCTCGATGCGCTGTGCCAACTCCTCGCCGAGTTTGCCCAGGTCCCGGTCGAGCTGTTTGAGGTCCAGGGTGTGATCGGAGGCGTCGTACTTATCGTTGAACTCCACCGCCACCTCCGAGGCCTCGGCGATCTTCGGATAGACCTCGCGGGCCACCTCGACGACCTGCGTTCGCCGCTCGCGTCCGGATACGATGCGCTCGTAGATCTCGAAATGGCCAAACGCGGAGTAATCGATCAGGACCTGGCAGAACTCCTGCAGCACGTCCACGCCCGGATTGTGTTTCGCGTAGGGTTCCAGGCCGGCGACCCGGCAGAACATGGTCAGCATCTGCTGACGCTCGTCCAGCAGCTTGCGCACCATCTCATGGGTACGTTGGCGGCGGTCTCTCTCTTTCGGTTCGCTCATGGTCATTGTTTTGTTCTCGACGTCTCCGCTGGCGACGCTAGTTTACCCCGAATCCCCCGCCCGTAAACCGCTGCGGCTCAAGGAGCTCGCCGACCGCCGTCGCACCCCCGATGGGGTTCCCAGTAGCCCCCCGCTGTGGAATATTGAGCCCGTGAAACGAGCCCTGACGATTTGCCTCTGCGGCGTGCTGCTGGCCGGCGTGCCGCAGCCGTCGAATGCGCTGTACGGCGACGACAACCCGTTCGTCGAGGCGATGCTGCGCATGATGGAGATCTTCGGACTGATCAACCGCGGTTCGCTGCCGCTCGGAGTCCCCTACCTGCCGAGCTACGGACAGTCCATGATGCCGGGACTCGGTGGAATGTCGGGGCTCGGCGGCATGCCCGGGATGTCGCCGTTGTATGGCATGGGTGGCATGCCTGGCATGTGGCAGGTCCCTGGCGGCGGCTGGCCCACCAATGCCCTGCCGGGCCAGTTTCCGGGGATGATTTCCGGGCGCTATGGTCAGACGGTGAACGCTGCGGTGAGCGGTTACCTCGACGGCATCTGGGATCTCACCAACGGCGGCATCGTGATCATCAAACGCCAGGCCGCGCGGCTGTACGTCGCGCGCGATCGTTATCAGGACTTCACGATCGGCTACGACCGCCAGTATTTCTGGTGGACTCCAAGGGGCGGCAATACCACCACGCACTACCGTTACCAGATGCGCGACGGTCGCATGGTGTTACGCGACAACGACGGCCAGGTCCTGCTCATGCGACGACGCAGTTGAACCCGCGACTGGCACGTTCGCGCTTGAGGCAGCCGGCAGTGCGCGGCACAATCCGCGCGGTGGCATCGGTCGCTTTCAACCTCTGAGACAGGTTCGCCTGAAATATTACTGAGCATGAAGATCGCAAACATCGCGCTGATTGGCGGTTCGGGGTTCGTCGGCAGACACCTGGTGCGACACCTGCGCAATCGTGGTTACCGGTGTCGGGTCATCACCCGCCACGCCCACCGCCACGCGGACCTGCGCACTGCGGCTGAATTGGTAGAGGCCGATCCATTCGACCGCGGCCAACTGACCGAAGCGTTGCGTGGCTGCGAAGCCACCATCCACTTGGTCGGGATCCTGAACGCCGACGGCGAGCGGCGCAGTTTTCGCCGTGTACACGTTGAACTGGTCGAAAACGTGGTTGCCGCCTGCCACGCTGCCAAGGTGGTGCGACTGCTGCACATGAGCGCGCTGAACGCCGACCAGGCGAGCGGCGGCAGCCAGTACCTGCGCAGCAAGGGCGAGGGAGAGAACCGTGCGCATACCCACGGCAAACCCGGGATCGCGGTCACCAGTTTCCGCCCATCGGTCATCTTCGGTCCCGACGACAGCTTTCTGAACCGGTTCGCGGCACTGCTGCGGATACCCGGTCCGATGCCGTTGGCCTGCCCGGGCGCGCAACTTTCGCCGGTCTATGTCGGCGACGTGGCCGCGGCATTCGCCAACGCGCTGGAGGACCCGGCGACGTTTGGCAAACACTACGAATTGTGCGGGCCACGTACCTATACCCTGGCGCAGCTGGTGCGTTTCGTCGCTGCGCAAAGCGGTACACGCAAAGTGATCATCGGGCTACCCGATTGGGCGTCGCGCCTGCAGGCGGCGATCCTGCAATATGTACCTGGTCGGCCCTTCACGCCGGACAACTATCTGTCTCTGGGCGTACCGAGCGTATGTCGCGAGGACGGACTGGCGGCACTGGGCGTCACGCCGACATCGCTGGAGAACGCCGGTGCACGCTTCCTGCGTGGCGAAGACAAGAACCGCCTTCTCGATCAGCTACGGCAGACCAGCGGCCGTTGAACAGGCATCAGTCGGCGGCAGCGACACTGGCGGTATGCGGAACACCCCGTGAGCCAGGGGCCAGCCGATCCAGATAGCGGGCACGCACCGCGGCCGGCAGTGTCGCAAGACGTCGGCAGGCCGTATGAAAGGCGTCCATCCGGCCGCCAAGCTGACGCAGCATCGCGGACAACGCAGGCTGCCAATCGGAATAGGTCGAGATACTCGCGAAGTGCGCATTGTTCAGCGGCCGCGCGAACCACCAGTCGTAGCCCGCGTAGCCACCCCACTCCACCTTCTGCAGACGGTACCGCTGCTGCAGTTCTCCGAGAATCCGCACCTTGCCGGTGCGCAGCGCCGCGCGGTCCGTCGTCGACGACGCGTAGAGCGCGGTGAGCTGCATCCGCGTGTCACTCAACAGCTGCAGGAAATCCGCCCGGCGCCGGTCACGCTCATCCGCCTGCCGACGCTGCGCCTCGTCGCCCCGGCTCTGCAACCAGCGCCGACGCCCCTCGTGCTCCACGACACTTGCGTAGGCCTCGTTGAACGCGCTGTCGCCGGCGAGGTACAGCGCTTCGTGCGCCAGCTCGTGGAATACCAGGCCCGCGATGTCCGCCAACGGCCAGTCGATCACGGTGCTGGGCAGGGGGTCGTCGAACCAGCCCAAAGTGGAGTACGCGGGTACCGGGTCGACCGCGACGTCCCAGCCGTCGCGCCGTGCCCGTTCCGCGTGTTCCAGCGCCGCGTCGTGACTGAAATAACCACGGTAGCTGGCACACCCTACGACCGGATAACACCATTCGCGTGGCTGTAAGCCGTCTGGCGGTGCGGCGACCAGGCTCCAGACCGCCGCCTCACGGTCAAGTGCGGCGTAGCGCCGGAAACTGCCACTGTGCGGCAGCGCGAGTTCGCTTACCGCGAAGCGACGCAGTTCCGGGAGCGCGCTCAGGCGTTCGCGAACCGCAGCGCTGGTCCGTGGATCGCCGACAACCTGATCGATCGGACGTGCAGCGCTGAGCAGGGCCGCTTGACCACGTGCTGACTGCGCATAGTACGCCACGCTGCTGCACCCGCTCAGCGCGAAAAGCCAGCAGCCGAGCAGAATCGCACGCCGCATCGTCTCAGATGGGGAAGAACACCGCTGACGCGACGCTCTGGATGACGTTCTTGATCTGGCGGTTGGTGCTGTCGACCACTACCTGTGCCATCGAATCCTGCAGCGCGATCAATTTGCCCGCGAGCCGTTCAAAGCTCAAATCGCCGTTACCGTCCAGCGAATTACTGAGCAGATAGAGCTGTCCGGTAGGGTCGCGGTCGTGCCGCAGCTTCCAGAATGCAATCTCGAAATTGCGCGCCAGGTAGTGCAGCTTTTGCGGATCGAGGCTGTCGTGCAGGTAGAAGGTCCGCTTGCCGCCGTAGCCGTCCAGCAACATCGTGCGCAGCCCCTCGACGAATGCGGCGACGCGGTCGCCGTAGTAGGCATCGTCGAATGCCAGACCGATGGCCTCGGCCGAGCGCCGCCCACCCAGATCCGGATGTCGCGACAGACGCCGCACCCCGAACAGCGCCTGAAGTGCCGCCCCCTCGGTGTGGTAGCGACCACGCCGCAGTTGATTGGGGTTGCGCACGTACAGTTTGCGCGCGAGTTCGCGCAGGTAGCCGAGACTCTGCCGGATATGGATCTCGGTGATCATGTCGACATCGCTCTTGGCGATCGACTGCAGCTGGAAATCGCTGCGCCGCACCGGTTGCTCCCGCGACGGCGCCGACCCGCAGGCGGCGAGCAGCGCGGCAAGAAAGACGGGTACGACTGGTCTAAAGGCGTTCACGCAGGTCCCTCGTCCGAAAACCGGCCAATGTGGCCGGCGTATCGGCTGCCAGTGCGATCACCTTGAACCGTTCACCCATCTCGCTCGGCAGGGCCAGGCGCTTGACCCCCTGCATGACCTGCATCGAGTGCGCGATATCGGCGAAATCCAGTTCGGAGACCTGCCGGTCGAGACCGTTGTCGATCAGGAAATGCGCCTGGGTGGTATAGCCGGCGAGTTGCATCCCGGCCGACACTGCGGACTGCGCGACCGCACTGAAATCGACGTTGGCGGTGATGTCCTGCAGCCCGGGCAGCAGGTAGGGATCGGCATAAGCGCGGTGCCGAAAATGGCAGATCAGGGTGCCTTGCCGGCGTTCCGGATGATAGTACTCACGCTGGGTGTATCCGTAGTCGATCAGCAGCAGGTAGCCGCGTTCCAGACGCGATGCCAGCGCCGCCAGCCAGGGACCGAGACGCAGGTTGATCTCCGAGCTGTAACCCTCAGCGACATCGACATCGCCGGGCCAAAGGCGTGCGAGTGCCTCGACCAGCCCGGGGCTGTGCACCGCTGTCCAGTGGTCTTCGAATGACTCGTCCCGCATCACGACCGCCAGTTCCTGCCAGCCGTCCGCGCCGCGCCGGAACCGGTGCACCGGCATCGCATCGAGCAACTCGTTCGCCACCACGACGCCGACGAAACCGGCCGCCGGCATACCATCCAACCACTCGACCCGGTCCAGCAGTTGCGGCACCCGCTCGGCCAGCGTTGCGCGCTGCAATGCACGCAAGTCCGGGCTGACCTCCAGGATCAGATAGCGCCGCGGGAGACTTTCCAGACGCGCCAGCTGCAGCAGCATATCGGCGGCCAGGCGCCCCGATCCGGCACCGAACTCGAGCACACTGCCACCGTCCATATGACCCAGGCACTCGGCAACCTGGTTCGCGACACAGGCGCCGAACACCGGTGACAACTCAGGGGCAGTGACGAAATCGCCACCCTCACCAAGTTTGCGTCGGCCGTTCACGTAGTAACCGAGACCCGGCGCATACAGCGCCAGTTCCATGTAGCGGTCGAACGGCAATGCCCCGCCGGCGGCACGAATCGCCTGCGCGAGATGCGCACGCATCGCGCTCAGCAGCGTCTGCTCGGCCTCGTCCAACGCAGGTAGATCCAAACAACGCCTCCGACACGCGGATGAACGGAAGACCCCGGCCGATTGGTATAGTCACCTCTGGGCCGGGTTGCTTTGCACAGTCTAACAATCGGGGGAACGCACTTGGAGCCATCACAGCGGCTGCAGGGAAAAATCGCGCTGATCACCGGCGGCGCGGCACGCATCGGCGCGGCGATCACGCGCCAACTGCATGCGGCCGGTGCCGGCGTGGTGATCCACTACCGCAACTCGGCCGGTGCGGCCGAGTCACTGCGCGACGAACTGCTGGCGACCCGCCCCGGTTCGGCGACCGTGGTCCAGGGCGACCTTAAGGATCCGACTGTATGGGCTCGGCTGATCGGCGATGCCTGCGCGTTCGGCGGCCGTCTCGATGTGCTGATCAACAACGCGTCGAGCTACTACCCCACACCACTGGATGACGCGACCACCGCGGACTGGGACGACCTGTTCGACAGCAATGCCCGCGCACCGTTCTTTCTCGCCCAGGCTGCCGCGGCTGAACTGCGCCGACACCACGGCTGCATCGTCAACATGGTAGACATCCATGCCGATCGACCAAATGCCGACCACCCCTTGTACTGCATGGCGAAAGCGGCCAACGCGATGATGGTGAAGGCGCTGGCGCGCGATCTGGCGCCGGACGTACGGGTCAACGGCATCGCGCCCGGTGCGGCGCTGTGGCCCGAGGGATACCTGGCGGATGCGGCGCGTCAGGAGATCCTCAGGCGCATCCCGATGGGACGACCTGCCGGTGCGGAGCAGATCGCCGAAGCGGTGCTGTTCATGGTCACCGGGCCGGACTACATCACCGGACAGATCCTGGCGGTCGACGGCGGTCGCAGCGTGCAACAGTAGGCAGCGTTCAGGGACTGACCCAGACCCGGTTGCGACCGGCACGCTTCGCCTCGTAACAGGCGCTGTCGACCAGATACAGGGCGTCTTCGGGTGAGGCGTGCGCGGCGTTCAGCTCGAGCAGCCCGATGCTCGCCTGGATGCGATGTTCGCCATGATTGCCGATGTAGAGGTATTCCTCTATCGCCTGCCGGATCGCCTCGGCGATCGACCTTGCATCACGCAGGTTGCAGTCCTCGAGGATCAGCGCGAATTCGTCCCCGCCGAGCCGGGCGACCGTGTCGATCCCCCGTACTTCCTGCAACAACAACCTGGAGACATCGCGCAGCACGTGGTCGCCGGCGAGGTGACCCTCCGCGTCGTTCAGCTCCTTGAAATGATCCAGGTCGATGTACAACAGCACCTTGCGGTCGCTTTCCGCAGCGTTCCCGGACAACAGGTCCTCGAGGCGCTGCATGAACGCATGACGATTGTACAGATGTGTCAGCGGATCGTGGTTTGCCAGCCATGTCACCTGCTCGCGTGCCTGCATCTCGTGCCGCGCACTGCTGATCATCATCCCGGTGAAGGTGACCACCCACAGCAGGCTGACGTCGAGGTAGAAGACGCCAAGATTGTGTTGCTCCAGGCTTTGCGGCGGCAGCCACGCCGAGGACAGCAGCATCAGCACGAGCACCACCAGGCCGAGCGACATCACCGCGAGCTGGTCGCCACGCTGAGCAATCAGCACGAACACCGGAATCAGCAGGTACAACACCAACGGCGAAGAGATGTTCACGACCTGCATCAGTCCGACCCCGGCGATCACCAACGCCGCGGCACTGGCAACCAACAGCTCGGCGAGCGCCCGAGCCTCCATCCGCAGCGTGCGGCGCGCGACGGCCACCAGACCGAAGCCACCGACCAGCAATATGCCGAGACTGTTGCCCATCCACCACAGCAGCCACAATTTGACGAAGTCGAACGAATTCACTTCGACCTGCTGCACGACGATGCTACCGAGCGTGGCGCTGAACACCGGGCCGATCAATGGTCCGACCAGTACGAACAACAGCGCGTCGCGCAGATGTTTGAGACCCGGGTCGATACCGAGGCGCCGCATCAGCCAGAGCGGAACGCCGGCCTCCAGCATGCTGCCCAGCGCCGCGATCGTCGCCACCGTCCACGGCAGATCCACCTGCCAGGCGAGGGCCAGCATTGCCGGCAGGATCGCCAGCAGGAAACGCATGCCGTACCAGTACGCCATCGCCAGGGCGAAACCGGACGCCGGCCAAAGTGGTGTCACACCCGTTTGGGCCGACTGGAGTTGCAGCCCGGCAATGCCGAGCAGGTAATAACCGACGATGAACAGGAGAAAGATGGCTACACCCCCGCCAAACGAAAGCGGGAGGCGCCGTGCCTGCGCGAACGCACGCCGCGTCAAGGATCCTCCCCGTCGGGGTCGTGCATCCAGGCGCCGTCGGGGATTCGGCGCAACGTCCGGCGCCCCTCCGGGTCGAAACGGCGCCACATCTCGGCGAAGCTCAGGCCGCGTTGGGGATGGATCTGCCCACCGGCCACGTCGGCGAGCGGTCCGAGCACAAAGGCGTAGCGTTCGATCTCCTCGCGCGGCAGCGCATGGCCGCCGTCTCCCACGACAGCATCTCCGTAGGTCAGCAGGTCCAGATCGAGGGTGCGCGCCGCAAATTTCTGCTCGTTGCGTTCGCGACCATGGCGCGCCTCGACCGCACGCAGCAGGCCGCGCACGCGCTCGGGGGGCAGCTCGGCGTCGAACCCGACCACCAGATTGAAAAACGCATCACCATCGAAACCCACCGCTGCGGATTCGTAGACCGGCGACACCTCGAGCTCTCCGAACAGGCCGCGCAGATCGTCAAGCGCCCCTCGGATGTGCCGCTCGCGGTCGATGTTGCTGCCGACGCTGACCCAGACACGCGGCATCAGTCCCGCTCACCGCGCTCGATGATCACACCGACATCGGTGGCACCGCGCACCGCGCCTTTCTTGTTGAGGGTCAGACGCACCCAGCGCACCGAGAACTCATCGCGGATGATCTGCGCACAACGTTCAGCGAGCGTCTCGACCAGTTGGAACTCACTCTCGCCAACGAACTCTGTCAGGCGCTTGGCGACTGACTTGTAGTTGAGCGTGTCCTCGATGTCGTCGGTCGCAGCAGCGCGGGCGATGTCTGCAGCCATCTCGATGTCGAAGATCAGCGTCTGCCGGGTGCAGCGCTCCCAGTCATAGATGCCGATCACGGCATCGATCCTGAGGTCTCGCAGAAACACGATATCCATCGTTCAGATCCCCTGTCCTGAGCGGATGTTAGCAGCTTGATCCACCGTGGGTGACCAACGCGCCTTGGCTTGACCGTGACCGGGGCTTGGCGCCTAATGTGGATCAATATGTCGATCCCATTGAGCATCCTCGACCTGGCACTGATCATCGGCGCCTATCTGCTCGGCTCAGTGTCCAGTGCGATCATCGTCTGCCGCCTGATGGGTCTGCCGGACCCGCGCACCCAGGGCTCGAACAATCCCGGAGCGACGAATGTGCTGCGCATCGGCGGCAAGAAGGCCGCGTTCGTCACACTGCTCGGGGATACGCTGAAGGGCGTGATTCCGGTCGCCGCATGCCATCTACTCGGGCGCAGCGAGTTGGTATTCGCGCTGGTCGGCGGCGCAGCCTTCCTCGGCCACCTGTATCCCCTGTACTTCGGGTTTCGCGGCGGCAAGGGAGTCGCGACCGCGCTCGGCGTTCAGTTCGGGCTGCACTGGATGATCGGTGCGGCAGTCGGGCTGACCTGGCTGTTCATGGCCAAGGTCGCCAACATCTCTTCTCTGGCGGCGTTGATCTCGATGCTGCTCGCGCCCTTGTATATCTGGCTGATCTGGCCATCGTATGCGCTCATCGCGATGCAGATCGCGGTCAGCGCGCTGTTGTTCTGGCGCCATCGCAGCAACATTCGCAACCTGCTCAGCGGTACCGAAGGGCGGATCTCCAAAGAGACACGCGGCGACTGAACGGCCCGTTCAGCGCGCGCCGGCGAGTTCCTGCATCGGCCACCGCGGCCGGATACCGAAACCCAAGGCTTCATGCTGCCCTGCCCGCAGGCGCTGCCAGGCGGCGTACGCGATCATCGCACCGTTGTCGGTGCACAACTCGGCCCTGGGATAGTAGGCGCGGCCGCCGAGTTCGGCAGTCAATGCGTCGACCCGCGCGCGCAAGGTGCGGTTCGCACTGACGCCGCCTGCCATCACCAGTGCCCGGCTGCCGGTCTGCTCGAGGGCACGCCGGCATTTGATGGCCAGGGTGTCGACCACCGCGTCCTCGAATGCCCGCGCGATGTCCGCATGCAACTGCATGAGCGCCTCTGGCGGAGTCTGTTCGGACATCTGCTGCAGCGTGGTCAGCGCAAAGGTCTTGAGACCGGAAAAACTGAAGTCCAGCCCCGGACGATCGGTCATCGGCCGCGGGAAGCGGAATCGTGTCGGGTCGCCCTGCCGGGCCAGGGCGGCCAGCGCCGGCCCCCCGGGATAGCCCAACCCGAGCAGCTTGGCGGTCTTGTCGAACGCCTCGCCCGCGGCGTCGTCGACCGATTCGCCGAGCATCCGGTAGTCGCCCACCGCGCCGACCTCGACCAACTGGGTGTGGCCGCCGGAGACGAGGAGCGCGACAAACGGAAACGCCGGCACCTCGTCTTCGAGCATCGGCGCGAGCAGATGCCCTTCCATATGATGGATGCCGATCGCCGGCACGTCCCACGCCCACGCCAGGCTGCGTGCGAATGCCGCGCCGACCAGCAGTGCGCCGGCCAGTCCGGGCCCCGCCGTGTAGCCAACCCCGTGGATCTCGGTGCCGTCCAGGCCCAAGTCGCGCAGTTGCGCGCGCAGCATCGGCGCCAGCTTGCGGACATGGTCGCGCGACGCAAGCTCGGGCACCACGCCGCCGAATTCGGCGTGCAGCGGTATCTGGCTGTAGACCGAGTGCCCGAGCAGGCCGCGTTCGCTGTCATACACCGCGACGCCCGTTTCGTCGCATGAGGTCTCGATGCCCAGCACTTTCATCTCTTTGAAACCTTTGCTTTTTCGACACCGAGGCCTTAGAATTCGCCGCCTTTGTGGGTCGATGCCCGCGATTGGCGGCCGTGATCGGCCGAGTTTAACCGTTTGCACAGCTGGGGAAGCAATGCCGCACGTACGCGTGAAAGAGAACGAACCCTTCGAAGTCGCGATGCGCCGATTCAAGCGCTCTTGCGAAAAAGCCGGTGTCCTCGCCGAGGTCCGCCGTCGCGAGTTCTACGAAAAGCCCACCTGGGAACGCAAGCGCAAGGCCGCCGCCGCGGTCAAACGCTGGCAGAAGAAGGCCGGACGCGACATCCGCCGGTTCGAACGCCTCTACTGATCCTGTCGTTCGTGCTCAAGCAGCAGATCACCGACGCGATGAAGGCCGCCATGAAAGGCGGCGACAAGGCGCGTCTGGGCGTCATCCGACTGATGCTCGCGGCGATCAAGCAGCGCGAGGTCGACGAGCGCATTGAGCTCGACGACAGCCAGGTGCTCGCGGTGCTCGACAAGATGGTCAAGCAGCGCCGCGAATCCATCAAGCAGTACAGCGACGCAGGCCGCGACGAACTTGCCGCGGTCGAGGCGGCCGAGATCGAGGTCATCCAGCAGTTCCTTCCCGAAGAGCTGAGCGACGCCGAGATCGCCGCGATCATCGAGGCGGCGATCGCCGAGAGCGGTGCCGGCTCGATCCGCGACATGGGCAAGGTGATGGCGATCGTAAAGCCGAAGGTCCAGGGACGTGCCGACGTTGGCAAGGTCAGCGGACTGGTCAAGGCCAAGCTCGGCTGATACGCCCCCTGCAGACCGCGTGCTAGCCTCTTAGCATGCCCGGCGCCATCCCCCAGCACTTCATCGACGAGCTGATCGCGCGCGCCGATATCGTCGAGATCGTCGGCCGCCGCATCCCCCTGAAGAAGGCCGGACGGGAATTCCAGGCCTGCTGCCCGTTCCACAACGAAAAAACCCCGTCCTTCACGGTCAGTCCGACCAAGCAGTTCTACCACTGCTTCGGCTGCGGCGCGCACGGCAGCGCGCTGGGCTTCTTGATGGAATACGATCGCCTGTCATTCCCGGAGGCGGTCGAGGAACTGGCCGGTTCGCTCGGCCTGGAGGTACCCCGCGAGGCCGCATTCGAGCAGGGCCCGGACCATCGCCCGCTGTACGACATCCTCGAACAGGCCGCGAAGCACTACGCCCTGCAGCTGCGTCAGCATGCGGATGCGCCGCGCGCGATCGGCTATCTGCGCGAACGCGGCGTCAGCGGTGAGGTGGCGGCCGCTTTCCGGCTGGGTTACGCACCACCGGGTTGGGACAACGTCCTGCAGGCCTTGGGGGGCGACGACACCCGCGTCCGCCAACTGCGTGAGTCCGGCCTGATCACCGAGCAGGACGGTAAGCGCTACGACCGCCTGCGCGAACGCATCGTGTTCCCGATCCGCGACGCGCGGGGTCGCGTGGTCGGTTTCGGCGGACGCGTGCTGGGCGACGCCAAGCCCAAGTACCTGAACTCCCCAGAGACCCCGGTGTTCCACAAGGGTCGCGAGCTGTACGGGCTCTACGAAGCCCGGCAGAAAAATGCCCATCCGGCACGCCTGCTGGTGGTCGAGGGCTATATGGACGTGGTCGCGCTGGCGCAGCACGGAATCGACAACGTGGTCGCAACGCTGGGCACGGCGACCACCGGGGATCACCTGGAAAAGCTGTACCGCGCGACGCCCGAGGTGGTGTTCTGTTTCGACGGCGACCGCGCCGGGCGGGACGCCGCTTGGAAGGCGCTGCAGACCGCGCTGCCGCTGCTGCGCGATGGCCGCCAGGCGCGCTTTCTTTTCCTGCCCGAGGGTGAGGACCCGGACAGCCTGGTACGGCGCATCGGCCGCGAGGCGTTTTCCGCCCTGCTGGACGAGGCGATCCCCTTGTCGAGCTTTCTGTTCGACAAGCTCGCCGAACAGGTCGATATACAGAGCATCGACGGTCGCGCGCGCCTCGGCGAGCTCGCCAAGCCGTTGGTCGAGCGTCTGCCGACCGGGGTGTTCCGCGAGATGATGTTCCAGGAGCTGCACGAGCGGATCGGTCTCAAGACGGCAGCGAAAACGCCACCCTCTCCCGATCCGGCACCCGCGGCCAAACGGCAACGCCGCGCCCAGCCGCAGGGATCGATCCCGCCGGTACGGCGCGCCGTGGCGTTGCTCTTGCAATACCCGGAACTGGCCCAACTTGAGCTCCCGAACGGATGGGAAGGACTGGATTCACCCGGTATCCCGCTGCTGTGCCGGCTGATCGACGCGGCACGCCACCAACCGGGGGTGCACAGCGCCGGACTGGTCGAGCACTGGGAGGACGCCGAGACCCGGCGGCACCTGGCCAGGCTTGCGGTGCTCGAGCTCGGGATCCTGGACGACGCCGAGGAGCAGTTCCTCGGGACCCTGCGCAGCCTGGCGCTCGAGCAGCGTCGCGCCGAACGCGAGGCCCTGCTGGACAAGAGCCGCTCGACGCCGCTGAGCGAAGAAGAAAAACAACGACTTAGGGAACTCTATCGGCCGCCGAAGGACTAACAGAAAGAGCTAATTTACTGGCAGGAAACAGCAATTACTGCTATCATGCTCGATTCAATTTCGCGCCCTCTCGCCAGGCCTACCGCATGGCGTGAGGGCGTTTGTGTCGAACCCCGAGGATCCAGATGGACCGCCAAGAGCAGCAATCCAGCATCAAAGACCTGATCGCGAAAGGCAAAGAACAGGGCTTCCTCACCTACGCCGAGGTCAACGATCACCTACCGGATTCGATCGTCGATCCCGAACAGATCGAAGACATCGTGCGCATGATCAATGACATGGGCATCTCGGTGTACGAATCGGCCCCCGACGCCGAAGACCAGACCCTGACCGACAATGCCGTGTCGACCGATGACGACGCCGCCGAGGCCGCGGCCGCGGCCTTGGCCACCGTGGACAGCGAATTCGGCCGTACCACCGACCCGGTGCGCATGTACATGCGCGAGATGGGTACCGTTGAGCTGCTGACCCGCGAGGGCGAACTGCGTATTGCACGGCGCATCGAAGACGGCCTGAATCAGGTCAGCGCGGCACTCGCCGCGTTCCCGCCCACTGTCGAGAAACTGGTCGACCAGTTCGATCTCGTCGAAAAAGGCGAGATCCGCCTGACCGACGTGATCGTCGGCTTCGCTTTGCCCGACATCGGCGACACCATCCCCAAACCCGCCAAGACGGTCGCGGACGTCACGGGCAACAAGGCTGGCGATGACGACGACTCCGACGATGATTCGTCCGACGACGACGACGATGACGACAGCAGCGATTCCGATGTCGAGGATACCGGTCTCGACGCGGAACTGGTCGCGGAACGCGTCGCCGACCTGCGCAAGCAGTTCAAGGCCTGGAAACGCGAACTCGAAAAAACCGGGAACAGCGAGAAGACGCAGAAGTGCTGCGAACGCACGGTTACCGCATTCCTCGAATTCCGACTGGTACCGCAGCTGTTTTCGGACCTCACCGACATTCTGCGCGACGTGGTCAATCGCATCCGCGATCAGGAACGCCTGATCCTGGACATCTGCGTCAACGAATGCGGCATGCCGCGGCGTGACTTCATCGCCTCGTTCCCGAAGAACGAAACCAACCTCGACTGGGTGAACGACCAGATCAAGGCGAAAAAGCCCTTTGCCGGCAACCTCGAGGCCCGCAGCGAGGACATCATGCGCGGCCAGCGCAAGCTCGCGGAGATCGAATCGCTGTGCACCATGTCGATCAGCGACATCAAGGAGATCAACCGCCGGATGTCGATCGGCGAGGCCAAGGCACGGCGCGCGAAGAAGGAGATGGTCGAGGCCAACCTCCGTCTGGTGATCTCCATTGCGAAGAAATACACCAACCGCGGTCTGCAGTTCCTCGACCTGATCCAGGAAGGCAACATCGGCCTGATGAAGGCGGTCGATAAATTCGAGTACCGGCGTGGTTACAAATTCTCGACCTACGCGACCTGGTGGATCCGCCAGGCGATCACGCGATCGATTGCCGATCAGGCGCGCACGATCCGTATCCCGGTGCACATGATCGAGACGATCAACAAGCTCAACCGGATCTCGCGCCAGATGATCCAGGAGATGGGCCGCGAGCCGACCCCGGAAGAACTCGCGCAGCGTATGGATATGCCGGAAGACAAGGTGCGCAAGGTGTTGAAGATCGCCAAGGAGCCGATCTCCATGGAAACGCCGATCGGTGACGACGAAGACTCGCATCTCGGTGATTTCATCGAAGACCAGCAGGCCATCTCGCCGGTCGACTCGGCGACGATGGAAGGCCTCGCCGAGGCCACCCAGAACATGCTCGCCGGCCTCACCTCGCGCGAGGCGAAGGTGTTGCGCATGCGCTTCGGCATCGACATGAACACGGACCACACCCTGGAAGAGGTCGGCAAACAGTTCGACGTCACCCGCGAGCGCATCCGCCAGATCGAGGCCAAGGCACTGCGCAAGCTGCGCCACCCGTCTCGTTCCGACAAGCTGCGCAGCTTCCTCGACGGAGACTGAGTCGGCTGCAAAAAGGCCGGGTGACCGGCCTTTTTGCTATCATCGCCCCGCTCTCGCAGCCTGCTGCAAGCAGTTCCCGGGCCGTTAGCTCAGCGGTTAGAGCAGGGGACTCATAATCCCTTGGTCGTAGGTTCAAATCCTACACGGCCCACCATTCGCATCGGCATCAATGGTTTTAGACGCCGGCACCATGGGACTGTAATCCCCCGGTGTATGGGACAAAATCCCTCGGTGGTCGCGCCCGGGTGGCCCAACTCGAACGGATGGGACTGCCATGCGTTGCTTCCCTACCCTCGCCCCTCGCTCACCCACTGACGGCACCTCCGGCTTGCCCTGAGGCGATTGGCTCCGTGGCATCCCCACCCGCTTTGGATCAAGTGTGCCGGGGCTCAGGGGCGCGCTCTGGGCGTCTGATGATGGGCCGTCGGGAGGCGCCGGGTCGTCGGGTACGTCGAGATGTGGGGCGAGAACCTGGGAACCTGGCTGACCAAAAAACAGTCGCTGGGCTTATGCCGATCAACTTCGCGTGTCGGCCAAGACCGGGCATTGCCCCGCGGTAGGCATAGCACTGAGGCACAGTCATAATGGCTCCATCCAGACGCGGACAGTTTCACTGTTCTCATTCTGGAAAAGCTTTTCAAGCTCCATTGGGAGCGGTTGATCTTGGGTATCGCTGAAGGCGATAGCACCGTCGCCGCGAAACGTAGCCGCAACCTCGAAGCTGGAAGCGCCTTTGTCTTTCGACTGGCTCGATGTGTTTCCTTTTCCTCCCCTCAGGCGCTGGCGCGGATACAGGCCAGTGTCCGGAATCGAGACATTGCCAAAGTCTCCGTTCTTGCCGACGGTGACACTCGCACCCCGAGGGCCCAACGAAACAGAAGCGCCGAAACCACTAAGGTTGATGTGAACGCCCGGTGGTATCTTGATTCGTTTCCCGAATCTCACCGTCAATCCTTCTTTTCTGCCTCCATCGATGAGCCGGAACTTGATGCATTGAGCCCGGTTTTGGCTTCCTTGATGTTCACGCGCTTCTGAATCAGCCAGGCAATGATGATGGCATTGAAGTAGGCGAAAAGAAGAAAGCCCACCTTGTTGAGAATGATCGTCAAGATCATACCTTCTTGGCTCACGGCGGTTGTGATGCTGACCTTCGCGTTCATGATGTTCAGGAAGGACCACCACAGCGCATCTCCGGCTGTGCGGATCGGCGAATCTTCGTGTCGCTCATACTCCAGAATCAGACTGGAACACAGTGTAAAGGCGAGAAACGTTACGAGAACAACAATGAGAGTGAGACTCTCAAATCGGCTGCGCTGTAATGATTGCGCGAGGATCTTGAACGACTTTATCGCGCGCAGGAACCGAATGATCCGAATAACGCGCGATAAGCGCCCCCAGCGTAGTGGGTCGATTGCTGGGATTGAAGAAATAAAGTCTATCCAACCCCATTTAAGGTACTGCCGCCGATCATCAGCCGCGTAGAGGTTCCAGAAAAAATCGCCAAGAAAAACGATGCAGATAGACAGGTCGATGAACTGCAGTACCCGCTGAATCTCGGGATCGGAAACGAACCACGTCTCGATCACCAGCACGGTCAGTACGTAAATGCTAAGAACGAGCAGAAACAGCTGGTAAGCCGCAGACCTTTTTTCAGCCGGCGATTCTTGTTGTGTGCCCATACATTTTCATCCGGCTTTTCTGTTTGTACGTTCTATCGATCGATAGCTAAGGGTAAAGCGCAACTGTCAAATCGAAAGCGCCCCGATTTTGCTACCCGCAGGGCACGGTCATACCCAATTGCGACCCCCAACGTCACGTTGCTCAGCCCTGTTTGTGCCACCGGGGGACATGTCTGCTGTTGGCTGTCACCTGGCGCCCCAGGAGAGTACAGGCATCTTCCACTCTTGACCGGTTTCAGTCGATCCCTGAAAGTCTGCTATTCGCGGCTGCTATCCACTGAAGGGTTTTTACCAAAACGGACGGTGGTTTGTGCGACGCACTCTGACCTGGGGGACCCACCTATGCCCCGGATGTTCGCAATTTCCACGAAACAGCGTACTGTCACAATGTACACATCCAAGAATCGATAACAATCAGACGATCCCAGACGCACCGTCCCAGGAAAGGTTCGACCAGAAGTGTTGCCGGTAGGTTCTTTTTCCGCAGATGTCGCGCAGCTGGCTAGGTGCCAACGAGGACTGCCGACAATTTCGATATCAGTTGATCACAGACGGAAGCCTCGGCACCCCGATTTAACCGCGAAAGCTATTAGCTATATTGCCGATAACAAACGGCGTGCGGCCAACTTCAATCGAGCCGACCACAGGAGCATGCGACGGCCATGTCGAAATTGCAGATCAGCTACCGCGAATTGCCGGTCTATTCGCTCGCGGCGCAACAGAACGCGTATCGATTGTTTGCCGACGCAAGCCTTCATTACCGAGTCCCGACCGAAACCGACGAAGAAGAAGCGCTGCCGACACTCTCGAACGTCACTGTTCGCCTGACGACAACCGACGATCTTCTTGAGCCCCAGGTCTGGGAGATCGGCCGGTTGATACCCGGGCAGGTGGTTCGGCTACAGGACCGGGTGCTTGAATTCGGACACAACTATCTGTTCGACCTGTCCGATGAAACCCGCCTGACTTTCACATTTAAGGTCACGAGCAAAGACCAACCGGATGAACCGCTGTTGGAACACAGTAGTGTCGTGACCGTTCTTCCAGCCAACTTCTGGGGCGGTGAGCGTCGCCAGCCGGAGCTGCTGGCGGCTTTTATCAGACCTAATGGCGTCTATGTCGAATCATTGGTCAAACAGGTCACTGAACTGCTTGAGCGCAATGGTCATGGGCGCTCGGCCGACGGCTATCAGTCCAATACGCGTGAACGCCCTTATCTGATGGCCGCAGCGCTATGGAATGTCGTGCTTGGTCAAAAAATATCATACGTCTCGCCACCACCAAGCTTTGCACGCCAAGGACAGCTGATCAGATTGGCGCGGGAGATCAGTAATAATCGTATGGGCGCCTGCCTTGACCTGTCGATTTTGTTCGCGAGTTGCCTTGAGTGTATGGGCCTAAATTCGGTAATCGCGCTAACCCGGGATCACGCGACGGTGGGCGTGTGGCTGATTGACAGCCAGTTCCCCCTTCTGACGAACGACGACCCGATGGATCTGCGAAAACGTGTCGATGCGCGCGACCTGGTGCTATTCGAAAGTACGATGGTCACGAATTCGAACCGGCCCACATTCGCTCAGTCCTGCGCACATGCCCGCTCCTTGATCGACGAGGACAAAGAAGCGGATTTCGTCTACGTGGTGGACATCGCCCAGGCGCGCGCGAGGAAGATCCGTCCGCTGTCGACGGTGGAAGAGCGCCAGGAAGAACAGTCATCGACTGAAAGCGCTCAGCATATACTGGCGCCACCGCCCCCTCTTCCGCCTGTCCGTTCAGATGAGAAAGTTGTCGAGGAAACACCTGAAACGCGCATCGATAGCTGGCAGCGCAAACTGCTGGATCTGAGTAAGCGAAACCCGCTGTTGTCGCTCCGCGAGAACGCCAGTGCAATCCGGCTGTATTGCACCGAGATAGGCGCTATGGAAGATATGCTTGCAGACGGAGGACACTTCGGATTCGTCTCGGCAGAGCAAAGTCCCATCAATGAACGCGAGCGCAGTGCCGAGTCGTTCCGTCTGGCAACGGGTAACGATCTGCACAAACAATACGCTAGAGAACAGCTTAGCCAGCATAAGCTTGTCGCGAACATGTCGCAAAATAAGCTCGAAAGCAGTTCAGTGTCTCTGTTCCGTCGAGCGAAGGAGGATCTCGAGGAAGGGGGAGCCAATACGCTCTTCATGGCGCTCGGGATGTTACGTTGGAAAGAGGACCCGCGGGATGAGCGATCATACAAGGCACCTCTGATCCTGATTCCCGTTGAACTGACTCGAAGCAGTGCAAGAGCGCCGATAAAGGTCAAGCAGCTGGCCGATGAGCAGCCGATATTCAATCTCACACTGATTGAATTCCTCAAAGTCGAACGCGATATCGATCTTAATCACCTACGTGAAGAATTGCCGGAAGACGACTCGGGCGTAGACGTTGCTCAGGTGTGGCAAATGGTACGGGACGCCATCCGGGAAGAACCGGGATTCGAGGTGGTCGAGGAATC
This sequence comes from Chromatiaceae bacterium, assembly GCA_024235395.1. Lineage (NCBI taxonomy): Bacteria > Pseudomonadati > Pseudomonadota > Gammaproteobacteria > Chromatiales > Chromatiaceae > Chromatiaceae bacterium. The sequence continues at coordinate 1,361,068 of JACKMK010000001.1, forward strand.
GGTGATCGCCGCCTTCTCGTTCGCGAAATATCTGATGTGGAAGGATCTGAAAGATCGCATCGATGACCTGAAGACCAATCCGTTCGTCGCGCACCTTGTGGATAGTCCGCAAAAAGCCTATCGGCAGGAGGCAAAGTTTATTTTGCACGACCAAATTGATCAAAAGATCGATCCGGCCGACATCTATACACCGCTCAATTGCGACAGCTCACAAATGGTGGCGGTCGAGGCCTCGGGGCACCCACAGGATTTCGTGCTGGAAGGTCCGCCTGGCTGTGGAAAATCCGAGACCATCGCCAACATCATCGCCCACAACCTGGCGATGAGACGAAAAATCCTGTTTGTTGCCGAAAAGATTGCGGCACTTCACGTCGTGTATCGTCGGCTGCAGAAAATTCACCTCGATCACGTCTGTCTTGAATTGCATTCCAACAAGGCCAACAAAAAGGCAGTGCTGGATCAGTTACGTCGTGCTGTTACGCGGCGCGAGGAGCAAAGTACCCAAGCCTGGTCGGAACTGGCCGCCCGACTGCGCGATCGGCGCGACGCACTCAATGCGTTCGTGGAGGCGCTGCACCAACCGTCGGAGTTCGGAATTTCGCCCCGCTCAGCCATCGCCCGGGTAGCCGCCTACCGCAAGAACCATAAACTGAACCTCGGATGGGAGATGGCGATATCTGAGGCGCCAATCCGGGGCGAGGACGGGTATCAACGACTGATCGAGGGCGCACGTACCGTCGCCATTGCCTACTCGGATATCGAGTCCCTCGAGGCTTTGCCGTTCAAACATGTCAACGCTCGGGACTGGTCGAACGCTTGGCAGACGAGCGTCGTTGGAGCGATCTCTACGTTCTCCACCCAGGTGACTGCGACGATAGCGGATGCCCGCGCCGTCGCGGCGCAATTCAACGTGGCATTGGCGGGTTTTTCGCTCGACGTCCTAAAGCGCATGCAGTCACTCGTTGTTCTGACGAAACTGGCCGAGCGTCGAGACTTGGCCTACGTGTTCGGAAAAAACGCCAAGCAGAAGCTCGCATTAGTCGAAGCGATCGCGAAGAAAAAAGCAGCGCTGGACGCACTCGTGCAAACCATCGGCCACGGCGTCGTCGCTGGAACATTGGCTAAGACACCCATTGATGACTGGCTCGGTTGGGTCAACACGTCCCAAGCCAGCTGGTTCAAGCGACTCTTTCTGAAAGGGAAAGTCAACAAGGCCGCGAAAGCGGTAGGACTTGAACCGTTCAATGATCTGGGCGTACTTCAGCAGATCAAGGCAGCGCGCTCGGTACATGATGAAATTGCTCGCGTCGTGCCGACGGTAGAGGGGCTTGGCCTTTGGCATGGCTGGGACACCACGTCGAGTGAACTAAATGCTGCCTCTCGGGAGGGTTTATTGGCGCGCAAGTTGATGCAAAGCGCCATGGTATTGGTCGATGAACCGGCGACTCTATTGGCTCCGATCAAGGCGAAACTGATCGATGGTCGCGAGTATTTGGACTCGTCAAAGTTGGCGGCGGCATGCGTCCGATTCGAAGAGAGCCTTAACGTGCTGAAATCACGGCTGGAGGAAATGGGAAAGTTGGGGATCGAGGTGCCTGGCGCGCAGGACCTCGGCGAAGTTTCCTCCCAACTTCAACAGGTTGCTGAACAATCGCAGAAACTCAAAGTCTGGGTCGAGTGGAACTCGGCCAAGGAGCAGGCTAGCGTTATACAACTCGACGTGCTGTGTGACGCTCTTGAGGCTCGCACGGTACTCCCCGATGATGCCGAAAGTCAGGTTGTCACCGCCTTCTGCGACTGGCTCGCTCCCCGACTAATCGACGCGGATGAGAAGCTGGTCAAGTTCAAGGCGATTGAACACGATCAGCGCATTGAAGAGTTTCGCGAGCTCGACAAGCAGGTAGCGGACACCACTAGTCAGTATATTGCGGCACAGCTTGCTGAGTCGGCGCCGGATATCAATAGTCAGGAACACTCGCAGGCTTTTGGCTCGTTGTCTAAGGAGCTACAGAAAAAGACGCGCCACAAGCCCGTTCGACAATTGTTCGAGGACATGGGTGAGCGCCTGTTGGATCTGTGCCCGTGCATGATGATGTCGCCACTGTCAGTGGCGCAATTCCTGCCGTCCGATTTCAATGCGTTTGACTTGGTAGTATTCGACGAAGCCTCTCAGATGACGGTCTGGGATTCTGTCGGCGCCATCGCGCGGGGAAAAAATGTGATCGTGGTGGGCGATCCAAAACAGATGCCCCCGACTAATTTTTTCAACGCGTCGTTTGAAACGGGCAATACCGATGAGGAAGATCTCGAGTCGATCCTCGATCAGGCGCTTGCGGCGCGATTACCGCATCTTCGCTTGATGGGCCACTACCGCTCTCGCCACGAGACACTGATTGCCTTTTCCAATAGCAAGTACTACGACAATTCGTTGATTACCTACCCGTCATCTGAGACCAAGGAATCGGCCGTGACCCTCCACCGGGTCAATGGCGTCTATTCCAAAGGTAAAGGGCGGAACAATCCAATCGAAGCCCGGGAGGTGGTTGCAGAGGTTGTTCGTCGACTCAAGCATCCAAAGCTGTGCGAGTTATCTCTCGGCATAGTGACGATGAATACCGATCAGCAACGAACGATTGAAGATCTGTTGGATGATGCCCGGCGTCTACACCCGGAGATCGAACCGTTCTTCCATTCCAGCGACAACTACGACGCGGTGTTCGTGAAGAACCTTGAATCGGTTCAAGGTGACGAACGTGACGTAGTCATGTTCAGCCTCGCCTACGGCCCGACCGAACCCGGAGGCCGGACGATGAGCATGAACTTTGGTCCGTTGAACAAAAGCGGTGGAGAACGCCGGCTGAATGTTGCCATCACGCGGGCCACCACAGAAGTGGTCATATTTTCCAGCTTCGATTCCCAGATGATCGATTTGTCCCGAACATCGGCGATAGCCGTTGAACATCTGAAACACTATCTGGAGTTCGCCGAGCGTGGACCGATCGCACTGTCCCAACAAAGTTCGGCGGACTATGGCGCCGACCAGTTTGATAGTGATTTCGAACAAGCCATCGCCTGGAACCTGCGCGATAAAGGATGGAAAGTTCAAACGCAGGTAGGCGTCAGCAAATTCCGAATTGATCTCGGTGTCGTCCACCCTGACTTTCCAGGAGCTTACCTTGCTGGTATCGAGTGTGATGGTGCGACGTACCATGGATCGCCTTCCGCCAGGGACCGAGATCGTACGCGGCAAGCGATTTTGGAAAACCTGGGTTGGCGATTGGTGCGTGTTTGGTCCACGGACTACTTCCAGGATCCAGAAGCAGTTCTTGACCGTGTGCACGATCGACTCAATACCATTTTGGAGGAAGATCGTGCGCGCATGCCGGAGCCCATCGAAGTCGCCGTGGCAACGAGTGTGCAGGCGTCGAATGACGACGAACCCGAAAGTGAACAACAACCGGTCAAGGTGGTTGCCCGCCACGCGCCCGAGCCTGGATCCTTCGATGACGACAGCGAGAAGCCTGACGATACCGTCGAAGGTCAGATCTATTCGTCGGAGAGCTACTACGAACCACAGCATGAAGCGACGCTGGCGGAAATGGCGCGCGATATCCTGCGTCAGAAACCAGCGATTACCATCAAGGCACTTGCGCTTGATATTGCCCAACTACATGGACTTTCCCGTACCAGCAAACGCCAGATTGAGCACTTGGCGCGCATTCTGAAACCGTGGGCTGGTGTCTGGAGAGACGAGGAACACCTTCCCGTCTATTGGGAGGCACCGGAGTACGTGGCTGACTTAGTGGAATGGCGTGGCGTGGATACGTTTGGCTACGATCGGGATTGGTCCGAGATTGGCTTCCCAGAGGCCCGTGGTCTTGCACAGCAGGCGTTGGAAAAACAACCGGATGATCCGGTGGACTATATTTGCACCGCTTTCAAGCTCAAGCGCAGGCACGCAAAAACACTGAAAGAATTTTCACAATGGGTTGATTCTATCCGATGAGGGTCCGCACGAAGCATTTGCTGCGCTGCTGGGCCGTTAGAACCGATATGATGCTTCGTCAACTTCACTGTTTTTGCATCACTTGATCAGACGATCCCAAATGCCTCGATGGGCGTCATACCGACAAGACTGCCCTGTCTCCGCTTTCGCATTGTTCGTCAGGGACACCGCTCTTCTTGATTGGATTGATCACGTGTTTGATGCCGTGTTTGGCAGGTGAAGATGATTGCTAGTCGTCAATTTGAAATGGCCGAACAGCATGGTGTTTTTCAAGTATCTTCAAGGAACACATCATGTTGGATTTATCCGCAAATACATTTGGGTGAAGGCAAGCCCAGATTGAATATCAACAATTTCCCCGCGTGCTGAAGATCGACAGCACTTTCTTAGGAGCATCGTGATCGCCGAGTTTTTCGGCGCTTTTTGGACGGAAGGCGCGGCGTAATTTTATATATACTCTTAGGTATACAGATAAATATATAGATTAGATATTAAACATCAATCATAGGGTGACGCACTCGTTGCGTTGTCACCCACCCCCCTTAACCCTCGCCCGCCTCGCGCGGGCTTTTTTGTGCCCGGAGGAAACACACCATGTTGCACTTCAAATCCGCTGCGGACCTGCAGCAGCTGGACACCACGAATCCCGCCTTCCCCATCGTCGCCGACCTCGTGCACCGCTTGATCACGGAGTACCAGGCCGACGGCTACACCTATGACCCCGATGCTGACGGATGGGTGATCCTCGTCGAAGAGCACGACACCGACCGCCCGCTGACCGATATCTGGGACGCCGACGACCGGCTCGTCGACCTGATGTGGGAGGGCTTCACCAAGCAGGACGATCACTTCATCGGTGTCTATCTCGCCAACAACCAATGGGGCCTGGCTGTGGTGATCCCAGATGAGCCCTGGCTGGATGGCGAGCTGCGCGACGTGATCGAAGAGAACCTGGATCCGCCGGTGGAATCACGCAAAACCGGGGACCTTATGTGAGACAACTGGAGGACTGAACGATGCAAATCATCAAGAAGGGCAAGTGCCCGACCTTGTCCAACAAGAGCACGCTGACCTACGAAATCGGTCGGGACGAAGCCGACCACATCCACATGCGCATTTCATCGAACACCGGCGGTGGCTTCTACAGCGGCGAGTGGGTCGCCGTGAAGGACATCGAGGTCGCGCTCCAGAAGGAGCCCGAGGCTATCACGTCACTGGCGTTGTTTAGGCTGTTCAAGGGCAAGTCCGTGAACACGCCGGCGTTCCTGCTCGCAGCGCTCAAAGCCGAGGGCGTGGTCCAGGCCGTGAAGGGTCGGCAGCGAAAACATACCCTCGTGGATATCGGCCGCATCACGGAAGCTGGAAACACACCCGCCAGGAAGAAGTCCTCGGTCAAGAAGAAGGCGACGGCCGCTCGGTCCCGAAAGCAGTAGCCCGTCTCAGGGACTTCCTTTCCCCTGGTGTGTCGATGACGACGCACGCAACCCCAAGACACGCAACGCTTTTTCTGGTCCGTCAATGGCGCGTCTTTCAATGCCGGTCGTATACCGACCTTTCTTGGCCCTTTCTCTTTCAACGACTTACCGAATTCGGAGGTTCCGTGAGCTTCATCGCTGTCGCGGTGTTCAGCACCGTCTTGCTCGCCTTCCAGCAGACCCGCGTCTACGGCGCCGTCGGCTGGGCACTGCTGTTTCTCGCCTACCCCTACTGGACCGTCGGCACCGTGCTGGTCACCGGCTCCGGTTACTACCTGTACCAATGGAGGCAAAAGTGAACGACTACGAAGATTACTTGATCGACGCCCTCGACATGGTGGCCGCCTGGGAACTACCGGACGAAGATCTCGCCGATGCCGTCTTGGCCCAAGCCCGATTGATGGCCGGTCTTTCCGAAGACTTCGTCGCGCAACGCGACAACTTCCTTTTCTAACCCCCTCCCCTTTCTCCGACACCGAATCAATCCTGAACCGCACTGCTGCGGAGGATTAACTGTGTCCGTTAGAAAGGGTCATTCACAGGACGGTGCTAAGGATGGTGCCGATCCTGCTTTCACGAGGACCAAACCATGAATCCAATCGAACGCACGTTGATCAAGGAGTCGGATCGGGTAAACCATACCGCGGCTCTGTTCGGATTCCACTTCCCCCTGCACCTGGAGCCCTTGGTGTATGCGATGACCGAACGCCTGAGCGCTGACTACCGCGGTGGCTATTGGCATTTCTATCAGCTCGGCAACGGAGCCTTCTACATGGCGCCCGATGAGGACACGGTGTTCCACGTCGTCTGCGAGAATGGCTTTGACGGTCAGCTGTCGGCGGATGCGTTCGGCATCACCGCATGCCTCTACGCATACAGCCACCTGGCGTTCTCCGGAATGCTGGTCGCGGATGTATTTGCCCAGCAGTACCACTGGCTCAGAGAGTACGCGCTGGAGCACCCCGAGGCGGGGGCGGTGATGGCGGCGATCGACTGACCCAGACCCACCCGACGACTCGACGAGCCACTCGACGCCAGCAACTCATTGAAGTGCATGGGGTGGCGACGGGTGCGTCGAGTCGTCGGGTGTTTCTCGCTTTTCTATCGTCCCGATCCGCTCCCCACTGCGCCCCGCCCTGCCTCCTGTAGTCTCCATGAAGAAATCTTCGCTCCGACCCGACGCACTCGACGACTCGACGCCGGCCGATAGTTTTCATGGGCTTATGGGCGACGGGTGCAGCGACGAATGGCCCTCGGCGTCGGTTGACGATCACCGCCCACTCCACCCGCCACGCCCAGCCGACGGTATCAATCACCTCGTGTGGACAGATCGCTGTTGCTACCATCACCAACAAATTTTCGCCGTAGCATAAGGATTCACGATGCCGAAATTGCGAGAAGTCCATTGGTTTAGCTGCCTAGACGACGTTGATACGCTGCAATCCCTAACCCTTTGGCAAGCCATCGTCTACATTCTGCGCCACACCAAGGGCCTGCCTGATGAAGCGTATTGGCCATACATCGAAGAACTCCATGAGTTAGAAGTGGCATCTGCCGGCGACATCGTGGCTGACAGCAACAACCGCAACATTGACCCCAGCGTTCAATTTGACCTCGCTGACGGAAACGGCATTGAACATTTCAAAGTGTCCGACGCGTCTGGAGCGCCAATGCCACCCCTTGAAGATCTTGCGGTGCCTACCCCGGAACTTGACGAGTTCCTTGAGCTCCTGGAGCTCAATCGCAAGAATCTGACTGAGCAATTTGCCATCCCGAGCGTTCTATTCACGATCCTATCTGCAGAGCTAGCGAGAGCGACGATGGGCCTCCCCATCGCACTCCAGCTAAAGAACAAGACGCTTAGCTACCGGTGGCCATTGATCCGACGCACCAGTTTGAACGAATGGCAAAGAGCCAATGCACTTACTGCCTTGCACCTGCAGCAAGCCGGCGAAGCCATGCGGGCGAAGCGAAAAACTGTTGACCACACTGAGCGGCTGTATCTGCTGATCGGGATCATTGGCCGACTGATCACACAAGCGGACGATGGATTTCGAAAACAAGTCGCCCGAGGCAAGTTCAGTGTTGATGCCTTGGTCAAGCTCGTGCGCGATCGGGCGGCCGACGACCACATCCAATGCCCCGGCATCAGAACGCTCACGACTTACTTCAATGATGGTGAGCGAGCATGCATCGACCAGACACTTGAAGACCACGCTAAGTAGGCTATTCACCTCGCCGACTCCTCACTTGCCGGCCCCTGTGGCCTTTCACTGGCCACCAAACTTTTTTCCATTGTTTCACGAGCCCCCGCTCGATTCTTTGCCCTGAATTAGGCGCATTTTGCGAGGTATCGCGACCTTTTTTCTGACTTTTCCGGCACTTATCCACCCAATTCTTGCAATCCAGTCACCGCCCCTCCGCTGTTTCGTATCGTCGAATCTCCAATCTTTCGGAGATTCTTATGAAGACAAATGACAGTCCAACAACAACTGTAAATCCCGCGAAAGGGATTACCGTGACCAAACTCGGGCAAGCATCGCCCAACGGATCCTCTGGTGGCGAACCCACAACCGGCATCAGATCGGCAGAGAGTTCCAAAGTACCCGACGAACATGACGGTCCCGATGCAACGAGCAACGCCAAGGGCGCCATGTCGACGGGTTCGTCGAGCGGAGAGCTGATTCCTGCGTCGGAAATCAAATTTTCGCACGATCTGATGGTGGAGCTTCTCCTCTTCCGATCACAGCAAGGACAAGATTTCTTCGTCATGCCCGGCCCCGGAAACCCACGGTGCGTTCCCGTCGGTTCTCGTCAGGGCAACAACCTGATCCGCCGACTTGCTCAAGAAAAGGGCCATGTGCCTTCCAGCAGGGAGCTACGTGACATGAACGAGCACCTCATGTCGATCGCTGACGTAGGGGGAATCAGCGCCGAAGCTTGGTATCGAGTCGCGCCTTGCCTCGGTGGTATCGAAATTGACCTCGACGACGAATCCAACACTCGAGTCCGCGTCACCGCCAATAGTGTCGTTTTGCTTCGCGACGGTTCACCGCTGCTATTCCATCGAACGCCCATTTCGCGACCACTGGTCGAACCGGCAGAGGACGGTGATCTTGATCGACTAAATCAGTACCTGAACCTGACCGCCCCTGACATCCTGCTGCTGAAAGCGTGGATGTCGTACACCCTCGCCCACCCGAAGCAGGCGAGCGCGAAGTTCCCAATCCTCGTTTTGCAGGGCGAGCAAGGCACTGGCAAGTCCTTCCTTTGCCGAATCATCCAAACTCTGATCGACCCGAATGACGTTGGTGTGCAGATCCTGCCCGGAAGCGGCAAAGACCTCGCCATCGCCGCGCGCAATGCGCATGTGCTGGCCTTCGACAACGTCCGTGGCATCCCGCCGCAGATGGCCGACCTACTATGCATCGCGTCGTCCGGCGGCGCACTGACCTCCCGCCGGCTTTATACCGACGCCGACCAATCGACACTGCACCTTCACGCCGCTTTGATCATTAACGGCATCCACGATTTCGTGACGCAGTCCGACCTCGCCCAGCGCTGCCTTCCGCTTCATCTCAAATCGCTGGCATCCGCTAACCGCCAATCCGAGCGAGACCTGATTCGAAGGTTCCAAGCGGACCTGCCGACAATCTTTCGCGGTCTCCTCGACCTGATTTCGGCGGTGTTCGCACAGCTTCCATCGGCCGAACCGATCCACAACTACCGGATGATCGATTTCACGCACTGGCTCGCCGCGATGGAGCACGCAGAAGGCATTCACGGAACGCCGTACCAGGACGCGTACACCGATGTCCTGCGCAATGCACAGCGCGAGACCCTGCTGAATAGTCCGCTCGCGGCGGCCCTACTCGCGTTCGCCGAAAAGCTGAAGGTGCCTCAATGGGAGGGCACTCCCACCCAGCTGCTTGACGAGCTGAACGACGTCGCACCGCAGGGCACCGAATACTGGCGTTACTGGCCGAAGAATCCGATTTCGCTCTCGAAACGGCTCCAGCCGCTTATGGGCGGTCTCCGCGAACAGGGCGTCGACGTCCAGATCAGCCGGGGCAAGCAGCGCCGCATCACTATCACCGTCGCGGAGGACTTTGATCATGCGTAATCCGACGCCCGTCCCCACAGAAACCGTCAAGCTGGACAATGGCAGATGGGTAGAAAGAACGAACTACCGCACCATCGTGGCCGCCGTGGATGCGTTCATACCCTCGATGCGGCACGGTCACAGCTATACGGTCGAGACGATCGTGGGCCAGGCGTTGTGGCGGTCCCGGTTGAAATGGATTGCAGGCCCGGTGGTTGCCCATGCGGTTCGCCGGGACGAACTCCCGCTCCGGTTCGCACCTCACGGAAAACGCGCCACGAAGCAGTACGAGCTGTCGTCCTAGCCGCGGCGCTGCCGCCTCGACATCCGGGCCGGCAACTTCATCCATATCGCAATTTTCATCTTCCCTGCTTCTGGAGCACATTCCCATGCCTATCGTTAGACTGACCCAAGATCTGATCGACAACGATCAGCTGACCTGTCCCGCCGACAAACGTCGAATCGAATACTGCGACGGGAACCATAAACTCGCCGTCCCCGGCCTGTACCTTGAGGCCCGACAATCGGGGCAGACCTTTTACCTCCGCTACAAAAATGCCAATGGCAAATCCTCCCATGCCAAGATCGGCCGCATCACCGACATCGACCTCGCCACGGCCCGTGACAAGGCGAAGGAGCTGCGCGCGCGGATCGCCCTGGGTGCGGACCCCAGCGTTGAGAAAAAGGCCGCCAACGCCGCGCTGACGTTCGCTGACTTCTTCTCCGACCACTACCTGCCCTTCGCCAAGCAACGCAAACGCACCTGGAAGCGCGACCAGGAGTTGTTCAACCGTCACCTCAAACCGCAGTTCGGCCACCGCAAGCTGAACCAGATCACCCGGGCCCAAATCCAGACCTTCCATACCGGCTTGCGGAATCAGGGTCTCGCCGGCGCAACCTGCGATCACCAGGTCAAGCTCCTGCGCCGCTGCCTGAACCTTGCCGTCGAATGGGGTTTACTGCAGTCGAACCCAGCCACCGGCTTCAAGCTCTTCAACGACGACAACCGAATCGAGCATTACCTCGACGACGATCAGCTGCAACGCTTGCTCAGAGTCCTGCGCACCGACACGAACAGGGTCGTATGCAACGTCGCCCTCTGGTTGCTCTCGACAGGCGCCAGGCTGAACGAGGCGCTCCAGGCTCGCTGGGACATGGTCGACCGCGACAACCGCGTCTGGCGCATTCCCTCAGCCACGTCGAAATCGAAAAAGCCAAGATCAGTCCCGCTCAACGACGCCGCCCTCGCCGTGCTCGATGCACTCGACACAAAAGACAAGTTCGACCACCTCTTCATCAACCGGAAGACCAAGAAGCCATACACCACGATCCACAAGGTGTGGGAGCGCATACGGCACGAGGCTAGATTACCCGACCTACGGATTCACGATCTTCGGCACTCGTATGCGTCGTTCCTGGTGAACGCAGGCCGGTCGCTGTATGAGGTCCAGCAGATCCTCGGCCACAGCCAACCGCAGGTCACGCAGCGCTACAGCCATCTGTCCACCCGTACGCTTCGGGACGCCGCCGACACCGCCTCGGTCGCCATCACCCGGGCCAGCAAGACCGCCACGGACTGACCCACCCCATGGGGCACGGACGCCCCTCTCTCGCGACCTCCGCCCCGCTGCGCCAAGATCGCAGGGTGCCCCATACCTGCGTGACAGCTGACCGGCGAGTGGCTTACATGAACGCATGGAAGCGAGATAAATTGACCGTGGGCGATACCTTTTCGAAAGCGCCCAGACTAGGATGATGCATCGCGTCCAGCGGAAGCCCCTCTACACTTGAAGTCATGCTGGCCGGCGCGACACCTCGCGGCGCGGGGACGCATCGCATTTGGACGTTCGAGGAATCCGAGGCTCGACACAAATTCGATTACGTCGGTCCGCTTTCGAGTTGCGATTGAAACACCATGTGAACCGGCCACGGGTCCGGCGAGTACCCGGACGCCGCTAATCTTGCGAGTCGTGCTCTCCACGTTGACAATCGGTCAATCTCGGGCGCATGCAACAAAGAAAAGGAGTCTCACCATGATAGTCGAAGTAGTCCATCCCGAGACCGGCGAGCGCTACTCGGTAGATATTCCATCGCTGTCAGAAGAGAAGCTTGCCGCGATGAAGCGGGAATACGCGACCGATCAACAGCTAAAGGCGCATCTGGATAAACTGCCCCTACCTGCGGAAGTGAAAGCGATTCTGCACAAGATCGCGAAATTCTCGATCGAAATCGGCAAAACAATAATCGCTATCGGCAAACGGGTAATCGAGATTGCGCTATTGGTCGCCAAGAAGTTTCCCAACACGACGTTAGGATTGATCGTTGGCGCAATACTGACTGCGTTGCTGGCGCTCATCCCGTTTATTGGGCCAGCATTGTCTTCCATTATCGGCACCCTCGCGACGATCTACGCAACAACACGTGGATTCATAGACGACCTAAGGTCAAGCAATCCCCAGATAGTTGAAGAGATCAACGAAGCTGTAAGCGTTTTCCGTCCCCTCGGTGCCACGGCGTGACCTTTGATGAGCAACTGGAGGATTTCTTCAATGAAGACATCACCAGCGTCATCGCAGATCCAGACAAATTCAAGCGGCAACTCGGAATTGGTGCCGATGCCTACAAGTTGTTGTCGACAGCAGACCGAATTCACGAAGGAGGTTCCGCATTGCTCGGCGGCGCCGGGGTGGCTGGCACGGTCTACGCGGGTTGGTTCACTTCGCTGGGAGCATTGGGCCAAATCGGCCTAGCGGCGGGTCTTGTCGCGACCCCCATCGGGGCAATGGTGGCTGCCGGCACAGTGGGTGCAGGTGGAATGTTTTTGACGAGACGCTTGCTGGCGGCATGTCGTCGTGAAACCGTCGAAGAAATACCTCACTTCATCAATTCCCCGATCGATGTGCTGGGCGCATCCATAGCGGACATCATCATCCCGATCCTGCTTCGACTTGCTCACGCAGATGGGGTTATCCACGACGATGAAATCCATGTAATCGAGCGGTACCTGACCAACGAATGGGGTTTCAACGAACAATTTGTCCAATCCGCTATTGACCTCCATCAAACCCAAATTGCTGAATGGGACTGGAGTGTTGTTCGCAGTTTATTGAAAACCGCTCGCGAGACTCGGGATATCGACATAAAACAGTTTAAGGAGAAACTTCTGACAATCGCCCAGGAAGTGGCGGAGGCCGAGGGAGGCATTGTCGCCGAGGAGTCAGCGATGTTGGCAGTGCTTCAAACCAATCTCACCGAGGTACGCATGCGAGACAAGCTTCTTGATACGCTGCGCCAAGCTGAAAGATCCATCGATTCGTGCACAAAGGCAGTAAGGAGCGCGGCATCAAGAGCGCGGAGCGCGCTACTGCCGCGAAGCAAGAAATAACTGTACCGACTCGTAATCGTTTCGAACGTACCACCGCCAGGCACGGATGTCATCTTTCACCACTCGTGATGAGCCGCCAGTTCGGGCCAGAGCACATTTCCAAATTGGGTAGAACCTTCGTGCTTTCGCCGCCCTGACTCGGGAGGGGACCGAAGGCCAACAGGACCCACCGAAGTACGACGTGCTTGGTTTGCATGTGATCGGAGAAATCATCCACCGTTAAGACGATCCCACGGTCCGCGTTGCGACAAAAGCACCCATTTTTCGGCAATGCAGCCGTCTGTTGTTCGGCCGAAACTGCCGGTGGGGATTCGACCCGTCAACGACCGTATTGGGCAGGTTACCGGCCGTAGGGCACGGAATCCAATCGGAAAGCCGCCATCCGATTTTTCGTCCCACCGTTGTCTACCTCTTGCTGCCCATCGCGTCGAGTTGGTATGCGTCCGGTTTTTTTACATTTCGTTGAGTGCCCGCGGGATTAAGATTGCAACTGATGAGATGATATTCAGACGCCTTATAGTCCTAGGGGTAAGCAAATCAATCGCCTGGCGGTTTGGATGATTCGTAAGGCGACATAAATATAGGCGCCCCATTGCAATGGCATCATATTTGCTGAGTCGCAATACCAACTCAACAACTCAAAAAGCAATGGAAAGTGTCCGATGAACTTGTTTAAACCACGATGGGCTTTCGCCCTCTTCGTACTTTTCGCTCAATCTGCTAATGCCATCATCATTGAATATGATTTGACCCCGCTCGGTGGTTCGAGCTATCGGTACGATTACACTGTAGTGAATAGCGGGTCACTCGGTAGCGGCGTGTCGCTGGAGCTGTTTGACGTATTGTTCGATCCGTCATTGTATGACGAGACATCGTTGAGCATCGCAACGCCAGCGCCGTTGGCGAACGACTGGGATGAGTATTTCCTTGGATCGGGGATTGCATTACCGGCCGCTTACGAGGCATTCGCACTGGCAGGTGGAATCGCGGATGGGGCGACCGTCAGCGGGTTTGCCGTTGAGTTTACTTGGCTCGGTGCTGGCCTGCCCGGGCGGCAGGACTTTGAGGTCTACGATCCGAACACTTTCGACCTCTTGGCAGTTGGTTCGACGAGATCTCCGGAATCCGCTGTCCCGCTGGCTGCGCCTCTTCTGCTCATTTTATTTGGCATGGGTTTGATCCGTGTCCAAGCAAGAGCAAATTAGTGCCGCGACAATCACAACAACCAGTCCCGGCGTGGGTCGCTTACGCCACGACAATTTAAAATTGCAGGGAGCATCCAATGCGCATGGCCCGAGCCACGTCACTGTGCACCATCTTCGGTCTCTACTTGCTTGCCGCGTTCGTTGGCGCGATGGCCCCGGCGTATGCCGCGGATTCGCTTACGCTTGGAAACTACCAGCTAGTCTCGTCGAACCGATTGAGTCGTTACGAATTCGAGTACGGATACAAAGCGACTATTACCAACTCCGGACCCGATATTCTGAGCGCGTCGGCGAAGGTGGTGGTGGATGCACCCGGCGTGGTTGTTGTTGACGATGATCTGAACTTCGGCGAAGTAACTACCGGTGCTAGCGCACAGAGTACCGATACCTTCGTAATCAGACAGGACAGGCGCTTCCGCTTCAATGTCGCCTCTCTCTCGTGGGATGTGAACGCGACTTTTCCGCTGGCGCCGCCGAGCGACGTAGAGGTTGCCGAATTAGGCGATGGTCCTAGCGCGATCACAATCAACACGAGGGTATTCGAGGGTCAGATCGAATTGCCTCTGGCCGCGCCGTTCGTGTTGGATTCACTGAGAGTGCGAGTAGGTTTATTCGACGACTCGCCGGTCCTCCCGGATGGGCGATTCACAGCTCGGATGAACGCCGATGCGACAGCACTGTTACGGGTGGCGGATTCGGAGGGAAATATCCTTCTGTTGCAGCTGTTCCCGAAAGCGGAGGGGTTGGTTAGAGTCAACCCACAGATTGACTCGCTCAGCACAGCAGTCGCTTTAGTTGCTTTGACGCCGGGAATCATCACTTCCGATCCAATGCTAGATACGTTAGCCATTGCTGTTTTGGAAAAGCTCCCAGAAACGCATGCACTGGCGGATATTCTTGACGAAGAACTTGCGCAAGGAACGTTCGGGGTGAATAAAGACTTCACTCCGGAAACAGCGGCAGGCATTGAGACCGTTCTTCGCCGGATTGCTACGCTTAGCACCGACGATATAGTAGCAACCTCTTTAGTTGACCAAGTCACTCATTATCTCTCCAGGGTTGCTGCAGCTCTCATAACCCCAGCGTATGCGAACTCGGCCGTCGTGGAAGATTGCGCCGATGCGTTTACGGAAGATTTCGCTGGTGACACTGGTACAGAGGACGACGTGTGCATTGGTGCGGCGCTCGCAAATTCCGGTGAAACTTCTAGCTTCGCGTTCTGGAATCGAAGAACCCGATGGCTCTTTTTTAGTGACGTAACAGGCGGCGGCTCAGATACGATCGCGAAAATTCCACCCAGACATATCGATGTTCCTGGGTTCACCGATACGCTGATTGGAATAGGCGAACTGATCTTCCTTAGTTTTCGCGACATCGGCGAAATGCTCACCGATTTTGAAGGGTACTACGACGACGGCAGTGCGACCAACGCAAACCTCGAAGAAAGCTATGATGCCCGGTTTGGGCTCAGCAAGTCTGCGGAAGATCATGTGTTTGATGGCGCTGGACTCAAGAATTTGACAACCGTAGGCGTTGCGGGTTTCTTGCCGGCTGATCAGGCATTAAACAAATACGCGGTGTCCAGTTTTATCCTCACGACTGGCACGGAGTTTGTCATACCCCTAGCGTCTGTAATGCTCGATATATTTGAAAGAGACTTTTTTGGGCGTGCGTCGAGCGGAATAGATCCATGCATAGCGAGTTCTGGTCGTCTGCTGATTGATCAGGCCTCCGCGCTGAGCAGCCTTAACGAGAAAATTAGAGGTAACTCAGACAGGTCCGAGGTGGCATTGGAATATGCGACCTATTTCACTGAAGACGTCTTGTTGAATGATGATGCTTGGATTTTCATGTCCTGCATTATTGGGGACCTCGATTTATTTATTGCCAAGAAAGGTGCGGGTCTTCTAATCGATAAAATCGTCGAAGAGTTTGGCGGCCCTATAGGGCTAATAAAAAAATTGTCCTCAGGCGCTGAAGCGGCGGCAAATATTTCTCTATTCCTTACGACCCTGTTCGATACGGATCTTGCTGCAGATGACTACTATTTGGCGCGTATCGGGCCTATTCCGGCTCCAGTTGCGTCACTCACGGCAGTTCCAAGTCTGATAGCGAGTGGCGACAGCGCTATTCTTAACTGGAGCAGCATGAATAGCACATCTTGCACCGGTTTCGGATTCTCAACTGATAACAAAACCTCTGGAAGTTACACCGTCAGTCCATTGGTTACCACCGCCTACCAAGTGAATTGCTCGGGCGACGGAGGTACAACAACCGCGATTGCAGTTGTAACCGTCGAGGAGCCGCCCGAACCCAATAGTTGGTCGATTGGGGACTCTGTCGTGGTAACCGCTGATACGAATTGGCGGGAAGACATATCTGAAGGGTCCAGCGGCTTCGTTTCGTCTGGTGCTTATGGCACGATCGTGAACACCCCGGTATTCGCTGACGGTTCGTGGTGGTGGCAGGTCGAATTCGAAAACGGAATCACCGGTTGGGTCGCCGAAGACTATCTCAACCCAGCGGTCGCTCCCCCAATTGACAATGATCCGGCGACTGGACCCGGAAATGTTGTTGTAGCGAGTGGGAGGCAGTGGCTGCAGCCGGATCTCTTCAGAAATGTGTCATGGAGCGACATCAACGCCGCCTGTCCGGATGGACTATGCGTCGGAATCCTCAAAGGATTTAACGTGACGGGATGGAAATGGGCTACGGTCGAAGAGGTGAATGCCCTTTTTAACAGCTATGGAGTGAGCCCAGCGCTCGGCCCCGGGCCGGATACTGTGTGGTTTGAGAACTCAGCGAGCCCGTGGCTGATGGATTTCTTTGCCAATGGATGGCGTCCAACCATAGGGTCCCCAATTCCATCACGCGCGGTTGCTGGAATCATGCGAACACAGAGTGAATTGGGCCGCGCCACCATCGCTACCGCCTTCGACTGGCGGCCTGATTCGGGGGACAACAAAGACTATATGGAAACAAGTGGAAACGCTGAGTTGAATTGGTCAGACGTTCGGTATGGCGCTTGGCTTTATCGTGACCCCACAATTGCCCCACCAACCAACGGGCTCATCGCATCTTATCAGTTTGACGGCACCGCCTTAGACTCTAGCGGAAATCATAATGACGGCTTCACAGTCGGCGACACAAGCCCAACAAAAGACAGGTTTGGCGACAGCGATGCTGCATACGACCTTGATGGTGACGGAGACTATATCGAAGTGCCAAACACAGTCAGCCTCAACGTGTCTGAAGCAATTAGCATTTCCCTTTGGGCGAAGATGGACAGCTACGGTTACGCTGATGTGTTGATTTCGAAAGGTGATCTCACCGGTCGCCCTTTCTACCTACATTTCCACGGTGCATACAAAGTCTTATTTGGTCGATTCGCCACTGCGGATGGCCGTAATGCGGATCTATGGACTGACGTCCCGCCTCCACTGGATGGTCAATGGCATCACTATGCGATGACATTCACTTCAGGCGAGCAACGGCTTTATTTTGATGGTGTTCTAAAAGCGCAGACCTTTATCACCGGCAACTTAGCGCAGAGTGATTTTCCGATGCGGATCGGCAGTCTGACTCCGACTCCCTCTTACCATCTAGATGGACAAATTGATGACGTACGCATCTATGACCGAGCATTGTCAGAGCCCGAAGTGCAGGCATTGAGAAACGATACAGCAAAAACTTGCAACATCGTGTTTTCCGATGACTTCAACCGACCCAATTCACCCACTGTCGGGAATGGCTGGGCCACGGTAAGCGACAGCGCGGTTGACCTCCAGATCGAGGACAATCAGGCTGTCAATAATGGCCCCAACGGTCCCACCTCTGGCATCTATCATGCGCTTCCGGCCCTGAACGGCACCACCAATGTACGCGCAAAGCTCAAGGCCACCAACGGGTACATTGGTTCTGTCGATCGACACGGCGCATTCCTCTGTCTCAATAGCGAAGGCACGATGAGTTCGGGGTACTGCCTAAGATTTACGCAAGCTGCTGAGTCGTACTTGTCGCAGCTGTGGCTTTTCGATAACGGAGTTGAAGTAGCGCGCATTCCTGTGCCGGACCGATACGGTGAATACATTTACGTAGATGCGACCTTTTATCCGGACGGCAGTGTAGTCGGCACCGCCGGGGACGGTATTGCGAACAGCACGAACTTTTCGTTTGGTCCGCGACCAGTCGAAAGCTCTGGAACGAACTTGGCATACCTCACTATTCCACCGGGCTATCAATCCTCTCCGGTGCGGTATCCGGGAGTTGATGACGTGGTGGTGCAGGACAATTGTCCATAGCACAACCTACGAGACGGTGTGTGCATTGAGCGGCTGGCTAACGCACCGTCTCACCCCATGGATCTGCTTGTTGCGGTTAGTGATTTGACTCTCCAGTTTGAGGATGATCGAGCCGTGAGGGGGCTGTACTGAATTCTGTGTGTGAGCCGGTTGTTGAAATCAGTCTTCGAGCGTAAACCGCTCGCCGAATTGTATCGCTAATTGTGACTTGGCAGCCTGCCATTCCCTCGGTGGTCGCTTCCATTTCGCTTCTATCTGCCGCAGCGCCAGGTAGATCAGCTTGGTCGCTGCATCGTCGCTTGGGAAGTGCCCCTTGTTGCGGATCGTCTTGCGGATCTGGCTGTGCAGGCTCTCGATCGCGTTGGTCGTGTAGATGATCTTGCGGACCTCCGGCGAAAACGCGAAGAACGGAATCACCTGCTCCCATTAGCGGCGCCAGCTGGCGACGATCGGTGGGTACTTCTGGCCCCAGGCGCCTTCCTCGAACATGCCAAGGGCGGCCGAGGCGGCCTCGGCGCTGGGCGCCGCGTAGATCGGCTTCAAATCCTTCGCGATTGCTTTGCGCTCCTTCCAGGACGCGAACTGCATCGAGTAGCGGATCAGGTGGACGATGCAGGTCTGGACGACGGTATCCGGGAACACGGCCGTGATCGCCTCCGGGAAGCCCTTGAGGCCATCAACAACGGCGATCAGGATGTCCGTCGTGCCGCGGCTGCGGATCTCCGTCATGACGCGCATCCAGAACTTGGCGTCCTCAGTCTGCTCAATCCAGAGTCCGAGGATCTCCTTGGCGCCGGTACAGTTCACGCCGATCGCCAGATAGACGGCCTTGTTGCGGACCAGGCCCTCGTCGCGGATCTTCATCCGCAGGGCATCGAAGTAGACGATCGCGTAGGTCGCCTCGAGCGGCCGGTTCTGCCAGGCCACGGCCTCATCCATGACCGCCTCGGTGACCGCCGAGACCAGACTCGGGAAACCGTGATGCCGTAGATCTCCTCGATATGCGCCTGGATGTCCCGCGTGCTCATGCCACGGGCGTACAGGGCGATGATCTTGTCATCGAAGCCGGGAAACCGGCGCGCGTACTTGGGGATCAGCAGCGGATCGAACTGGCCATTCCGGTCACGCGGAATATCCAACACCACGCGGTCATCGACCATCGTGACCGATTTCTGCGAATAGCCGTTGCGGTGATTGCCGGCCGCCTGCTGATCATCGTCATCGAGATGAACGTCCATCTCGGCCGACAGCATACGTTCCGCCAGTCGCTTCTTCAGTTCTCCGATCAGGCCATCATTGCCGAGCAGTGCCGCGCTGTGTTCGCGGCCCTCCAGCAGCTTGTCAATCAGTTCGTCTTCAATCGTGGGCTTGGTGCGTCGTGCCATGAGATCCTCCTCGGATCGCTATCATGGCTCAACACACAGAATTTCCTACACCCTCGCCGTGAGCGCGAGTGGCCGGTTGGTAGACGGTACCTCCGGTCGGCGATAGGAATTGCCGCATGACCGTACTCGCAATTCCATTCGGCCTGCTCTCGGTCGGCTGCCATCGAGGCGATATGCAGAGGCGGCCACCGCAAAAGTCGCACTGCAGCCCTTTCGCTTTACCCACCTCGAACGGCAGCAATGGGATGCGGATTCAACCGGTCATTAAGCAATAACAATTCGTTCGGCGAGATGCTCCGGCCTACGACTGTCAACCAACCTATTGAGGTCGTTGCCGGACCTGGTCCCCAACGGCGGCTTCGGCCTACCAACGGACGATCACTGCACCTGAACCGGATCTCCGAAGTGGGCCGAACTCGGAAGAACCTACCCGCTTCACCAATATCAGCCCGTCCCCCTAAGCAGGCAATTCGACCAGAGCTGCGAAACGGAAGCCGAAAGCCACCCCGGCTCGGCCCAAGTTCGGTACCGACCCGACGCAACTCGATGACGCAGATCGACTTTTCCGCGGAAGTTCGGAGATACCGAACCGCCCGAGTTCGGGATAGGTTCGGCAGGTTCGGTTTTTCGATGAGGCACCCGAGAATTCCGTTGCGGATCTTCGGCTTATTTTTCAATGAGTTGAACCTCCGTGGTCCTCATAATCCCTTGGTCGTAGGTTCAAATCCTACACGGCCCACCAAACGCATCGGCGACAACAACGCACGGGGGCACGACCCGGGCATTTGGATCTCACGGCGTTGGCGGAACATCCGCCCGGGGTCGGCGCGGAACCGACGCCTCCCGGACTCACTCATGCACCCTGGCGACGACAACCCGGGCATCGGGCCTCTGCCGCTTCTCCCGGAAGAACGCCCCTCGAGCCTTCATCAGGGCATCGGCGACTCGTCGGTGATGACCATGCGGTTGAACTGGGTGGCATCGAATATCACCTCGAGCTCGACGAGCTTGCCATCCCGAACCCGTGCCAACTGCACCGTCCGCCGGGTACGCCGGGTTTCCAGGTTGACGGTGAAATCCAGCACGTGGCACACGAGCCCGTCATCCTCGAAGCGGTGGAGGACCGTTATCTTGTGCAGGATAGCGCCGACACCCTCCATGCTCGTGACAAAGTCGTCCGGATTGTCGAACTGCGCGATGGGACTCAGATAGCGAAACCCGGAGTCCGCCAGACAGCCGCGTACAGCGCTGAAGTCACGCGCAGCGAGGGCGGCGAGAAAGTTCTCGACAACGCGCACCGACTCGGTCATTGGCATGGCTTCCCACAAGGCCGTGGTCCCAGTTCGAATTCTAGACGGCCCGCCGATCTCATAGTCGCCAATCTCTCTGGGCGAGTGTCCCGGGGAACCCGGGTTTCGGTATGGAGCGCCTGGCCGCCGTATCGGCAGCCGGAAACGCGCTCCTCCCGAGACACCTGACCCTGCAAATCCGGGATGCCGGACCGTCCGGCGCCCCGATTCGGAGGGCGGGATCCAGGCGGTCACCGAGAATCGCGCAAACGCCGGTCACATCTCGACCCTGCTGGCCTGGGGCCGCCACGCGGGTCGAGCCGATCTGGCGTCGCACCGGCCCGATCGGGCACCGCAGGGGGAATGAACAGACTGTGATCGCCGTTTCTTCAGGTCCCGCCCTTTAGCCACGCTCTGATGTACCGCTAACAATGATGGACCGACCGATTTGGTGCCTTTGCTGTCGCCTGCGGTCGGTGGATCCTCAACAGATCGGAGCACACCATGCGTACGACCAGCACGACAGCTAAAACCGGCCATGCGTTTCCGGACATGAGTGATCTGCTCTACCTGATCGGTGTCGGCACCGCGGCCTACGCCAGCCTGTGGTGGGCAATGCTTGGCGTTATGAACGCCTGCCCGCCGAAGAAGTCGTCGCACTGACTGTAGCCACGCGCATCTCAGCTGTCGAGAAACCGGGATCCGTCCGCGGGGGAGTGGCTGGCAAGCCCCTCCAGCGTGATCCGGTTTCCGATGGACAGGCGCAGATGCCGCGTTGCGCATTCCGTGGCGCAGCTGTCTGCGCTTCCGTTGACACCATCGCTGCAGAGCCACCACGGGGACGCGAAATGAATATCGGCGCCTTGGGATCCATGCTGCTTGTGTCGCTTGTCCTGTCCGTATCGAGCCAAGCGGGCCCGTTCACGGACGACCTGTCGAAATGCCTCGTCCGGTCCACCAGCGATCACGAAAAGGGGCAGTTGGCACGGTGGGTGTTCGCCGCCATGTCGTCGCATCCGCAGGTCGCGGACCTGAGCGACGTGGACAAGCGGGAAGCCAGCGCGATCAGCAAAACGGCAGCGAACATATTCGTGGATCTGCTGGCGGTGAAGTGCCGAGATCCGGCGAGGCAGGCATTGCAGTACGAAGGCGAACAGACCATCGAGGCGAGTTTCGAGGTACTGGGCGAAGTCGCGATGCAGGCCCTGATGTCTGACCCGAGCGTTTCCACGTTCATCGAGGAAATGGCCGGCTATGTCGACTCGGAAACGCTCGGGCAGGCGCTGCAGCCGACCCCACAATAGCCCTGCGGTGTGTTCAGCGCCTGCACGGCACCCGCTTGACTCGTTTGACACCGCGCCACAGACGCCCGAACGCGTCGGGCAACGACCTGCCAGCCACCACCGACGACCATCACCGTCAATGAGGCGGGTCGAATCGACCCTGAATGACAAACCGCGTCGACGACGGCGAAAGAAACCGCTCGAACATCCGGCGAAGGCGGCTAGCCTTTAAAGCGGCGGTTGTCGCCGCGGCACAGCGAGGCGCGGATCAGGTGAAAATCCAGAACAGTTCCCTCGAATCGGTCGCGCTGAGAGCCGCCATCGCCCACTACGGCCCTTTTGTCGTCCTCGTCCTCGCGATCGTTGGACTTTCGTGGGTACTCGACAACTACCTTGGCACAGTGGCGTTCTTTCTGCCGCTTCTAATCGCTGCAGGCCTCTGGCTGATCAAGCAGGGTCTGCGAGACAAGGCCGACCACGACGCCATCGAACGGAGCCTTGGCGTGGAATCACCGGAGCCGGGCCAATGGACCGCGGTTTGCGGAAGGGCACGGGCGTTGCAACCCGATGCCGAGACCCCGTTCAGCGATGTACTGGCCTTCCGCTACCAGGTTTTCGACGAAGAACGCGGCGCAAGGACAGCGGGTGAACGCACCAGCAAACACATGACCTGTCGTTACGACGGCTTCTTCCTGGTACCGACCGGCATAGAAACACCTGCCGGAACGATCAGGCTTTCGGGCTTTCCGGATCTCATTCATCTCGAACGGCGCAGCCTGCCGGCGGGCGTGCACGAGCGAGCCCACGCGTCCGCGCAGTTGAGCCCCAGACTGTTGCCAAAGTTTCTCGCCCGGTCGCTGTTTCTCGCGCATGTCCGGGATCGGATCGAAGGCTATATCCGGTATGGGGACGAACCCGAGTCCAGTGAAGGGACCTGCAAATCCTGGCTGCTCCGCCCGGATGAACAGGTTTGCGTCTTCGGTGTCTGGCGTGATGGGGCACTTTACCCCGGCTCCGGCCGATCGCGCGGCCTGCCGGTCTATGCGGGAACCGCAGATGAGGTGCGCCAACGCCTCAAGGGTGACAGTAGCGCCTTTTTCGTCATCGGCGCGATCATCATCGCCGGGGGCCTGACGTGGGCCCTGTGGAGCACGCTGTAACACCGTGCGGAAAACGGTCCGGGCCGCGTTTGCACGACGCGACGGCTCGACACGTCACACCAGCGGATTCGTTCGATGCGGCATCGCCGGCTCCCGGCACAACGATGTAAGGTGTACTCAACCCTGGAGGCCGATATGACTGAGCAGACAATGCGAACCTTACTCCCCGCCGTGTTGGCCATCATCCTTCTGCCGGCGATCGCCACGGCCGATCTGCTGGAGAGCGCCCCGTACCGGCGTGCGTTCGTGCAGATGGCGGAGTCGACATTCACCGAGGTGTTTGCGACCGATCCCGAAACCAAAGACCTATCGGCTGACCAGCTCAAACAGAAGGCACGCGCGACGGCGGAGGCATTCGCCGAATGCCACATGATCGCGATGTCCGCATATTCCGATGACCTGCAGAATGTCGCGTACCGGACCATCCTCGAAGGAGGCAGCTACGCCGATGCGGAGTCGGCGTTCGAGTCGGCGTTGTCGGCGGTGCTGGAGGCCGAAGACGGCTCGTCCGAAGCGGCCATTGCGATGATGAGGAAATCGATCGAAATCGGCGGTGCCTGCGCCGAGCAGGTAAAAAACGATCTGTAACGATGTCGAATGGCCGGGGATACCGCCGCATACCGGCGGATACATCAGTCGCGGGTATCGCGACGGGTGCGCTGGCGGTCGGGACGGCCCGGCGCACAACGGGGGCCTCGCGGCGCACCCGAGTCGTGACGTGACCTACCGCCCCGACCAGTAGTCGGCCCGTTCCGGCAGGACCCATCGCACGCCCCCACGCGGGTCCTGCACGTCACCCGGCCGCCGTGGAATCAGATGGATATGGCAATGCCGAACGGTCTGTCCCGCCGCGCGACCGGCGTTCACGCCCACATTGAATCCGCGGATCCCCGCATCTTCTGCCATCAGGTCGCGTCGCAATATCGAAAGCAGTTCGCTGCAAGCGAGTAGCTCGTCCGTGTGCAGTGCGAAATAGTCTTCGACATGGCGCCGAGGTATCACCAGTACGTGGCCACGCGACACCGGAAAGGCATCGCGGATCGCGTAGGCGAGCGCATTCTCAGACAGGATACTGTCGGGTGACGGCGGGCAGAAGATGCAATCGGGTTGCTGCGTCACGTGTCTCACCCATTCACCGCGCGACCGCGGCCGAGCCGTCACCGTGCCGGTTCAGACCGGGATGGCGCGACGCTCATCCGGGATTGAACGAGAAATCACCGGTGAAAGATGACTCGGTCCACGGCGTCTGCAGACCGCCGGTCTCGGCGTTCACTCCCTGCAGCACGCGTTTGAACACCTGCTCGATGCTGATCCCCGGCTCCGGCAAACTCTCGAGCAGGTGCTTGGTGTAGACGCCGTGGTCCCCCTCCCCGTCCGCCGCGGTGGAACCCGGACTCGTCGCGAAACCAATGATGGTGCCCTTGGGACCGTGCACCTGGGCCAGACCGCGGGCGCTGCTGCGGAAACTGCGCGGCAATGGATTGTCGCGGCATGCATCCAGAATCACGATATTGAGATTGTCGGTCGCCTCACCCATCGCACCCAATACCTGACCAACGTCGACCGCCTTGTAGCGTACGTCACTCTGCCGCCGGATGGCCGCTTCGGTCGGGATCAGGTAGTTCGACCCATCGACCTGCACGCCGTGTCCGGCAAAATAGAACAGCGCCACGTGCTGGCCGCCGACCAGCTTGCGCCCGAATTCGTCGATGGCCAGTTCCATCTCGCGCTGGTTTGCGTCGAGCTTCAGGATCACCGAGAAGCCCAGCCGGCGCAGGCTCTCGGCCATGGCGTTGGCGTCGTTGACCGGATTCTTCAGCGGGCTCTGCTGGTAGTTGCTGTTGCCGATCACCAGCGCAACCCGGGGTACGCCCGATGCCGCAGCAGCCACCTGCGCGGCCAGTGCCGTCTGTGCGGCCGGGGCAGTTGTGATCTCCGGCTGGCTGCCGCCGAAGGCAGTGACCTCGACGTCGGCATAGCCTTCATTGTCGGCAGTCGCGCCGTAGGTATCGTTGATCCTGAAATACAACGGACCGCTTGCCTGGGCCACGAATTTGAGGTTGTCACCGATCGCGAACGGTGCACCTTCATCACCGATCCGCGCGATCAGTGTCGAATGACTGAAACCGCTGATCACTTCAGGAAACAGCGGCAACTTGAAGCACAAGGGCCCGTACATACCGACACCGTCGGGCCCGGTCACATTGCATGTCCCATACGTCTTCCACTTGCCTGTGGCGGTGACGCCGTATTCCTGCCCCTCGGCCACTTCGACGCCGGAGTTCCGCCAATCTTCGGCTGCGGCAAGCACCCTCGTGTGTACAGTGCCGCCGGAGGTCAGCGCCTTGGCGGTCACATCTTCCTTGTACAGCGACTGTTGCGGCGTACAACCTGCGCCTAGCAGCGCAAGCAGCAGCGCGATGCGGGGAATCGTCCGGTCATTGTATTGTTGTTTCATCGATCACTCGTCGAAAGCGCAAGATCTTGGTTCTCAATGGGTGGCCTACGGAGTTCACCGCGACCACAGGCTTCAGCGCAATCACTTTCCCTGACGACGACGCGCGCACACCAGGGTAAGGTCGTGGGCATTCGATGACACCACTTCCACTGCTGGCCTGCAAGCCCGCCGTGGGCAATCTCCCTTGCCGCATCCAGGTTTCGTGGCAAGGGCACCCGTGAGCAGCTCGACGGGGCGTTCATTGTAGTTGGCGGGAACAGATCGACTAATATGTTAATGGACCGCCGACCGGGCACGCGTGAGAGAGGGGTGGCGATGCGGAATACCAGCAGCGAACCCGTCGCAGTGGATCGCCGGAGCACCTGGCTGCGGCATCAGCCGCGCGCATCGAGCGGGCGGATGCTTGTACGGTATGCGAGGCTCACACTGCGGGAGAGCTGACAACCATGCGACTCTATCGATACGTTTGGGCGGCGCTGGCAATGGCTGCGCAGGCACTCGCGGCGCCTGGCCCGTCCGGACCGGCCGGCTACGAAAACGACGTCCGCACCTACAACCTCGCGCATGGACGGGTCGTGTTTTCCGAACGCTGCATGCGTTGTCACGAGAGTGGTCGCAAAGGCGCACCGGTGTTCGGTGACGCCGCCGACTGGAAGGCACGTGTCCGCCAGCCGCTCGATACCCTCATCGAGCATGCGCTGACCGGCCATGGCCGCATGCCGCCACGCGGCGACCAGCTCATCAGCGATCAGGATGTCGCAGCGGCGGTCGCCTATGTCGTCAACCGCGCCCGGGTGATCGTCGCGGTAGAGGATGGTGAGCTGCCTCCCCCGGCAACCGGTCCGGAGGGCTCCCAGAATGACGACACGGCGGACCAGGCAGTCCTGCAGATGCTTCTGCTGCTGCTCGAACGCGACCGCTGGAAATAGGCATCCATCGGGCGACCCTTGGCGGGGCGCCGCCACGGCATCCACCGGAAATCGATGTACGAACCTGCTAGGGTACCGGTCTAACGATGCAGCTTTGTTTGGCACCGATATGCAGATAATGCGTCTGAACGCCCTGACCGCGACACTGGTCGCCACGTCGATGAATGCATCGGCAATCGACGAGTCCGCGGTCAGGGAGAAGTGGCACACCCCCTTCGGCCTGTACCTCAGCGCACGCGAGGCCTACGAACTCAAGACCTCGCGCCCAGACGAGGTATTGTTCATCGACGTACGGACCCCGCTGGAACTGCGGTACGTGGGTGTGGCGGAACAGATCGATGCGAACATCCCCTATCGGTTTGACACGACCGAGTGGCGCGCGAAGTCGGGGGACCGTCACGGCACCTTTCGTCGAGAGCTGAACTTCCAGTTCGAAGCGGCAGTCGAGAACGCATTGCAGGCCAAGGGCCTCGACAAGTCCAGCCCCATCATCATCATGTGCACCTCGGGCAGCCGCGCCCCCTATGCCGCACGTGCCCTGTACGATGCCGGCTTCAAGACCGTGTATACCCAGGTCGAGGGTTTCGAAGGTGTCAAGGCGCGTTCCGGCCCGCAGACCGGCAAACGCGTGGTCGCCGGATGGAAGCACGAAGGCCTGCCCTGGTCCTACGAACTGCAGGCGGAAAAAATGTACTTCAATTTTGCGCCGACGCCGGCCCCGTCGACGGCACCCCGGACCGAATAGCACCCGCTCCCCACGGACGCGCAGAATTCTTCGCCCCGGGTGCCCATACCGGCACCGCGGCCGGCGCCTGTCCGCCGCGGGAAAACACCTGTCGACGTTCAAGATTTTGCCGATGCTGACGACTAACTGGCCAGTTGTAGCGACGACGGGAAAAGCAGGCGTGAAGAACAATCAACCGGTTACCCAGCAGGAACGCGAATTCAAGGCCGGACAGATACTGGCATCGCGGACCGATCTCAAGGGCATTACGACCTATGCCAACCAGGCGTTCATCGAGATCAGCGGCTTCAGCGAGGACGAACTGGTTGGGCGCAATCACAACGTGGTGCGTCATCCCGACATGCCGCCCGAGGCGTTCCAAGACCTGTGGGACACCATCAAGGCCGGCAAGCCCTGGACCGGGATCGTCAAGAATCGCTGCAAGAACGGCGACCACTACTGGGTCAAGGCCACCGTGACACCGGTTATGCGCGATGGCCATATCGTCGAATACATGTCTGTGCGCATCCACCCCACACGCGCAGAGGTCGAGCAGGCCGAGCAACTGTACCGCGCGATCAACGCCGGGAAAGCGACGCTCAAGCCGACAAGGGCGGCACGCCTGATGCATGCCGTGCGTTCACTGCCGACCAGTCGCAAGTTGTCCATCGCCTTCACCCTGCTGATCGCGGGGATCACCGCCTCGCTGATCGGCGCCGGTTTCTGGCACATGCACAAGGCCGCGGTCGACCGTGAGCTTCAGAATCTGAACGAACACTACGTCGAACTGCAGGGCAGACTCGACGCCGAGGTGCGCACGGCCGCCACGCTGGCCACACTGGTGGCCGAGATGCCGGATGCCCAGGACGCGTTCGCGGCCGGTGACCGCGAGCGGCTGCTACAGATGTTCCGCACACCGTTCGAACGCCTCAAGAAAGATTTCGGGGTGCGCCAGTTTCAGTTCCATACGCCGCCGGCCACCTCGTTCGTACGCATCCATAAGCCCGGCAAGTTCGGAGACGACCTGACCGGCAAACGACCGACGATCGTCAAAACGAACAATGAAAAATCACCCGTGACCGGCCTGGACATTGGTGTGTTCGGGCTTGGTCTCCGCGGCTTGACGCCCGTCTTCAAAGACGGTGTCCATCTCGGTTCGGTCGAGTTCGGCATGGCATTCAGCAAGGAGTTCTTCGAGGCCTTCAAGTCGAAGTACGGCACCGACGTGACGCTGGACCTCTTCAAAGGCTCGGATCTCGAGGCGTTTGCGAGCACCCTGCCCTCGGCGCTACCGTTCGGCAGCGAGGACGCAGCCAGGGTGCGTGCCGGGGAATCCTTCATGCAGATCACTGAGCTGGACGGCGTCCCGCTCAGCGTCTTGTCTGCACCGCTGCGCGACTTCGCCGGCGAGGTGGTCGGCATGCTGCGCATCGCGGCCGACCGCAGTGCCTTTGTTGCCGAGATGTCCGAGCTGCGCAACCTGGCACTCGTCGCCGCACTGTTTTCAATCGTGATCGGCCTCGTGGTCTCGTACCTGATCGCGCGCAGTATCACGCGTCCACTCGGACACGCAGTGGCCGTCGCGCACGCGATCACCGAGGGCAAGTACGACAACGACATTGCCAGCGACCGCGATGACGAGGCCGGCGAGGTGCTACAGGCGATGCAGACCATGCAATCGCGCCTCAACTACGACGTGCACACGGTGCAGGAGGCCCTACAGTCGAACCTGCGTGTGCGCTCGGCGCTCGACAACGTCGATTCCTGCGTGACGGTCTCCGACCGCAACAATCTCCTCATCTACATGAACAAGGCCGCGCACGACCTGTTCGACCTGATCGGCCGGCAGAAGGGCGCGGCCTTCCGAACCGATGGCTTGATGGGAACCAGCCTCGCCGACTTCTTCGACGATGCGGAACTGCGTGCGGCCTATCAGCGCCAGCTGACCGAGACGCGCACCTCACAGCTCACGGCCTGGGGGCGGACACTCAAACTGGTCACCTCTCCGGTGCGCGACGACGAAGGCGAGTACCAGGGTCGCGTGACGCAGTGGATCGACATCACCGAGGAACTGGCTGCACAGCAGGCCGAACAGGAACGCCTGCAGGAGGAACGCCAGACAGCGGCGGCCAACCTGCGTCTGAAGGTGGCGCTGGACAACGTCAGTTCGAACGTCATGGTTGCGGACCAGGACCACCAGATCATCTACATGAACGAGACCGCACTGAAGCTTTTCACCGGCGCAGAACAGGATATCCGTTCAGATCTACCGAACTTCTCGGCCAGCGCCATCATCGGTTCGAACATCGATGTCTTTCATAAGAATCCGAACCACCAGCGCGGCATGCTGAACCAGCTGAATGCGGCACACCAGTCGGAGTTCGTGGTCGGCGGCCGCACGATGCGGTTCATCGCGAACCCGGTCGTCGACATGGAAGGCAAGCGACTTGGCACTGTCGTCGAATGGGCCGATCGCACCACCGAGGTCGCGATCGAGCACGAGATCGATGGGATCGTCGAGTCGGCGCGTGCCGGCGACCTGACACAACGCATCGCCGAAGACGGCAAGCAGGGCTTCTTCCGACAGCTGGCTGGCGGCATCAATGCGCTGATCGACCAGATGGAGCGCGTGTTCGATGAAATTGCAGCGGTCATGGGGCGTCTCGCGCAGGGCGATGTGACACGGCCGATGACCGGCGAGTACGAAGGCACCTTCGGACGCGTAAAGGCGGACATCAACGACAGTCTCAACCACCTTGGCGACGTCGTTCGCCAACTGCGGGAAAGCGCGGACGCGATTGCGACGGCGTCCGACGAGATCTCGAGTGGTAACACCAACCTGTCGTCACGGACCGAGCAACAGGCGGCCAGTCTCGAGGAGACCGCGGCCAGCATGGAGCAACTCACCGGCACAGTGCGCAACAATGCGGACAATGCCCAGCAGGCCAATCAGGTCGCCAACAGCGCACGGCAACACGCCCAGAGTGGCGGCGAAGTGGTGAGAAGTGCGATCGAGGCGATGAACCAGATCAATGACGCGTCGGGCAAGATCGCCGAGATCATCGGCGTGATCGACGATATCGCGTTCCAGACCAACCTGTTGGCGCTCAACGCCAGCGTCGAGGCGGCGCGTGCCGGTGAACAGGGCCGCGGATTCGCCGTCGTGGCCACCGAGGTCCGCAACCTCGCCTCGCGTTCCGCCTCCGCGGCGAAAGAGATCAAGGAGCTGATCCAGGACTCGGTCGCCAAGGTCAAGACCGGCGCAGAGCTGGTCGATCGGACCGGGGCGTCGCTCGACGAGATCGTCGACGGGGTGAAAAAGGTCGGCGATATCGTCGCCGAGATCGCCGCCGCCTCGGCCGAGCAGTCGGCCGGGATCGACCAGGTCAACAAGGCAGTGACTTCGATGGACGAGGTCACCCAGCAGAACGCGGCGCTCGCCGAACAGACCTCGGCGGCTTCGTCGTCAATGAGCGACAAGGCGCGCGAGATGAACCAGCTGGTGGCCTTCTTCACGGTCGACGGTGCGCAACCTCGGGCCGCGACGACCAGGCCCGCGGCGTCGCCGGCCACGGCTCCCCCGCCGGCTGCAAAACCGGCAGCTGCCAAACCGAAGCCGGCCACCGCGGCGGCACCGCCCGCGCGCCGCAACAAGGTCGAGGCGACACCGGTCGACGACGAAGACTGGGAAGAGTTCTAGGCGGTCATTCCTCGGAGCGCGGTGGCCCGGGCCGCGCTCCCGACCCTTCCCGGCACGCCGGCCGACGCATCGCCGTCGAGGCCACGCCGTCGCCCCTCTCCACCCGATCTACCTTATAGTCGGAGCCACACCCATCCCACACGGCTCACCAGGGTAGGCCGCCGGGTATCCGCAAACATCGCCACCGGGAGCGCAGCGCCATGACCTCCGACTATCTGTTCACCTCGGAGTCGGTGTCCGATGGTCACCCGGACAAACTCGCCGACAGGATCTCCGACACCGTACTCGATCGCTGTCTGGAACTGGACCCGCATGCGAAGGTGGCGTGCGAGACCCTCCTGGCTGACGACTTCGTCGTCGTGGCCGGCGAGTTCCGACTTGGCCCGCCCGGGGCATTCGCGACGCTGCGCGGCGAACTCGACGGCATCGTTCGTCGCCTGCTGCACGACACCGGTTACCGCGCCGACTTCCCTGGCATCGACCCGACGGGCTGCGAGGTGCAGTTGCGTGTGCATGGTCAATCGGAGCAGATTGCCAAAGGCGTCGAGCGCGCCGACGGCGTGCTCGGCGCCGGGGACCAGGGGCTGATGTTCGGCTATGCATGCGATGAGACCGAGGAGCTGATGCCACTGCCGATCCAGCTCGCCCATCGGTTGATGCAGCGCCAGCATGCATTGCGCCACGCCGGGGAATTGCCGTGGCTGCGCCCGGACGCCAAGGCCCAGGTAACGGTGCGCTACTCCGGAGACCGGCCGGTCGAGGTCGATACCGTGGTCATCTCGACCCAGCTGCAGGGCGAACTGTCCGA
This sequence comes from Chromatiaceae bacterium, assembly GCA_024235395.1. Classification (NCBI taxonomy): domain Bacteria; kingdom Pseudomonadati; phylum Pseudomonadota; class Gammaproteobacteria; order Chromatiales; family Chromatiaceae; species Chromatiaceae bacterium. Next base: position 1,393,278 of record JACKMK010000001.1, read on the forward strand.
CGCGGCGATAGAACGCGCGGTGATCGGGGAACTGATCGAATCGGTGGTACCCGCTGGCCTGCGTAGTTCGCGAACGCGCTACCTGGTCAACCCTGCCGGACGTTTCGAGGTCGGCGGGCCCCACGGCGACACCGGCCTGACCGGACGTAAGATCGTCGTCGATACCTATGGCGGCAGCTGCCCGCACGGTGGTGGGGCCTTCTCCGGCAAGGACCCGACCAAGGTCGACCGCTCGGCCGCCTATGCGGCCCGTTGGGTGGCAAAGAATGTCGTCGCCGCGGGGCTCGCGCGGCGCGTCAGCGTGCAGCTCGCGTACGCGATAGGCCGACCCGACCCGGTGTCGATCCGGCTCGACACCCAGGGCACGCACAGCCTGCCCGAGCACCGGATCGCACAGGCGGTACGCGCGATATTCGATCTCACGCCGGCGGGCATCATCCGCGACCTCGACCTGCGCCGGCCGATCTATGCGAAGACCGCGGCGTTCGGCCACTTTGGTCGCGAACAACCCGAGTTCACCTGGGAGCATACCGATCGCGCTGCGGAGCTGCGCCGGGCGGCCGACGCCGGTTGAGCAGGCCACGCTTCCGCTCGCCCGGACACCCCGTCGGGCGTGGCGACGGCTGTCCCCGGTACTACGTCATTCGGCCCGCGTGGACGATTCCAGCAATGCCGAGATGTGGCCGGCATACCAGAACGGCTCGTTTTGAACGCCCGCACGCGCCTGTTCCGCCGCCGCTCTACCTTTCGCCACCAGTGCCGGGTCATCGCTGTGCAATGCCAGGCGCACCAGCATCGCCGAGGGCGACGGCAGCGCGCCTTCGGCCAGTGCCGATTCCTCGCCCATGCCGGGAATCAGCGGTTCGTCGTCCAGCCGCCAACCGGCCGGCCCCGAATAGCGCTGCCACGCGAGGTTGACCAGTGCCGCAACCAGCGTGCGGTCGGTCGGATCACCGCTCAAGGTTGCGTAATGCGACATGCCGTAGGCGACGTAGGCATAGTCGGCGAGCGACGCATCACCGAACGGCCGCCCCTTGTCATCGAGTGCGCGCCGAAGTTCCCCGCCGTCCCACAGGCGGTTGCGCAGGAAGTTCCGCAGACCGGCCGCCGCGCGACGCAGTGTCGGGTCCTGCCAGCGCAATGCGGCCTGCGACAGCGTGGCCAGCATCAGGCCGTTCCAGCCCGCCAGTTCCTTGCCATCGACCGGCAGCGGGCGTTGCGCGCGCACGGCGAGCAAGCGTGTACGGATATCGCCCAAGCGGTGTTCGATCACCGTCTGCGGTTGCTTCAGCGCATCTGCGATCGCCGACGCGGCCTCGCCACGTCGCGGCAGATAACGGTCGCCGAACGTCGCGACGTCCAACATCCGCCAATGACGCCGCGCCAACGCGGTGTCCTGCTCACCCAGCGCCGCATGCAGTTCCTCGACGCGCCAAAGATACACGGCGCCCTCTTCCCCTGAGCCATCGACCGCCGAGAAGCTCGCCACGTAACCGCCCTGGGCACCCGGCATCTCGCGCAACACGAAGTCGAGCGTGTCGCGCGCGATCCGCGCGTAATCCTCGCGGCCGAATACGTCGGCAGCGCGCAGGTAGAGCTCGGCCATCATCGCCTGGCTGTAGAGCATCTTCTCGAAGTGCGGGGTGTCCCACGAGGGGTCCACGGTGTAGCGAAAGAAGCCGCCGGCGAGATGATCGCGCAGACCCTCGTCCGCCATGCGGTCGAGGGTCAGCATCAGGAACTCGGCAAGCTCGGCCCGCGGCGCGCTCTGCTGCAACTCCAACAATGCCATCAGCTGCGGCGTCATGGGAAACTTGTTCTGCTCACCGAAACCGCCGCCGAGCACGTCTGCCAGACCCATTGCCTGCGCGAACAGGCCCTGCCGCAGAGCGGACTCGGGCAGCGACTCGCCTTGTTGCGAAATGTTCTCCAACGCGATCTGCAAGGAGGTGCGACGCGCGAGCTTGCGCAACTTGCCGCGCTCGTCCCGCCAGGCGCGCTGCAGGCGATCGAGCAACTCGCGGAACTGAGCGGCCGGCAGGTAGGTCGCACCGATCAAAGGGTAACCCTCAGGGGTCAGGAAGACGTTCAGCGGCCAGCCCGCCTGGCCCTGGGTACGTTCGAGAAAGTCGATCAGGTGCGTGTCCAGTGCGGTATGCAGTTCGCGGTCCAGCTTGACCGGAATGAAATGGGTGTTGAGCAGTGTCGCGATCGCGGGATCACGATAGCTCTCGCGCTGCATCACATGGCACCAGTGACAAGAGAAGTAGCCGCTGGAGACGAACAGCAGCTTGTCCTCCTTGCGTGCGCGCTCGACAACAGCCGGCCCCCAATCCTGCCAGGCCACCGGATCTGCACCATGCATCGCAAGGTAAGGCGACGGGTGTCCGGCCAGCTGGTTCTCCAGCGCTGCCACCTGCCCTGCGTACAGGCTGATCAGCAACAGCAGCCACCTCGGCATCGCCGCGATTCGCCTCAGCTGTCCAACTGTTCGAGGATATTGAGCGCCACCTTGCGCTGCGTCTCGTCGCCTTCGCTGAGAACCTCGTACAACAGGCGACGCGCCTCGCTGTCAGCGCCGGTGGCACGGAGTGCCGCGACCTGTTCCAGCTTGGCATCGACCAGTGCCTCGGTCGCAGTGCGCCGCGGGAAATCCTCTTCGTCGAGCATGTCGGCGGAGTCGTCCGCGGTCCATCGTACCGGTTCCTCGGCCGGGCCGTTCACGTCCTCACTGTCCGAATACTCGTCGTAGTCGTCGGACGCCCCGTCGGCCGGCGCATCGGATTGGGTATCCGGCGATGCCTGCTCGGCACGGGAGGCGCGGTCCAGCTCCTCGAACTCGGCCTCGATACGATCGAACTCGTCATCGGATGTGTGCTCGCCGCCTGCGACGCCTGCCGACGTCGCGCCGGCAACCGCGTGCCCGGCCTGTCCATCGACCACCGCCTCTTCGTCGCCGCCGGAAGGCGCGGCGCGGCGCTTTGCCATGGCGCGTGCGAACAGCAGTCCGATTTCGAACAACAGCCACATCGGCAATGCCAGCAACGTCTGCGAGATCACGTCCGGTGGTGTCAGCAACATCCCGATCACGAAGGAACCGACGATCACGTAGGGGCGCTTTTCACCCAGACGTTCTGGCGTGGTCGCGCCGGCCATCACCAGCAGGATGGTCGCTATCGGCACCTCGAACGCCATGCCGAAAGCGAAGAACATGCGGATTGCGATGTCCAGGAAGTCGGCGATGTCAGGCATCACCTTGACGTCTTCGGGCGTTACGCCGACCAGGAACGGAAACAGGATCGGCAGTACCACGAAGTAGGCGAACGCCGAACCGAGATAGAACAGCAGGATGCTCGACAGCAACAGTGGCAGCGCAAGACGTTTCTCGTGCTGATAAAGGCCCGGCGCAATGAAACTCCACAATTGATAAAGCAGGTAGGGCATCGCCAGAAACACCGCCGCGACGAAGGCGAGCTTCAGCGGTGTCAGGAACGGCGACAGCACCTTCGTGGCAACCATCGAGTTGCCTTCCGGCAAGGCATTGATCACCGGCTGCGCAAGCACGTGGAAGATGTCGTTGCCGAACGGGAAAAGCACCAACAGCAGCACGACCACGGCCAATGCCATACGCATCAGGCGATCGCGCAGCTCTACAAGGTGGCTTATGAACGGCTGCTCGGGCAGCGAGGCGTTATCACTCATGTTTGTCGTCAGCGGTTTCGGACCGGGGTTTCACACCCACCGCAGACTCGGCATCGGATTTGATCTGGGCGAAATCCTTTTTGGTATCTTCGACGATCTCGTGCATCGGGTTACTGCGCTTCTGCTTGTCGATGATTTCGCGCAGTTCGTCAGCCTTGATTTCACGGTCGATATCCTGTTTGACCGAATTGATGAAGCGCCGTCCGCGGCCGACCCACATGCCGGCGGTACGCGCCACCTTCGGCAGGCGTTCAGGACCGATGACCAGCAGGGCAACCACGCCGACCACCAACAACTCGAGGAACCCGACGTCGAACATTGAATCGTTCCGTCACCGGACCGTTATTGCTTTTCCTTCTCGCGCGTGGCCTCGCTGTCGATCACCTTTTCGTCGGTCTTCTCGAGGCGTTCGGGCTCATTCGACTTCTTGTCATCATCGTTCATCGCCTTCTTGAAGCCCTTGATCGCGTTTCCAAGATCGCCGCCCAGATTGCGCAGGCGCTTGGTGCCGAACAACAGCAGCACGATCACCAGGATGATGAGCAACTGCCAGATACTGATTCCACCGATACCCATGTCTCTCTCCGCTGATTTCCCACTCTCGTTGGTGGGTCGAAAACGTGGCCGCCATAATACCCCAAGGCCGGGCGTGCTGCGCTGCGTCGGCCTGCTGCCGGCTTGCGCTACTCGGTTCGACTGGCCTTTTCCTGCAGACCGGACAGGCCGAACCGGCGTTCCAGCTCGGCCAGTACATCGGCTGGCCGGAGTCCCTGCTGGGCCAGCAGGACCATGCAATGGAACCACAGGTCGGCGACCTCGTAGGTAATCTTGGCCGGATCGCCGTCTTTGGCCGCCATCACCGTCTCGGTAGCCTCCTCGCCGATCTTCTTAAGGATCGCATCGAGCCCTTTGGCGTACAGCTTGGCGACGTAGGAACTGTCGGGGTCGGCCTGCTTGCGCTGTTCCAGCACCGCCGCCAGCCTGTCGAGCGTGTCGTTCATCGCAACCACCCCCGCGCCGGCCTCACAGGCGCATCTCGATGCCGTGTTCGGCCATGTAGTGTTTGGCCTCGCCGATGCTGTATTCGGCAAAGTGAAAGATCGACGCGGCCAGCACCGCATCGGCACCACCGATCTGCACGCCGTCGACCAGATGCTGCAGGTTGCCGACGCCCCCCGAAGCAATCAACGGAATGCCCACCGTCTCGGCCACGGCCCGGTTCAATTCGTTGTCGAACCCGCTTTTGGTGCCATCGCGGTCCATGCTGGTAAGCAGGATCTCGCCGGCGCCGTACTCCGCCATGCGGCGCGCCCATTCGACAGCATCGATGCCGGTCGGTTTACGCCCGCCGTGGGTGAAGATCTCCCAATGATCGTCCACGCGTTTGGCGTCGATCGCCACCACGATGCACTGCGAGCCGAACCGGTCGGTGACGCGCGCAACGAATTCCGGGTCGAATACCGCGGCTGAATTGATTGCCACCTTGTCGGCACCGGCGTTCAGCATGCGCAATACATCCTCGGCCTTGCGGATGCCACCGCCGACAGTCAGCGGAATGAACACCTCGGACGCGACCTGTTCAACGACATGCACGATGGTGTCGCGCTCGTGTGCCGTTGCGGTGATATCCAGGAAGGTGATCTCGTCTGCGCCTTCGGCGTTGTAGCGACGTGCGACCTCGACCGGATCGCCGGCATCGCGGATATCGACGAACTTGACGCCCTTGACCACTCGGCCGGCATCGACGTCGAGGCACGGGATGATGCGTTTTGCCAGACCCATCGCCTTTCGCCCGCTATCCCGAAAGCTCGTCGGCCAGGCGTTGACCTTCGGCGAGATCCAAGGTGCCCTCGTAGATCGCGCGACCGGTGATCGCACCGATGATGTTGTCGCTGTCGGCCGCACACAGGGCGCGCACGTCGTCGATATTGGTGATGCCACCAGACGCAATCACCGGGATGCGGATTGCGTTCGCAAGACGCGCGGTCGCCTCGACGTTGACTCCCTTCATCATGCCGTCACGGCTGATATCCGTGTACACGATCGCGTGCACGCCGTCGTGCTCGAAGTGCTGTGCCATGTCGATCACGTCGTGGCGCGACAACTTCGACCAGCCCTCGACAGCGACCTTGCCGTCCTTCGCATCCAGTCCGACGATGATGTGCCCCGGAAACTGCAGACAGACCTCGGACACGAAGTGCGGTTCGCGCACCGCCTTGGTACCGAGGATGCACCAGCTCACGCCCGCATCGAGGTAGGCCTCGATCGTCTCGGCATCGCGAATTCCGCCGCCGACCTGGATCGGCAGATCGGGGAACGCCTGCGCGATGCGCCTTACCGCATCCGCATTCACAGGCCTACCGGCAAATGCACCGTTCAGATCGACCATGTGGAGGCGTCGGGCACCGGCGTCCACCCAACGCTGTGCGACCGCGAGCGGATCGTCGCCAAACACCGTGTCGTCCTCCATCACGCCTTGACGCAGGCGCACGCACTTGCCGTCTTTGAGGTCGATTGCGGGAATCAGGATCATGCTCAATACTCTTGCGGGGTTGCGTGTTCGTGCTTCGTAGCGGGCGTGTCCGTTCAGGCGCGCCAGTTGACGAAATTGCGTAACAGTTGCAGGCCGGCGTCGGCACTCTTTTCGGGGTGAAACTGCGTCGCGAACAGATTATCGCGCGCGATTGCCGAGGTAAATCGCACGCCATAATCCGTGGTCGCTGCCACCACGGAAACATCCTCCGGCACCACGCGGTAGCTGTGCACAAAGTAGAACCGGGTCGCATCCGCGATCCCCTCCCACAACGGGTGCTCGACCACCTGGTTGACCGGACTCCAGCCCATGTGAGGGATCTTCAACGGCAGCCCGTTGTCACCCATCGCGAGGCCGTCGAAACGTCTCACCTGACCGGCGAACAACCCGAGCAGCTCGGTACCGCCGTTCTCCTCCGAGCGCTGCATCAGGACCTGCAAGCCCATGCAGATACCGAGAAAGGGCTTGCTGTGCGCAGCCTGCAGGACGGCCTGATTGAGATGGTGCTTGCCGATCGCCGCCATGCAATCGCGTGCCGCTCCCTGGCCAGGAAACACCACCCGGTCCGCGGCAGCGATAAATTCGGGATCGTCGGTGACGCGCACCTCGGCGTCGCCAGCAACATGTTCCACCGCCTTCGACACCGAACGCAGGTTACCCATGCCGTAGTCAATCACGGCAATCTTTTGTGCCACGCGCTTGCCCTCTAGAGACTGCCTTTGGTTGAGGGGATCAGGTCGCCGAGCCGTTCGTCGGGTTCGATCGCCATGCGCAGCGCACGACCGAACGCCTTGAACACGGTCTCTGCCTGGTGGTGCGCATTGCTGCCACGCAGATTGTCGACATGCAGGGTCACCGCGGCGTGATTGACGAAACCCTGAAAGAATTCGTGAAAAAGGTCCACATCGAAACCACCAATCATGCCGCGGGTGAACTCGACCCCGAACACCAGACCCGGCCGTCCCGACAGATCGAGCACGACGCGCGAAAGCGCCTCATCGAGCGGCACATAGGCATGCCCGTAGCGGCGTATACCCTTCTTGTCACCGACCGCTTTTGCGAACGCCTGACCGAGCGTGATGCCGAGATCCTCGACGGTATGGTGCGCGTCGATGTGCAGGTCACCTTTGGCAATGACCTCGAGATCGATCAGGCCATGCCGGGCGACCTGATCCAGCATGTGTTCGAGGAACGGCACACCGGTGTCGAGGCGGGCCACGCCGCGACCGTCGAGTCCTATGGATACGCGGATCTGGGTCTCCAGCGTGTTGCGTTCGATGCTGGCACTGCGGGCCACCGATAGCTCCCTGATTTGGCGAATGATTTCGGTTGGATTCTACGCGAATTCGCGGACCCTTGGGCAATGCTCAGGTCTCCAGCCAGAAGGTAACCGGACCGTCATTGACCAGACTCACCTGCATATCCGCGCCGAAGCGGCCGCATTGCACGACTCGAAGACGCGATTGCGCCTGGCTGACCAAGTGATCGAACAACCGGTCACCCTCCTGCGGCGCCGCGGCATTCGAGAAACTGGGGCGACGGCCCTTGCGCGTATCCGCGGCGAGCGTGAACTGCGGCACCAGCAACAGTCCACCCCCGGTATCGAGCAGACTGAGATTCATCCTGCCCTCGGCGTCGGCAAACACCCGGTAACCCAGCAAGCGCTCGAGCAGGCGCGCCGCCCGGGTCTCGTCATCACCCCGCTGCACGCCGACCAGCACCAGCAGTCCCGCGCCGATCGCGCCGACCACCCTGCCATCGACCCGGACCTCGGCTTGACTCACGCGCTGCAGCAGACCAATCATCGTCGCCCTCCGGCCGGCTACCGGCCACCTGACGGCCGTCCGGCTCAAGTTATCCCACTTTGCCACCGATGAAGAGGTTAGTATCTCGTCCATCGGCGCGAACGAAGGGGTGTTTTTCCGGCGACGGAATGCAGTTTGATGCAAGCGAATACCAAGAAAATCCTGCAGGAGTGGCAGGGAGAGGTCGAGCGCAGCCTGGTCGAAGGCTTCCGCGCGCTGTTCGACTCTTCCAGCCAGGTCCTGCTCGAGTTCGCCGATGCCGCAGAGAACAACCGGCTGCAGCGATTGTTCTTCGACGCTCAACGCGAGTTCTACCTCAAGGAAGAGACCATCGTCGGCGAGTTCGAACGCAACCTGCGCGAAAGCCTGCTGTCGTTCACCAATGGCGCGTCGAGTTCGACCCGCCTGGGCGCGGATACCCTGAGCCTGGTCGAGGTCGAAGACTACGAACGCTCGCTGGCCCTCGAGACGATCGCCAAACGCACCGTGGACCGTCAGCTCGGCGAACTGCACGCGCTGGCGCAACGACTCTCGGCACTGTTCGGTGGCCGGCCGATCACGATTGAGAAGGTGCCGGCCAATCCGATGCAGGTGATCCGCCTTTTCGACCCGGTAAGCCGCCGACTGGAGGTCGAAAAAGAGGTCCGGCTCGTCTTCTACACCCTGTTCGACCGCTATGTCATGAGCCGGCTGGGGGAGCTTTACCAGAGTTTCAACAAGCGGCTGATCGATCAGGGCATCCTGCCCAACCTGAAATACGAATACCAGCGCTACGGACCGGGCGGTGGCGGTGGCGCGGCCCCGTCCGATGGCGCCGGTGCGCCGGACGATGCCATCGCGACGGCCGGTGAAGGCATCGCCGGTGATGCCTACGCCGGTGCCGGCGTACCCGGACAGCGCCTGCGGCCCAGTGCGCCGACCTCGGCCGAGACGCTTTCGGCGATCAGTTCGCTGTTGATGGCCAAACGCCGGCATCAACAGTCCGCCGAACCGCTGGCTACCTCGGCGCCGATCCTGCCGACTGCCGCCAACGTGGGCGAGGCGATCGCGGACGAACGCGTATTGCAGGAGGCACCGCACCCGATCCCGATCCCCACCGGACCGGTCAGCAGCAAGGTCGTCGCGGTGGACGCCGCGCTGCTGGTAAAGGTCAAAGGGGCGCTCGAGAAGCAGCGCCAGATCATAAAGAGCCTGGTGGGCCGGGAACGCCTGGAACGGCGCGAAGAGGATGTGATCGACATCGTCGGCATGCTGTTCGAGGCCATGCTCAACGAAAAGCTGTTGCCGAACTCGGTAAAGACGCTGCTCAGTCACCTGCACACGCGCTACCTGAAGATCGCGGTACAGAGCCCGGACTTCCTCGAGAACACCAAGCACCCGGCGCGTCGGCTGTTCGAGCGCATGCTGGACGCCGGCATACGCTGGGTGCGCGAAGACAACCTGCGTGCCGGCATCTACCCACAGCTGCAGGAGATCGTCACCGAGATCCTGCGCCGAGAAACGCATTCCACCGAGTTCTTCGACGAACAGATCGCCAGGCTCGAGAGCGCCGAGAAACGCCTCAGCCAGCAGTCGACAGCGGCCGAGGAGCGCACCCTCGAGGCCGAACGCGGCCGGGCGCGCCTCGACCAGGCGAAGGCCATCGTCAAGAAGACCATCGACGATATCGCCGGCGATATCGAGATCGCACCCGGCGTGGTGACCTTCCTGACGACGACGTTCGCCGACTACCTGACCCTGCTGCTGTTGCGTAGCGACCTCGACACCGAGTCGACCGCATGGAGCAATGCCTACAGCGTCGGCGAGGCGTTGATCGCGGCTGCGGTGTATGCCGCCAAGGGCCAGCCGCTGGCGCAGCCGTTACGCGACGACCTCACCAAGCGTCTCGAATCCACGGTCGGCAGTCTGATTCCGCACCACGAACAGAATATCCGCCGGGTCATCGATTCACTGGACGTGGTGCCGGAGCGCTCGACCACCACCGTGAGAAAGACCACGGCCGAACCAGCGCGGGCGCCGCAGGCAGCGGCCGGCAAGGCGTCGACGCCGGAAGCCGCCGCGCAACAGCCCGCCACGGAGCCGGCCGAAGAGCCCACGACCTCCGAGGAGGACCAACGAGTCGCATCCAAGCTGATGCGCGAGACCGGGGCCTGGTTCGTCTTGAAGACCGACGACGGAAAAGGCGAGCAGGCCGTCAAGCTGCTTTGGGTCAACCCACACACGCGCAACATGCTGTTTGTCGATCAGCACGGCGCGAAGGTGGCCCTGATGCCGGCGACGACCGTCGCCCGCAGGATGCGCGAGGGTTCGGTGCGACCGATGCAGCAAGAGACCTCGAGCTTCGTCGCGCGCTCGCTGCGCCGTATCCGGCGCGCACTGGAAGACTCTGTCAATGCCTGATCGCGAGGAAGGTGAAGCGTGGACGACCGTCGCAAAAACAATCGCATAGACGCGTACGACGCGGGACTGCGGGTCATCGACGGCATTGACGACAGCACGCTGGGCATTGTCGGCAACCTGTCGCTGGGCGGCATGATGCTGATCACCAACCGCCAGTTGTACGCCGACGGGATTCTGCAGCTGAAGATCGAGCCACCGCCGGGCTTCGACGCATCCGCGGTTTCCATGGGCGTGAAGATTCTCTGGTGTACACCGGCCAACAGTCCGGACGAGTACTGGGCGGGCCTCGAGACAATCGACATCGGGCCATCCGAGGAACGCGTCTTGCTGTCACTGCTCGACCACCTCGCGACACCGCGCTGAGCTGCCGCCGGCGCCAGACGGGAGAATCGCACTCTCCTCCGGCGCCTCCAAAACCCCTTGCCAGCAAGGGTTTTTCCCGATCGCCGGCTAAACAACCGCCGTTTTGTGCCGACATAGATCTCGATCGAGCGTGAACGCCTGAGCGCCGGGGACGGGTCGCGTCCAGCGTACGGGTCCGCGCTCGGGTGGCCGCAGCGGATCGGACAAGCAACGAGGACGGGTACGCGGAATGCACGCAACGGGTGACCGAAAGAGACGGCCATCGCCTTCGTTCGTGCATCGCACGTTGAACGCGCTGCGGGGTCTCTTCAGCGGACATTCGACCGACCGGGTGGCGCCCTCCGATCCGTCAAAGCCGCACGAACGGGCGCGTGCGCTGCTGGTGGAGGACGACTTTGTCAACCGCGAGATCGCCAAGGCGATGTTGGAATCGCGGGAATTCGCCGTGGACGTGGTAACCGACGGCGCGGCGGCGATCGACGCTGCCGCCGCACATGCCTACGGCATCATTTTCATGGACGCCCACCTGCCGACGGTCGACGGCTTCGCCGCCGCCGTCGCAATCAGGCAGCAAGAGCGGGAGCGGGCGACGCCACCTGTGCCGATCGTGCTGATGACCGCGGACAGCCACGAGACCGTGGCCGCGTCGATGCGATCTGCGTCGATCGACGATTACCTGGGCAAGCCGATCGATGGTGCGCGGGTGGACGCACTTCTGGACACCTGGCTGCATGGTTGGCCAGCACCCGGGCCATCGACGGGCGCAGACTCCGCTCCACCGGCCGCGCTGGATGCGGCCACCCTCGAGGAGTTGCGCCGGCTGGGGGAGGTACGTGGCAAGGACCTGCTGGGCGACGTCGTGCGCCTGTTTCTCGACAGTGCGCCGCGGCGGCTGGCCGAGCTCTACGCAGCGGCTGCGTCGGACAACTTTACCGCCGCGTATGAGGCCGCACACGGGCTCAAATCGGCAGCCGCAAATCTCGGCGCCACGGCGATGTCCACGCAGTGCGCGATGCTCGAACAGGTCGCCGCCGCAAAGGATCGCACGCAGCTCGCCGCCGCGGTCACGGCAATAGAAACGTCGGCCGAAGCCACCTTCGCGGCACTCGCCGAGCTGGACACCGGCAAATCGCATCCGCCACCGCTCGACACGACTGACCCGGAGCCGGTCCGGCGCACAACGGCGAAGCGCATCATGGTCGTCGACGACGACGCGCTGTTCCGTCTCGCGACCCGCGAATCGCTGCGTGCCGCAGGGTTCGATACCGAGGAGGCCGCCGACGGCATCGAGGCCATTCGGGTGTTCGCAGATTACCAGCCGGATCTGATATTGCTGGACGCGGTCATGCGCGGCATCGACGGTTTCGAAACCTGTCGCCGGCTGCGCGAGCAACCGGGCAGCGCGAATGTGCCGATACTGATGGTTACCGGCCTCAACGATGTGGAATCCGTCGAACGCGCGTTTCACGCGGGTGCAACCGGGTTTTCGACCAAGCCCGTGAGCTATCCGGTGATGATCCAGCGCATCCAGTTCATGCTGAGGGCCGGCGAAACCGAAGCAGCGTTGCGCGAACACAAGGCGATGCTGTTGACTGCGCAGCGTGTCGCCCGCCTGGGTTACTGGCGCTGGCATCAAGCCAGCGGCCGCTTCGACGTGTCGGAAAACCTGTGCGACCTGTGCGGCGTTTCGGCCGACACATCGCCGTCGGACATCGAAGGTTTTCTTGCGCTGGTTCACGACGATGACCGTGCCCAGGTTGGCGAACGGCTGCAGGCTGCGGTGCGCGACCGGCGTGCATCGACGTTCGACTACCGTGTGACCCGCACGAATGGCGACGTCGCGATCGTACAGCAGGACCTGGAACTGATAACCGGGACTACGGGTGACGTGCTGCTTGGCACGGTGCAGGATGTCACCGAACAGCGCAGGTCGGCCGAGCGCATCCGCAGGATGGCATATTTCGACACCCTGACCGGGCTCGCGAGCCGCAACCACCTCATGCAACACATCGAGGAGACGATCAAAGTCGCACGTCGACGCACGCAGGAATTCACCCTGCTGCTGCTCGACCTGGATGGTTTCAAGGACGTCAACGACAGCCTGGGCCATGACCTCGGTGATGCGATGCTGGTCAGCGTGGCGCAACGTTTGCAGAGCGTCGTACGCGATATCGACTTCGTCGCCCGTCTGGGTGGCGACGAGTTTTGCATCCTCCTGGACGACAGCAGCGATGCCGTGGACGCCGCCGATGTCGCGACACGCTGCCTCGATGCCATCAATCAGCCACTCGATCTGGCCTCGCACAGCTGGCGACCCCAGGCGAGCATCGGACTCGCGCGATTTCCGGACGACGGCGACAGCGCAAGTGACCTGTTGAAAGCGGCCGACAGTGCGATGTACGCGGCCAAACAGTCCGGCAAGCACCGCTTCGCGTTCTATCGCCCTGAGATGACCGAACAGACCGAACGCCGCCTGGCCCATGAACAGAACCTGCGGGTCGCCATCGACAACAGTGAGTTCGAACTGCACTACCAGCCGCAGATCGACCTGCACAGTGGACATATTGTCGCGGTCGAGGCCCTGGTGCGCTGGCGCAGATCGGAAAACGAACTGGTCCTACCGGTGGAATTCATCTCGACACTGGAACGCATCGGGTTGATCTGCCGACTCGGTAACTGGGTCTTGCTCGCCGCCTGCCGCCAGGCTGCGGCCTGGGCGGACGCCGGCCTGCCGGAGATCCGCATGGCGGTGAACATTTCACCGCTCCACCTGCATGATCCGACGCTGGTCGCGACGGTGCGCAGTGCGCTGGCCGAAACGGGCCTGCCGGCCAATCTGCTCGAGATCGAACTCACCGAATCGGCGGTACAGTCGGATGCGACGTCACTCAGGGTATTGCGCGAATTGCAGGGGCTCGGTGTACGCATTTCGATCGACGACTTCGGCACCGGATATTCTTCGTTGGGCTCGCTGCGCAACCTGCCGATCAATACCCTGAAGGTGGACCGGGTGTTCGTCGCCGACGTGCTGGATAACAGCAGCGACGCGGTAATGCTCGGCACCATCATCGGGCTGGCACACGCACTCGGCTTCAACGTTGTCGCCGAGGGCGTCGAGCAGCGCGAGCAGGCGGCCGTGCTCGCGGGACTGAGTTGTGACCTGGCACAGGGCTATCATTTTTCGTTCCCTGTACAGGCGGACGCCATCCCGGCACTCGTCGACCGCGGTCCATTTTTCAGCATCGCGACACGCACCCACTGGGCGCAGACCGCGGCGCAACGAGGAGCCAGTGATGCCTGAACATGCCCGCCCCCAGGACCTCCAACCGTTGCGTCCGACGCTGCGGGACCGCGTACCGGTATTGCCGCCGGGTGCACCCTACCTGTTGCGGGCACTACACGAGGACCTGCCGTTCAACGAGATTGCACGCGCGATCGAACGCGTACCCAGTGTTGCCGGCCGACTGCTCGCACTCGCCAACTCCGCCTGGTCTTCACCGATCAGTCCCGTCACCTCACTCGAGGCCGCTTGCAGCCGGCTTGGCTTGCGCGTCGTGCGTACCGCAAGCATCGCGCTTGCCGTCGCACAACCGTTCAATCCCGCACGCTGCCCGGCGTTCGACGCCGCGGCGTTCTGGATTTCGGCATTGCTGAATGCCGAAGCGGCCAACGCGCTGGCCCAGCGAATCCAACGCGACGAAGTCTCTACTGCGCGCACCGCGGCGTTGTTGAGCAACCTTGGCCTGCTGTGGCTCGCCGAGGCACTACCGCGAGAAACCGGCGCGGCGCTCGAAGCCACACACGACGGTCCCCCGGGCAGCCTGGACCGCCACCTCGAAGCGCTGTGCGGACTGGGTTACATCGAGGCCAGCGCTCAATTGGCCGAGGCCTGGAACCTGCCAGAAGTCCTGCAGGAGGCAATTGCGTCGCAGCAGCGGGCCGACGCCCAGGCGTCGGTCCTGGCCCAGTTGGTGAGCGCCGCCACCAGCATGCGTGCGACCCTGCAACGCGATTCCGGGTGGACCGAAGACCTGCGTCTTTTGCGACTTGGACTCGATCCCGCGGCACAGCAGGCCGCCTTTGCCCAGCTCAAGTTCGCGCAGGTGCGCACTGTGGAGTTGGCGGAGACCCTGTTCGCCGGCCACTGAGCGGCGTACGCGGTTCAATCACCGGCGAACGCGTCGGTCGCCTCTACGAGCCGACTGCGAATCCCCGGCTCGGTCGCCGAATGGCCGGCACCGGGAATGATCGCCAGCTCGCTACCCGCCCACGCACGATGCAGTTCCCACGCGTTTTCGAGCGGGCAGATCGCATCGTAGCGGCCGTGCACGATCACGCCCGGGATGCCATTCAGGCGGTGCGCATCCTCGAGCAGCTGGTTCGGTCGCAGAAAAGTGTCATGCATGAAATAGTGGCACTCGATGCGTGCCAGACTCAGCGCGACATGCGGTTGCACGAAATGCGCCGCAACCTGATCGTTCGGCATCAGGGTCGCCGTACGGCCCTCCCAAAGCGACCAGGCCTTGGCCGCCGCAAGACGCCGCAACTCGTCGTCGCCGGTCAGCAGACGGTGATAGGCGGACAACAGGTCGCCGCGCTCGGCGATATCGATCGGCGCGACGTAGTCCTGCCAGTAGTCCGGGAACAGACGGCTCGCCCCCTGCTGATAGAACCAGGCGATCTCGTGCGGCCGACACAAAAAGATGCCGCGCAGGACCAGCGCGCTGACGCGCTCCGGGTGGGTCTGTGCATAGGCCAGGGCGAGTGTCGATCCCCAGGAACCACCGAATACCAGCCAGCGGTCGATACCCAGGTGCTCGCGTATCCTCTCGATATCCGCGACCAGATCCCAGGTGGTGTTGTCGCGCAGTTCGGCGTGCGGCGTCGAACGCCCTGCTCCGCGCTGGTCGAACAGCACCACCCGGTAACGCTGCGGGTCGAAGAATCGGCGATGATAGGGTTCACAGCCGGCACCCGGACCACCGTGCAGGAACAGCGCCGGCTGCCCGTCCGGATGACCGACCTCTTCGACATACAACGAATGCCGGTCATCGACCGCGAGATGCTGCGCGCGGTACGGAAGGATCTCTGGGTAAAGGTCTCTCATGGCCGCCAAGTCTAAACGTTCTGTGGCAGCGGGTCGCGGTAAGGTGACTCAGCCGCGTGCAGACCTTTTGCGTTCGTGCTCCTTGAGGAATCGCTTGCGCAGGCGGATCGCATTCGGCGTGATCTCCACCAGCTCGTCGTCCTCGATGAATTCCAGCGCCTGCTCCAGGCTGAGACGAATCGCCGGGGTCAGCATCACCGCATCATCCTTGCCCGCGGCGCGAATATTGGTGAGCTGCTTCGCCTTCAACGGATTCACGGTCAGGTCGTTGTCGCGTGCGTGGATGCCGACGACCTGCCCCTCGTACACCTCGTCGCCCGGCTTGACGAACAGCCGCCCACGCTCCTGCAGGTTCATCAATGCATAACCCAGCACCTTGCCGGTGCCGTTGGAGATCATCACCCCGTTTTTGCGCGGCGCGATGCCACCGTGCTGCGCCGGTCCGTAGTGGTCGAACACATGGTAGATCAGGCCGGTACCCGAGGTGGTGGTCATGAACTCGGTCTGGAAACCGATCAGCCCGCGCGAAGGGATCAGGTAGTCGAGGCGGACCCGTCCCTGCCCGTCCGGCTGCATGTCACGGAGTTCGCCCTTGCGAACGCCGAGCGCCTCCATGACCGCGCCCTGGTCATCCGTTTCGACGTCCACCGTGAGCTGTTCGTAGGGTTCGCAGACCTCGCCTTCCACTTCGCGGAAGATCACCTCCGGGCGCGACACCGCCAGCTCGAAACCCTCACGGCGCATGTTTTCTAGCAGCACCGAGAGGTGCAGCTCGCCGCGTCCGGAGACCTTGAATTTCTCTGGATCGGTACCCTCCTCCACGCGCAGTGCCACGTTGTGGATCAGTTCGCGTTCGAGGCGCTCTTTCAGCTGGCGCGAGGTCAGGTACTTGCCTTCGCGTCCGGCGAACGGCGAACTGTTGACCTGGAAGGTCATGGATACAGTGGGTTCGTCGACCGTCAACGGCGGCAATGCCTCAATGGCATCCGGATCGCACAGGGTGTCCGAGACATTCGGGGCCTCGATCCCGGTGATCGCGATGATGTCGCCGGCACTCGCCTCGGCCACCTCGTGACGCTGCAGCCCGAGGTAGCCATATACCAAGCCGATCCTGGCCTTGTGCGTCTCACCGTCGTACTTGACGACGACCACCTGCTGGTTCGGCCGAATGCTGCCCCGGGTGATCCGGCCGACCGCGATCGCGCCCACGTAGCTGTTGTAGTCGAGATTCGAGATCTGCATCTGCAGCGGGCCCTTGGGATCGACCTCCGGGACCGGGCAGTGTTCGATGATCGCCTCGAACAACGGCGTCATATCGCCCTCGCGGACGCTGTCGTCGGCCGAGGCGTAGCCATTGATCGCCGACGCGTAGATGATCGGGAAGTCGAGCTGCGCATCGCTCGCCCCGAGGTTGTCGAAAAGTTCGAACACCTGGTTGACGACCCAGCTCGGCCGCGCGCCGGGTTTGTCGATCTTGTTGACCACCACGATCGGCCGCAGACCGTGCTTGAACGCCTTCTGGGTCACGAACCGCGTCTGCGGCATCGGCCCCTCCTGGGCATCGACCAGCAGCAGCACAGAATCGACCATCGACAGGACGCGTTCGACCTCACCGCCGAAATCGGCGTGCCCCGGAGTGTCCACGATGTTGATCCGATAGTCCTTCCAGCGAATCGCGGTGTTCTTCGCAAGGATGGTGATCCCGCGCTCGCGTTCCTGGTCGTTCGAATCCATCACCCGCTCGACGCGACCAAACCGGTCACCGAGCGTGCCGGATTGTTTGAGCAGTTCGTCGACCAGGGTGGTCTTGCCATGGTCGACGTGCGCGATGATCGCGATGTTTCTGAGGTTCTGGATCAAGGGGAATCACCGGGG
This sequence comes from Chromatiaceae bacterium, assembly GCA_024235395.1. Lineage (NCBI taxonomy): Bacteria > Pseudomonadati > Pseudomonadota > Gammaproteobacteria > Chromatiales > Chromatiaceae > Chromatiaceae bacterium. Next base: position 1,411,063 of record JACKMK010000001.1, read on the forward strand.
CGGGACAGCGGGCGCGCGATTATACCTGCGCCGATGGGCCCGCGATATCAGATTGTGTGTCAACACCGACAGCAAAGACGCCGACCGGCGATTACTGCGCGCCAAAACCTGTGGATAACTCTGTGAATGGTTTGTGCTGGCCGGGCGGCGATCGGGGGCACGCTCACAGATCGCGCCGATGGCTCATAAAACATTCAGTCAATCAGTTGCTTAGAGCAGGAACCATTGGAATGACGGAAATTCGTCACAAAAAGCGGCAAAACCGCCGACGGCTGTGGTGTGGATAGATGACCACCCGCTGGATCGGCTTTCAGTTGCCGGCAGGGCGGTAGCCCATCGATTTGGAGCCGGTCAGATCCCAGGAGAAGGTGCAGTCGAGTTCCGAGAGCACCGCGATCATGCCGCGCTCACCGTCACCGAGCATGATCGCCAGCGGTGAGCGCCGACCGAACCGACGGTGCCCCTGGCGCACCCAGCGTCCAGCCATGCGGGGGTTCAACGGGTAGGTGGTACGTAGCGCGTCGGCAATGCGCAGCAGATAACCTGCGCGACGCAAGGTCGCCGGATCGTCCGGCAGCAGCTGGGTACCTTCACGCAGCTTGTTGAGTGCCCGGGCACGCATGGTGTCGGGCAGACACAACACGCCCTGAATCTCGCGCGAATCGAGCTGCCACGAATCCAGCAGACCCATGACGGCCTGGGTAATGTCGCTCAACGCCTCGCTCTGCTGCCGATCGCTCATCGTCACTGCCTCTCAAATACGAGTCCGGACTACGCTGCACTGCGCGGCCGTCAAAACCCCAGATGTCCGACGGATACTAGCACCGGCCCCTGGTCGAGCTACCCTGCGCAGGCCACGGCAATTCAACTGCCGAACAGTCGCTGCCACCAACGTCGTCGGCCCGCCGGCTGTCGGGCGGCGGCGAGATCAGGGGGCGGCAGCCGGCTCAGCACCCAGCCCGGGAGCGGCGGATTGTCGCTGTACCCGCAGCTGACGCCGAGATTGTTCGGATCGTAGATCTTGATCATCGATGGCGCGGCCGGATCGTCCGCGTAGACGATTCCACAGTAGTCATGCGCGTGTTCTCGGTGCAGCAGCTGGTCGATCTCATCGATAAAGCGCAGCAGATCCACCTCGGCCAGCGCCTCGACCGGTGGCGGCTCGCCCACCGCGTATACGAACCAACCCCTTGGTGCGGCACGCAGCCGATCCCACAACGCGTCGAGTTGCGGCCAGCGCAAAGCGGACGTGAAGCTGCCGCGAAACGCGCGGAGGTACGCTTCGGGATCCGCCACTGCGGGCGCATCGCCGCTGGCTTCGGCTTCGTGCTGGGTCATGCCGACACGATGCCACCAATCGTCCCGCGACGCTATACTGTGGCGCCCAAATCGACCCGAGCCTGAAATGCCTGCCCTGCACCAATCCGCGCTCTCCGGACTCACCTTGATCAACCGCGGCAAGGTCCGCGACGTCTACGAGATCGATGACGACCACCTTTTGATCGTCGCTACGGATCGGCTGTCGGCATTCGACGTGGTGCTGCCGCAGCCGATTCCGGGCAAGGGCGAGGTACTGACCCGCGTGGCCAATTTCTGGTTTCAACGCACACGCGACATCATCCCGAACCACCTCAGCGACCGACCGCTCGACCAAGTGGTCACCGACCCGGTGGAACGGGCGGCGCTCGGCGAGCGCGCGATCGTCGTCAGGAAGCTCAAGCCCTTGCCCGTCGAGGCAATCGTGCGCGGCTACCTGATCGGTTCCGGCTGGAAGGACTACCAGGCGAACGGCAGCATCTGCGGCATTGCACTTCCCGGCGGGCTGCGCATGGCGGACCGTCTGCCCGAGCCGATCTTCACCCCCTCCACAAAAGCGGGTGCCGGCGAACACGACACGAATATCGATTTTGCGCACACCGAACAGTTGCTCGGTGCGGAACTCGCAGCACGGGTACGCGACGTCAGTCTGGCCATCTACAAGGATTCCGCGGCGTACGCATTGGAACGCGGCATCATCATCGCCGACACCAAGTTCGAGTTTGGTGTCGATGACCACGGCAGGCTGCACCTGATCGACGAGATCCTCACGCCCGATTCGTCGCGTTTCTGGCCGGCCGATCAATACCGTCCGGGGATCAGCCCACCCAGTTTCGACAAGCAGTTCGTGCGCGATTACCTGGAAACCCTCGACTGGGACAAGACCCCGCCCGGACCGATGCTGCCGCAGGAAATCATCGACAAGACGGCGGCGAAATACCGCGAGGCCGAGACCCGGCTGACGGGTCGTTGAACCGCGGGTCGCCGCACGCCACCAGCCCCACGATCTAGCGCCATGTCGGCAGTACCACGCATCACGTTGTTTACCGCTCCAGACTGCCCCCACTGCCGTCAGGTCAAGCAGTACCTGCGTCAGAAGGGACTGCGCTTTCAGGAACTGGACATCCAGAAGAGCCCGCGCGCCCAGAAGGCCTTTGCGCGCCTCGGCGCCCGCGGCGTACCGGTGCTGCTGGTCGGCGACACGCGTATCGACGGTTTCGATCGCAGGCGCCTCGACAGGTTGCTGGCGAAGGATGGATCCGCTTGAGCCACCCTTACGAGTCCCTGACTCCCGACCTGATCCTGGATGCCGTAGCCGCCGCCGGGTTGGACCCCGACGGCCATCTCCTGGCGTTGAACAGTTACGAAAACCGCGTGTTCCAGGTCGGCGTCGAAGGACAGGCGCCGCTGGTGGCCAAGTTCTACCGCCCCGACCGCTGGACCGACCAACAGATCGTCGAGGAACACGACTTCTCCCACGAACTGGCTGCAGCGGAGATCCCGGTGGTTGCGCCTTGGCGAGACGCCAGCGGAGAAAGCCTGCTACGGCACGGTGGGTTCCGCTTCTCGCTGTTTCCTCGCCGGGGAGGAAGGGCGCCGGAGCCCGGTGACCTCGACCAACTCGAATGGATAGGCCGCTTCATCGGTCGCATCCACCTTGCCGGACAGGCCCGGCCGTTCGCGCACCGCCCGAACCTGGATGTCGCGGGCATGGGCTGGACCGCGCGCGAGGAGGTGCTGAACAGCCCACTGCTGCCACGGCATGAGCGCGCCGCCTACGCCACGATCAGCGAACAGCTGCTGACCGAGATCGAGCACCGCTTCGCGGCCGTCGATGCGGCCCGGATCCGGCTGCATGGCGACTGTCACCACGGCAACATACTGTGGACCGATCTGGGTCCGCATTTCGTGGATCTCGATGATTGTCGTAACGGTCCCGCGATCCAGGATCTGTGGATGCTGCTGCACGGCGACCGCACTGAGCGCACGCTCCAGCTCAGCGCGATGCTCGACGGTTATCGCCTGTTCCACGATCTGGATCTGCGCGAACTTGCGATGATCGAACCACTGCGCGGCCTGCGGCTGGTCCACTACAGCGGCTGGCTGGCGAAACGCTGGCCTGACCCGGCGTTCCCGGCGGCGTTTCCTTGGGCCGCATCCGACCATTATTGGTCACAGCACGTACAGGACCTGCGAGAGCAGCTGGCGGAACTCGACCTGCCGCCGCTGGTGCTTTACTGAATCACCCGACAATCCGCCGCCAGTAGGTGGGACGCCAGTAATACAGCACGGTCGTGTCCTCATAAGGATAGGAGTCCGCGTACTTCTGACCGGCTTGCGGCTCTTCGATGTTGTCCCGGCTGATATCCACAGGACGCCACTGTTCATCACGTGGTTCGCCTTCCAGCGGTCGGCGTGTCTGGCCCACCCTGCGCCGTTCCGACGTTCCCCGTGTCGCGTAGTTTTGCTGAGCTTCGACCAAACTGACATGATTGGCACTACCGGGCATTGTCGGGAACCGCAACTGATCCAGGCTGTCTTCCCAGCCACAGATCGGGCACAGCTGGTTGAACCCCGGCTGGTGGTCGAATACACGGTGCCCACAACAGGGACATGGAAACTTGTTCGAATACACGGACACTCCCGTTGAGACTTCGGTACCACTATACCGCCATTCATCCCCGCTTAAACGCGCACCAGTTGCGCCGTCAGCCCTCGGTCGCACATACAATGACCTTGGCCGCAAAGGAAACCGGACAGTGACCGACTACCGACAGTTCACCCCTAGGATCCTGGTCACGACAGATTTCAGCGACGCCAGCGAACGCGCATTCTTCCATGCGCTGGCACTGGCGGTCCGCTTGCAGGCGCGCCTGACGCTGTTGCACACCGGCGCGGAAGGCCGCGACAGCGTGCCTTGGGATCGCTTCCCGGGCGTCCGCCAGACGCTGACAAAATGGGGATTGCTGGCGCCGGATGCGCCACGTTCGGCCATCGCCGAATCCCTGCATGTCGGCGTCGCGAAGATGGCCATCCGTGATGACGCCCGCAACGGCATCACCGATTATCTGCGCCGTAATCCAACCGATCTGCTGGTGATGGCCACTGAAGGGCGCACCGGCATCGCACGCCTGTTCCGCCCTTCTGTCGCGGACAGCGTATGCCGTGCGACCCGCAGCCGCACGTTGATGCTGCCGAAAAGCGCCGGAGGGTTCGTCGACCCGGATACCGGCCGCTCCACGTTGAAGCGCGTCGCCTGGATATTCGACGCTGAAACTGATCCGCACGCCGCAATGACCTACCTCCGCGGTTGGCTGCCTATGCTGGCCGCCGACCAGGGTCTCGAGATCGTCGCGTTGAGAGTCGGCGACACCGCGCAGGCGCCTCCAATCGTGCTGCCGCAGTCGGCCGGGGGAGTCAGCTGGCGCGAGGAGAGCGCTGGCGGCGACCCGGTATCCGCTGCCACCCGCGCGGCGCGCGAGCTCGGCGCGGGCCTGGTCGCGTTGCAGATGCACGATCCGGTCGGACCCTGGAAACGAATGCGCGGCAGCCGCACGGACAAGATCCTGCGCGAACTGCAATTGCCGTTGCTCACCCTGCCGGCCGCGTGATCCCGACCCGAGCACCTTGTCGGTAGTGGATCACGGCCAAAAAAAGACCCCGTATCAAACGGGGTCCGAATGCGTGCGGGGCGCTGTGTCGCCCCGCTGAGTGTCGGCGCGCCGCCTTGTGGTCAGTTGACCTTCGGGTCGAGCTCGCCTGACATGTAACGACCGGTCATCGCGTCCAGGCTGAGAACCTTGATCTTGGAGGCATTCCCGGCAGTGCCGAACGCCTCGTAGCGCGCCCGGCAGATGTCCTTCATCGCCTTGGTCGCGGCCGTCAGGAACTTACGCGGATCGAATTCCTTGGTGTTCTCGGCGAGGAATTTGCGAACCGCGCCGGTCGAAGCCATACGCAGGTCGGTGTCGATGTTGACCTTGCGCACGCCGTGCTTGATGCCTTCCACGATCTCTTCGACGGGCACCCCATAGGTTTCGCCCATGTTTCCGCCGTACTCGTTGATGATCGCCAGCCAGTCCTGCGGGACAGACGACGAACCATGCATCACGAGGTGCGTATTCGGGATGCGCGCGTGGATCTCCTTGATACGCTCGATCGCGAGGATGTCTCCAGTCGGTGGACGGGTGAACTTGTAGGCACCGTGCGAAGTTCCGATCGCGATGGCCAACGCATCCACGCCGGTCTTCTTGACGAAGTCCGCGGCCTCCTCCGGATCGGTCAACAGCTGGCTGTGATCCAGCTTGCCTTCAGCACCGATACCGTCTTCTTCGCCCGCCATGCCGGTTTCCAGCGAGCCCAGGCAACCCAGTTCGCCTTCGACGGACACGCCACAGGCATGCGCCATCTCCACGGTACGACGGGTGACATCGACGTTGTACTCGTAGCTGGTCGGTGTCTTGCCGTCTTCACCCAGCGACCCATCCATCATCACCGAGCTGAAGCCCAGCTGAATCGAGCGCTGACATACCGCCGGCGAGGTGCCGTGATCCTGATGCATGCATACCGGAATATGCGGGAACTCTTCGATTGCCGCGAGAATCAGGTGCCGCAGGAAAGGCGCACCGGCATATTTACGCGCGCCGGCAGAAGCCTGGACGATGACCGGCGAATCGGTTTCGTCGGCGGCCTCCATGATCGCGCGCATCTGTTCGAGGTTGTTGACGTTGAAAGCGGGTACGCCGTAGCCATTTTCGGCGGCGTGATCCAGCATTTGACGCAGGGAAATCAGTGCCATCGTCTGCTCCTTGTTCTGAGAGTCTCAATCAAAATTTAATGCGCCACTGGGCAGTATGTGTTCCCCAACGCGCACGATTTTCATCACGTTGGTACCCCCCGAGACACCGTTCAGGTCGCCTTTGGTAATGATGACCAAGTCGTCATCACGCACCGCCCCGCGACGCTGAAGTTCTTCGATGACCTCGGTATTGGCTTGGCGCGAGTCAATACCGGGCTCCAAGTCGAAACTGACCGGATATACCCCCCTGAACAGGGTCACTTTTCTACGCGTGGCCACCTGTCCAGTCAAGGCATAGATCGGAATACCAGACGAAATACGCGACATCCATTTGCAGGTCGAACCGGACTCGGTCAGGGCGGCAATCGCAGCCACACCCAGATGGTTCGCGGTGTACATGGTAGACATCGCGATCGCTTCGTCGATGCGGCCAAATACGGAATGCAGCCGGTGATCGGATTTGCGCGTCTGGGACTGCTTCTCCGCCTCTTTGCATACCCGGTCCATCGCCTCGATCGCCTTGACCGGGTAATTGCCCGCAGCCGATTCGGCTGACAGCATCACTGCGTCGGTACCGTCGATCACGGCGTTCGCGACATCGAACACCTCGGCGCGGGTCGGGATCGGATTGAGGATCATCGATTCCATCATCTGCGTCGCGGTGATCACCACGCAGTTCATCGATCGCGCGAGGCTGATCAGGCGCTTCTGCACGGCCGGAAGCTCGGCGTCACCGATCTCGACGCCGAGGTCGCCACGCGCGACCATGATCACGTCTGACGCATCGATGATCTCTTCGATACAGTCCAACGCCTCCGCGCGCTCGATCTTCGATACGATTCCGCCCTGTCCCCCCGCCTCGCGCAGCAACTGACGCGTCTGATGCACGTCGTCGGCAGAACGCACGAACGACACCGCGACGTAGTCGGCTTCGATGCGTGCGGCAAAGCGGATATCTTCCCTGTCCTTCTCCGTCAGCGCGGGCGCGGACAAGCCACCGCCCAGCTTGTTGATACCCTTGTTGTTCGACAAGGTACCCCCGATCACGACTTTGCAGCGGACCTCGGTGCCCTGCACCTCATCGACCCAGAGCACAATCAGACCGTCATTCAGCAGCAGCGTATCGCCCCGTGCCACCTCCTGATGCAGGGTCGAATAGGTGACACCGACCCGCTCCTGGTTGCCCTGCTTGATATCCCAGCCGGTATCGAGAATGAACCGGTCATCGGGTTTCAATTCGACCTTGCCGCCGGTGAACTTTCCGCAACGGATCTTCGGGCCCTGCAGGTCGATCAGGACGCCCACCTGACGACCGCTGGCGCGGGCACGATTGCGCACCCAGTCGGCGCGCCGCTCATGGTCTTCGTGGCTGCCGTGCGACATGTTCAGCCGCACGACGTCGACCCCGGCACGTAGTACCTCGTCCAGCACCTTGGGGTCATCGGTGGCCGGACCCATGGTCGCTACGATCTTTGTGCGTCTAAGCATCTGTCCTTCTCGTGTAGAGGCGATCGGGATCGCCTCCACACCGATTGGTTTATTTGCTGGCGGCTTCTTCAAGCATCGCGACCGCTGGCAGCGTTTTTCCTTCGAGGTATTCGAGGAAAGCACCGCCCGCCGTCGAGATATACGACACTTTGTCATAGATGTCGTATTTCTGGATTGCGGCGATGGTATCGCCGCCGCCCGCGAGGCTGAAACCCTTGGCATTGGCGATCGCCATCGACACCGTCTTGGTGCCTTCGCCAAACTGGTCGAATTCGAACACGCCAACAGGTCCGTTCCAGACGATGGTACCGGCTTTGCCGATGATCTCGGCAAGCTCTGCGGCGGCCTTGGGACCAATATCGAAGATCATTTCGTCGTCCGCGACGTCGTCTGCACTCTTCAACACAGCCGGTTCGTTCTCATCGAATTTCTTGCCAACCACGACGTCGGTTGCAATCGGAATGTTGGCGCCGCGCTCCTGCATCTTCTTCATGAGCGCCTGGGCAGTGGGGACCAAATCGTCTTCGCACAGCGATTTGCCGACGTTCTTGCCAGCCGCCTTGAGGAAGGTATTCGCGATGCCGCCACCGACGACCAGCTGGTCGACTTTTTCCGAAAGCGCCTCGAGCACGGTCAGCTTGGTGGAAACCTTGGAACCACCGACGATCGCGACCATCGGCCGCGCCGGGTTCGCGAGCGCCTTGCCCAGCGCGTCCAGCTCTTCGGCCAACAACAGACCGGCACACGCGACCGGCGCGAATTTGCCGACGCCGTGGGTCGACGCCTGCGCACGATGCGCAGTCCCGAACGCATCCATGACGAACACGTCACACAGGTCCGCATATTTCCGCGCCAGTTGTTCGTTGTCCTTTTTCTCACCGGCGTTGAAACGCACGTTCTCGAGCAGCACGACCTCGCCTTCCGCAACGTCGAAACCGCCATCGAGATAGTCTTTGATCAGGCGGACTTCTTTGCCCAGCTTCGCCGACATGTCATCGGCAATCGGCTGCATCGAGTTTTCTTCGTCGACCTTGCCCTCTTCCGGACGACCGCGATGCGACATCACCATGACCCTGGCGCCGGCTTTCGCACAGTGCTCAACCGTCGGCATCGAGGCCGTGATGCGAGCATCCGAGGTAACTTTGCCCTCCTTCACCGGCACGTTCAGGTCGGCGCGAATCAGCACCCGTTTGCCCGCGAGGTCTAGATCGGTCAGTTTCAAAAAAGCCATTGCAGTGTTTCCTGTACAGATATGCTTTCGATTCCGCGAATTCGTGTGTCGCCGTTCGGACCACGTTGCTGGCGGGCAACTTCGCCATCCGGCACCGAGCGGGCAGGATTCTGGAGACGCGTGCCCGCGCCGGAAGGGCGGCACGCAGTACCCGGAACTCCGCACGCGGCTGCTTGCAGCTGCCTTTGATGGTGCGGCCGTCTTTCGGGCCTGTAACAGGCCACCTCGAGCGTCAGATCCGAACAGATCGCCAACACAGTCCGCCCCCGGTGGTCGTCGCGCCCCACGCCGGAACGTCGTCGCGGTGTCGCGTACGCCGAGGCATCCGCGCGATCGCGCGGCGTCCCCCGATCAGCACACGCCTGCCCGGCATCGTCGCCGGTGCCAAAAAGACTTGCGGTTCGGCCATCGTCGCCGGCCCACCCTGCCTGATCGTGTACCCGGTCGAACCGAGCCAGGCGTCCCGAATCACCAGCCCACCGGTGAGTCCGCAGGCCCATTCGATCAAACCCACGATCGGCGAGGCAGGGGCTGCCATGGTCACCGAATCCGCTCGCGATACCGCCACTCGTGCAATCCGTGGACGGCACGAGCGGCGCTCCGCGATCAGCCCGCGACGTGCTCGACCATGCGCAGCATGTTGCAGGTGTAGCCGTACTCGTTGTCGTACCAGGCAACGATCTTGACGAAGGTGGGATCGAGCTGGATACCCGCCTCGGCGTCGAAAATCGACGGCGTGCTGCGCCCACGGAAGTCGGTCGCAACGACTTTCTCGTCGGTGTAAGCGAGCACCCCGGCGAGATCGCCGGACTGCGATGCAGCTTTCATCGCGGCGCAGATCTCGTCGTACTTGGCTGCTTTGTCGAGTTCGACGGTCAGGTCGACCACCGAGACATCGGAAGTCGGCACGCGGAACGCCATGCCGGTCAGCTTGCCGTTCAATTCCGGCAGGACCTTGCCCACTGCCTTCGCGGCACCGGTCGACGAGGGAATGATGTTCTCGAGGATGCCGCGGCCACCGCGCCAGTCTTTCATCGACGGGCCGTCGACGGTCTTCTGGGTCGCGGTCGCTGCATGCACGGTGGTCATCAGGCCACGCTTGATGCCCCAATTGTCGTGCAGCACCTTCGAAACCGGTGCCAGACAGTTGGTGGTGCACGATGCAGCAGACACGATCGCCTGGCCGGCGTAGGTCTTATGGTTCACACCGTAGACGAACATCGGCGTGGCGTCCTTGGAAGGCGCGCTCTGCACGACCTTCTTGGCGCCGGCATCGATGTGCTTCTGGCAGGTCTCTTCGGTCAGGAAGAAACCGGTGCATTCGATGACCAGGTCTGCACCGACTTCGTCCCACTTCAGGTTGGCGGGATCGCGCTCGGCGGTCAGACGGATCTTCTTGCCGTTGACGACCATGTTGTTGCCTTCGACCGAGATGTCACCCTGGAAATTGCCGTGCACCGAGTCGTACTTCAGCATGTAGGCAAGGTAATCGGGCTCCAGAAGATCGTTGATGCCAACGACTTCGATGCCGGGGAAATCCTTGGCGATTGCGCGGAAAGCCATGCGACCGATACGGCCAAATCCGTTGATACCTACTTTGATTGCCATGTCGAATTCTCCTCAGTGCGTATTGCAGTCTTCAAAACTTGTTTTAGAGGTTCGACGGCGGCCATGGGCGAAGCCCGACCGCCGTCAGATGCTTTTCGGTCAACCCGCCACTTCGTCGATTGCCTTGCCGACGTTTTCAGCGGTGAAACCGAACAGCTTGAACAATTCACCGGCCGGGGCCGACTCACCAAAGGTGTCGATGCCGACGACCTTGCCCGCGCTACCGACATACTTCCACCAACCCGCGGTCACTGCAGCCTCGACGGCGACGCGCGCGGTGACCGAAGACGGCAACACCGACTCCTTGTAGTCGGCATCCTGGGCATCGAACACGCTGGTGCAGGGCATCGAGACGACGCGCACTTTCTTGCTGCTCGCCGCCGCGGCCTCGACCGCGATACCGACTTCCGAACCGGTGGCGATGACGATCACGTCCGGCGTACCGTCGCAGTCGCGCAGGATGTAGCCGCCGCGATCGATGTTGGCGATCTGCGCGTCGTCGCGGGCCTGGAACGGCAGTCCCTGGCGCGAGAAGATCAGGCAGGTCGGGCCGTTGTCCTTTTCGATGGCCTTGCGCCAGGCGACTGCCGTCTCGACGGTATCGCAGGGACGCCAGACATCCATCCGCGGAATCATGCGCAGCGTCGGGATCTGTTCCACCGCCTGGTGGGTCGGGCCATCTTCACCCAGGCCGATCGAGTCATGGGTGAATACGAAGATCGAACGCACCTTCATCAGCGCCGCCATGCGGATCGCGTTGCGTGCATACTCCGAGAACATCAGGAAGGTCGCGCCAAACGGGATGAAACCACCGTGCAGCGCGATGCCGTTCATGATCGCTGACATGCCGAACTCGCGCACACCGTAGTTCACGTAGTTCGCAGCGGGCATATCGCCACGCATCGGTTTGTAACCGGACCACTCGGTAAGGTTCGAGCAACCCAGGTCGGCTGAGCCACCGAACAGTTCGGGAAGCGCGGCCGCGTAGGCCTCGATGGAACTCAAGGACGCCTGGCGCGTGGCGGGAGACTTGGCTTCGCTGTTACACGCTGAAGTGAACGCACCGGCCTTGTCCGCCCAATCCGCCGGCAGATCACCACCCATGCGACGCTCGAACTCGGCGGCGAGTTCCGGGTGGGCTGCCTGGTAGGCCGCGAATTTCTCGGACCAGGCCTTCTCTGCGGCGGCGCCTTTTTCCTTCGCATCCCAACCCTTGTAGACATCGGCCGGCACTTCGAAGGCGCCGTGATCCCAACCCAGGGTCGCCTTGGTCAGGTTGATCTCTTCCTGACCCAGGGGGGCGCCGTGACAGGCGTGCGTGCCGGCCTTGTTCGGCGAACCGAAACCAATCGTGGTCTTGCAGCAGATCATCGTCGGCTTGTCGGTCATCGCCTTGGCGAATTCGAGAGCCTTCGAGATCGCGGCCGGATCGTGGCCGTCGACGTCCGCGATCACGTGCCACCCGTAAGACTCGAAACGCTTCGGGGTATCGTCGGTGAACCAGCCCTCGACATGGCCGTCGATCGAGATGCCGTTGTCATCCCAGAAGCAGATCAGCTTGCCGAGACCGAGCGTACCGGCCAGCGAGCATGCCTCGTGCGAGATACCTTCCATCAGACAGCCGTCACCCAGGAACACATAGGTGTGGTGATTGACGACTTCATGACCGGGACGGTTGAAGTGTGCCGCCAGCGCGCGCTCGGCGATCGCCATGCCGACCGCATTCGTGATCCCCTGGCCCAGCGGACCCGTGGTCGTCTCGACGCCCGGGGCATAACCGTACTCCGGGTGACCCGGCGTCTTCGAGTGCAGCTGACGGAAGTTCTTCAGGTCATCGATCGTCAGATCGTAGCCGGTGAGGTGGAGCAGCGAGTAGATCAGCATCGAACCGTGGCCATTCGACAGCACGAAACGGTCGCGGTCAGCCCACTTGGGGTTGGCCGGATTGTGCTTCATGTGGTCGTTCCACAGAACCTCGGCGATATCCGCCATGCCCATCGGCGCACCGGGATGGCCCGAATTGGCTTTCTGAACGGCATCCATACTCAACGCGCGGACCGCGTTGGCGAGTTCTCTGCGTGAGGACATGAGTCCCTCCTTCAAAGGCTAAGAATTCTCCGCCCTCTGTGCGCATGGCGCAGAGGCGAACTGATCCGTTTGTTTGCTGGGCGTGCCCCGCGCTCAGGCGGTGGTGCTTTACACCTGTGTGGGGACGTCGTTCTGCCGGCAACGTGCCCCAGCCCCGTCAGCTAAAAAGGTCGGCTATTCTCACCCAGGCGCTTCTGGAGGGGCAAGACGGGACTCCCCGAATATTCAAATACGCCCATAAACCCAGGAAATCTGCACCAGAATGGCGCGCAAATTACTGATTTACATTAATTAATCAGGAATGCCCGATCCATTTGATGGAACAGCCCATGCTCGGTATCTGCTCCTCCGGACCGCGACCGGTGGCCGCAACCTGCTTCATCGCCTCGAACAGATCGCGCCGGGCATCGGCCGGGGCGGCCTCTTTGCGGCTGGCGTCGAGCCGGCCACGGTACTGCAACTCCGCGGCCGCGTTGTAACCGAAAAAGTCCGGGGTGCAGACAGCACCGTATGCCTTGGCGACCTCCTGGGTTTCATCCAGCAGGTAGGGGAAAGGAAAGTTTTTGCTCTGCGCGACCGCCTGCATGTTGTCGAAGGAGTCCTCGGGGTAGTCGGTCGGGTCATTGGACATGATCGCGACGCAGTTGATGCCGAGCGGCTTCAGGTCGTTCGCGTCGCGGATGATCCGCTCGAGCACCGCTTTCACGTAGGGGCAATGGTTGCAGATGAACATCACCAGCAGACCCTTTTCGCCGCTGCACTGATCACGACTCCATGTACGACCATCCACACCCGGAAGATTAAAGTCCGGAGCGGGCGTGCCGAATTCACACACCGGCGTCTGCAGCGAAGCCATCGACGATTCCTCCGATTCGCGGTTGCTGGCGCCGGCCATTCTTCCAGAATGCGCACACCTGCTCAACCGTGTAGAATTCCGCGCCCTGTCTCACCCAAACATTGAGATCGCCGCGAAGTCCCAACCAGGAGAAAGCGATGGCCCGCAATTTCATCTTCACCTCCGAATCGGTCTCCGAAGGCCACCCGGACAAAATGGCCGACCAGGTGTCCGATGCGATCCTGGACGCGATCCTGATCGAAGATCCGCACGCCCGCGTCGCCTGTGAAACCCTGTTCAAAACAGGCATGGCAGTGATCGCCGGCGAAATCACGACTACGGCAAAACCGGATTACGAAAAAGTCATCCGCACGGTCATCCGCGACATCGGCTACACCGGCTCGGAGATGGGCTTTGATGCGGATACCTGTGCGGTGCTCACCGCGATCGGCGTGCAGTCGCCCGACATCAACCAGGGCGTCGACCGTTCGCGCCCCGAAGAACAGGGTGCCGGTGACCAGGGCCTGATGTTCGGTTATGCGACCAACGAGACCGACGTGTTGATGCCTGCAGCGATCCAATACGCGCATCGGCTGGTCGAACGCCAGTCAGAGGTACGCAAGAAAGGTATTCTCCCGCTGCTCCGCCCCGATGCGAAATCCCAGGTGAGCCTGCACTATGCCGACGGCAAACCGGTCTCGATCGACGCGGTGGTACTGTCGACCCAGCACGCCGCCGAATTCAGCGGCGACACGCTCCGCGAGGCGGTCATGGACGAGATCATCAAACCGATTCTCGATCCGTCGGGCCTGCTGACCAAAGATACGCGGTTCCATATCAACCCCACCGGCAGCTTCGTGATCGGTGGACCGATGGGCGATGCCGGGCTGACCGGGCGCAAGATCATCGTCGACACCTACGGTGGTGCCGCACGCCACGGCGGTGGCGCCTTCTCCGGCAAGGACCCGTCCAAGGTCGATCGCTCAGCCGCCTACGCCGGCCGATACGTGGCGAAGAACATCGTCGCCGCAGGACTTGCCGACAAGTGTGAGATCCAGGTTTCCTACGCCATTGGCGTCGCCGAACCGACGTCGATCATGGTCGACACCTTCGGTACCGGCAACATCACCGACGAACGTATCACCGAGCTGGTTCGCGAGCATTTCGACCTGCGCCCGTATGGGATCCTGCGCATGCTCGACCTGCTGAATGCCAAGAAGATCAAATACCTCAGGACGGCCGCCTATGGGCATTTCGGCCGCGAGGACGCCGGCTTTACATGGGAAGCGGTCGACAAGGCCGACGAGCTACGCGACGCCGCTGGCCTGTAACGCACGAAGGTGAGGTGGCCGGCCGATGATTTCGGGCCGGCCACGGACTGCGGGGGCCGGACTCGCTAGTCCGGAACCTTCACCGTTTCCCGGTACGCGTGCCACGAAGCGTGGCCGATCAACGGCAGGACAACGACCAGGCCGATGAAAGCGGTCGCAAAGCCGACCAGTACCAGGGCGAGAATCATCAGCGCCCACAACAACATCACGCCCTTGTTGTTCAGGACCGCACCGATGCTGGTCAGGGCACTGGTGATCGCGTCGGTACCACGATCAAGCATCATCGGCAAAGCGACCACGCTCGACGAGAACACGATCGCCGCGAAGATGGAACCCACCGCACTGCCGACCGCCAGAAATTCCAGCCAGCCGACAACACCGAGGTCCTCACCGATCGGGAAGAATACGTGCACCATCGACGCGGCGCGCGCCCAGACCAACAGCACAACCAACATCACGAGCGCGAACAACAGTTCGTTGCGCAGATGATTGCGACTTTCCGACCAGCACACGCCGAGTCGCGGCTCTCGACCCAGCTCCAACTGACGACTGATCGAATAGAGACCGAATGCCAGCACCGGCCCGGCCAGGATGAATGCCATCCCGAGACTGAACAATGCGACCACATTGCCACCCGACCAGACCAGCGCCGCGACGACGAAGGCGAATACCGCCAGGCCGGTACCGTACGTGAGGCTCTGCGCCCGGGCACGATTCAGGTCGTGCCACCCGAGCCGCAGCCACCGCAAGGGTGCGCTGAAATCAAGCCGGTTAGAGGGATAAAAAAGGGGTTCGATCTGAGGGTCCGCACCGTCCGGGCGGACCACGCCGGGTTCTGCCATCACTTCCTCCTGGGTTGCTGCGTGCCCCGTCGATCGGGGTCTGTGTCGGGCCGTCTGTGCGGCTTTGTCCGGAAAATAGCGCAAAATCGGCCACTACGGCAGCAACTTTTTGGCTTTTTAGACGCCTTCGGAGGCTTTTCGCACCCAGCAGGGACGGCATTCGGCGAAATCGCCCCATCACTGGGGTGAACGTGTAGAATCTTCCGCCCCGGATAACGGGTCGGTTAAAGTTTTTGCCGGCACGGCACGCTAAAAGGGGGTTACCAATCCACCGCGAGGGGCGCTGCAACCTGTCGATCAGGCCAGGCTCGGGGATGGATTTGCATGCGATAAACGGCGCTCACTCACGATTATTGAACAGGAGTCAACGACCATGAGTGAGTTCACTGATTACAAAGTCGCCGATATCGCACTGGCCGACTGGGGCCGCAAAGAGATACGCATTGCCGAGACGGAGATGCCGGGCCTGATGGCCCTGCGCGAAAAATACGGCAAGGACAAGCCCCTCAAGGGCGCGCGCATTACCGGTTCGCTGCACATGACCATCCAGACCGCCGTGCTGATCGAGACCCTGGTGGAACTCGGCGCCGAGGTGCGATGGTGTTCGTGCAACATTTTCTCCACCCAGGATCACGCCGCGGCGGCGATCGCCGCGGCCGGCATCCCGGTCTATGCCTGGAAGGGTGAGACGCTCGAAGAATACTGGTGGTGCACAGAGCAGGTGCTCAACTGGCCGAACGGCGAGGCGCCCAACATGATCCTCGACGATGGCGGCGATGCGACCTTGCTGGTACACAAAGGTGTCGAATTCGCCGATGCCGGGGCGGTTCCGTCGCCGAAGGAAAACGATCCCGACGAATGGAAAGTCATCCTCGGCGTACTGAAACGCAGCCTGGACGAGGATCCCAAACGCTATCACCGCATGGCCGAATCGATCCGCGGCGTGACTGAAGAGACCACCACCGGCGTGCATCGGCTGTACGAGATGCTGAAGAAGGGTCAGTTGCTGTTCCCGGCGATGAACGTCAACGATTCGGTCACGAAGTCCAAGTTCGACAACCTGTACGGATGCCGCGAATCGCTGGTCGACGGCATCAAGCGCGCCACCGACGTCATGGTCGCCGGAAAGATCGCGGTCGTCTGCGGCTACGGCGACGTCGGCAAGGGTTCCGCGCAATCGCTGCGTGGTCTCGGGGCGACCGTCTGGATCACCGAGATTGACCCGATCTGCGCATTGCAGGCGGCCATGGAAGGCTACCGCGTCGTCACGATGGAGGACGCGGCACCAGTCGCCGATATCTTCGTCACCGCCACCGGCAACAAGGACATCGTTCGCCACGACCACATGCTGGCGATGAAAGACCAGGCCATCGTCTGCAACATCGGGCATTTCGACAACGAGATCGACATTGCGAGTGTCGCCAAGTACCAGTGGGAAAACATCAAGCCGCAGGTGGACCACATCATTTTCCCGGATGGCAAGCGCATCATCATGCTCGCCGAAGGACGCCTGGTTAACCTCGGCTGCGCAACCGGCCATCCAAGTTTCGTGATGTCCAACTCGTTTACCAACCAGGTGTTGGCCCAGATCGAGTTGTACACCAAGCAGGCCGATTACCCGATCGGGGTGTACATCCTGCCCAAGCACCTGGACGAAGAAGTCGCGCGCCTGCACCTGCAGAAGATCGGCGCCAGGTTGACGGTGCTGACGACGGACCAGGCCGACTACATCGGCGTGCCGGTCGAGGGACCGTACAAGGCGGATCACTACCGCTACTGATACACAGCACCCAGGATTGCTGCCGACAACCCGCGACCGCGCAAGACGGGTCGCGGGTCCGTCGCTCAGCATTGGCGATCACGCCCGATTGAATACGCAGGATTCGCGCCATGACCTTTCCGCAACCAGCCGAAAAGATCTTCAGCTTCGAACTTTTCCCACCCAAGACAGAGGTCGGTATCGCAAAACTCCGCGACACCGTAATTGCACTGAACGCGCGCAACCCGGCGTACTTCTCAGTCACCTATGGCGCGGGCGGCTCCACCCAGAGCAACACCTTCGCCACGGTGGACTGGATCAGTGCACAGGGGATCGAGGTCGCGCCGCACCTTTCGTGCGTCGGTAGCAGCCGCGATGAATTGCTGGCGATCCTTGATCGTTATGCCAACCAGGGAATTCACCGTATCGTCGCATTGCGCGGTGATTTGCCTTCGGGTGCGGGGCGCGGGGCCATTGGTGACCTCAATCACGCGAACGAACTCGTGTCGCTGATCCGGGAGCGGTTCGGGACACGGTTTCACATCGAGGTCGCCGCCTACCCCGAAATGCACCCGCAGGCACCGAATTTTCAGAAGGACCTCGACAACTTCCAGCGGAAGGTGGTGGCTGGCGCCGACGCCGCGATCACCCAGTATTTTTACAACGCGGACGCCTATGGCAGCTTCGTCGACGCCTGCCTTGCACGCGGCATCGAGATACCGATCGTCGCGGGAATCATGCCCATCACCAACTTCAGCAACCTGGTGCGTTTTTCCGATGCCTGTGGGGCCGAGATACCGCGTTGGCTGCGCAAACGCCTCGAAGCATTCGGCGACGATACCGACAGCATCCGTGCATTCGGAACGGAGGTAGTCACCCGTCTGTGCAGGCGCCTGCTGGATATGGGCGCCCCCGGCTTGCACTTCTACACGATGAATCAGGCCGAACCCACCCTGGCGATCTGGGACAACCTCGGCCTGGACAACGCCGCACCCTGACGGGCAATGGCACTATCGATCGTCCCTTTGATCCGCGATCGACACCCGCCCAACGCGGGCACGGACGCTGCGCCAAGCGGCACCCGAGTCTGACCGCATGCGCGAACCCCGACTATTTGTCGCACAACCGCTTACCCCCGGATCCGAGGTGGAACTCGACGACCGCAGCCGCCGTCATGTCAGCCAGGTACTGCGGCTGCGTATCGGCCACCAGGTC
This sequence comes from Chromatiaceae bacterium, assembly GCA_024235395.1. Taxonomy (NCBI): domain Bacteria; kingdom Pseudomonadati; phylum Pseudomonadota; class Gammaproteobacteria; order Chromatiales; family Chromatiaceae; species Chromatiaceae bacterium. The sequence goes on from JACKMK010000001.1 coordinate 1,429,575, forward strand.
ATCCTGTTCGACGGCAGCGGCACCGATTTCGCGGCCGAACTGACACACTGCGACCGTGTCTGCTGTCGCGCGCGTATCGATGGGGTGCGGTCGACCGAGGCCACAGCATCGTTGCCGATCGGTCTCGCGGTTGGCATATCGCGCGGCGAACGCATGGACTTTGTCGTCCAGAAATCGGTCGAACTGGGCGTCGCCACGATCTGGCCGCTGACCACTGAGCGCAGTATCGTGCAGATGGATGCACAACGCCGCGACAAACGCATGGCGCATTGGCGCGGCATCCTGATCGGTGCCTGTGAACAGAGCGGTCGCAGTCGACTGCCGGTGCTACACGAGCCGACCGGGCTTGCGGAATGGCTGGAAGCCCATCCGCAAGGGCTGATGCTGCACCACGGCGCACAAACGGGACTGCACGCGCTGCCGGCACCGACAACCCCAATCCATCTGTTGGTCGGTCCGGAAGGCGGGCTGAGCGATGCCGAATGCACGCTCGCCGAGCGCCACCACTACATCGCGGTGCGGCTGGGCCCACGGATATTGCGAACCGAGACGGCTCCGCTTGCCGCGATCGCGGCGATCCAGACGCTCTGGGGGGATTTTCGCTGAACCGTCCGGTCTTCTCAGGCGGCCGGCAACTGTGATTGCAGATAATCGATGTCCGGCACCAACAGTTCTTCACCACCCGACCACAGCGTCATGCGCACCGGAGCCTTGCCCGGCTGACTGCTGCGCGCCGCATCGATCACCTCTCTATTGACGCGCAACAGACGCGGTATGCCTTGCGCGACCAAACCGAGTAACGGCCACCCTTTCTCCGGGTTGAGGCCGTAGCAAACGGCGATTCGCTGGCGCACCCCTGCGCCGATGACCTGACGCCCCAGGAGGCGCTCGAAATCCACGACCAGTATGCGGCGCTGGTGCCAGTTGATCTGGCCCTGGATCCACGAAACAGGGTGAGAAATCGGGTCGGGTTCGCGATATCCGATGATCTCGGCCACCGTTGCGTTGGGCAATAGCATTCTGCCTTCACGCATCGGGATCAGCATGCAGCGGATCTCGCTTTCCAGCCTGCTCACGACGCCGTATCCGCGAGAACGGTATAGATGTTTTCGAGCAACTCGGCTTCCTGGTAAGGCTTGCCCAGATAACGCTTGACGCCCAACTCAAAGGCGCGGTTGCGGTGCTTGTCGCCGCTGCGCGAGGTGATCATGATGATCGGGATGTCACTGAGTTCAGGCGTGCTGCGCATGTGCCGTGCGAGCTCGTAACCATCCATGCGTGGCATCTCGATGTCCAGCAGCATGACGTCCGGTCTGTGCTCCTGGAGCAATGCCACCGCGTCGACCCCGTCCTTCGCGGTAACGACCTGCATATTGTGGCGCTCCAGCAGACGACTGGTGACCTTACGTACGGTGATCGAATCGTCAACCACCATAACCGAGACGCCCTTGCTCTCGGGTTCCGCCATCTCCGGTTCGAGGACGCCCTGCTGGGTGCTGTCTATCCGTACCAGGCTGTTCGTATCGAGTATCAGGGCGATCTGTCCATCCGCGAGGATCGTGCCACCGGTGAACCAGCGGACTGTGCTGAGCTGCGCCCCTACCGATTTCACGACGATCTGGCGGTTACCAAGCAGACTGTCGACCTGGATGGCCACCCGGTGTTCGCCGGAGCGCACCAGCAGCAGCGGCATCCATCGCACGCCATCCGGCAGATGCGAGGCATGCGTGCCCAGCATGCTACCCAGGTACCTGACTACATAGTCACGTCCGCCGTAGTGGAAATGCTCCTGCTCCCCTGCGTAGATCGCACGCAGCTCATCAAGACCGATGCGCACCACGCCGTCCATGCTGCTGTGCGGTACGGCGTAGATATCTTCGCCCAGTGTCACCAGCAGCGCGTCGGTAATCGCCAGCGTGAACGGCAGGCGGATCGTGAAGCTGGTGCCGTAACCCGACTGCGAAGCGATCTCTAGGGTGCCACCAAGCTGCTTGACCTCGGTGAGCACGACATCCATGCCGACGCCGCGGCCCGACACCTGGGACAGCTCCTGGGCAGTCGAAAACCCGGGTTGGAGTATGAACTGGAACAGGTCGTCGTCTTCCACCGACATGTTTTCGTCCAGCAGACCACGCTCGACCGCTTTGGCACGGATGCGTGCGCGATCCAGGCCCGCACCATCGTCCGACAGAGTGAGCACGACGTCGGTACCCTCTCGTGCCAGTTGCAGCGTAATCAGTCCCTGCGGCGGTTTACGATTCGCAAGCCGCGTGTTGGCATCCTCGATGCCGTGCGACACCGAGTTGCGCAATAGATGCTCGAGCGGGCCCATCATGCGCTCGAGAATCGCGCGGTCCATGTCCTCTTCGCCACCGACGACATCGAGATTCGCCTGCTTGCCGACACTGTGACTGGTCTGGCGAACCACGCGTTCAAGCCGCGGTACGCGGCTCGAGAATTTCACCATCCGGGTGCGCAGCAGGCTGTCCTGCAGATCGGTGGTGACACGCGCCTGCTGCAAGAGCAGGGTGTCCGTGTCTCGGCTGAGGTCGCTCAACGACTGGCCAAGGTTCGACAAGTCCTCGACGGTCTCCGAAAGCGCTCGCGAGAGCTGCTGAATGGTCGAGTAGCGGTCCATCTCCAGTGGGTCGAAATCGGCGAGCGTCTCGCCCTCGCGTTCATGCCGGGACAGGATCTGCGCCTCGGTCTCGAGCTCCAGGTCGCGCAGCTGCCCACGCAGTCGGTGGATGGTCTGGCCGAGTTCGCCGAGGTTGAAGGCGAAACTGCTGTTTTGCTGCTCGATGCGGGCGCGATAGATGCTCACCTCGCCCGCGTTGTTGACCATGTTGTCCAGCGCCTCGGAGGCGACGCGCACCCGCTCACCGCCTGACGCCGGCGCAACGGGCTCTTCAGGCAGCGGCCGCCTAGGGACGAACCCGTCGTTTTCGACGAACTGCTCCCCGCCGGGGAACTGCACCACGGTCGATTCGTGGCCTACCGCCGGGACAAACTGGCCGTCGTCGTCCTCGACCAGAAAGCTCGAGTCGCCGAGCAATTCCGAGTCGGTCATCAGCTGCGAATCCGCCAGCAGCTCCGAATCCTCGTCGCCATCTTCGACCAGCGACGACACCGCAAACGCGCTCCCCGCCGGACGCAACACCGACTCCGACTCGAACGCGGCGCCCGCACCCTCGTCAAGCAATGCGGACTCGACGTCGAGCTCCTGGCTGTCGGGCTGGTACGACGAGGAGGCCTCGTCGCTCGCCGTTTCCACTGCTTCGAGACGTGGCGCCGGTTCGGTATCGAGCGCCGCGGTACCGGATGGCGCGAGGTCGTCCCAGGGACGGCCGTGCGCAGCCGCCTCGAGTCGTTCGATCAGATCCGGGTGAGCGTAGAGCCCCCCACCCTTCACGAGCGCATCGATGTCCAGTGCGAGCGCGTCGGTCGAATATCGAACGAGACCCTGTAGCCGTGCGTCGCCGCCAGTTCGTTGCTCGACGACGCTTTCAAACGCGGATTCCAACGCATGGCTCAGGTCACCGATCGACATCAGGCCGGCCAGTCGCGCGCCACCTTTCATCGTATGCAGGGTGCGCTGCAGCTTGGCGACCACCTGGCGATCGCCGGAGGGTGCCGATTCCCATTCGGACAGCTCTCCCTCCAAGGCCTCGAGCAACTCCTTGGCCTCTTCGAGGAAGATCTCCAGCAACTCGGGATCGACATCATCTGCCACCGGCGCCGGCGCAGCCGCAGGTGCCGGAGTCGGAGTCGGAGTCGGAGTCGGTGCAGGCGGTACCTCGACCTGAGGCTCGGCCGCTGATTCAACGGCCGGCGACGTGTGATGCGCAATACCGTCCACCAACGCCGCAATCTCTTGATGCAGGGGCTCCCAATTTGGCACTTCGCGGTGCGGATCCTCGACCATTGCGGCGAGTTCCGTCATTGCCTGATGACTACGACGCAGCAGCTCGAGCATCGGCGCGTCCGCCTGACGGCCCTCGTCGTGCATCAGGTTTCCGAGTTGCTCGAGGTCGCCGGCGAGTGCCGCGATCGAATCCACGCCCGCGGTGCGCGAACTGCCACGCAGGGTATGCATCGCACGGCGGATTCCCTCGTTGAAATCGCAAGTCTGATTCTGGTCCGTGCAGTGCGCGACAAAGTCGGCCAGGACTTGAAGGTGACCCTGGGCCTCGTTCAGGAACACCGCGTTCAGACTGGAGTCGCCAGCGCCGACGGATGCCGTGTCGGCTTCGATGAAATCGGAGTCCTGTACGTCGATGGCAGTCAGAATCGATTCTTCGGCAGACTCGATGACGGATGCCGCCTCGGCATCCGACGAGCTGTCAGTGGACCCGTCGTCCCGCAACTCAACGGCATCTTCGGGCACGGAGGCGATCTCGATTTGCTCGTTCTCGTGCGATACCGGCTCCAGCTCGAGGACAACGTCGCCGTCGGCCACACCATGTTCTTCCGGCGCGTCGAGCGGCTCGAAAACGGTGTTCGGCGCGAGATCCGAATCAACCGCGATATCGGTCGCGACGAACGCCTCCGGGATTTCGACCTGTAGTTCGTCGTCCGCCTGTTGTAGCTCTTCGTCCGAAGGCTCCACCGATTGCTCGGCGACGGCCTCGTACGCGACTTCGTCGGGCACATCGAGCGTTGCCGACGGCTCGTCGACCACCTCCTCGACGGCCTCCTCGACTGGCGGCGAGTCTGCCGCAGCCTGTTGCGGTTCGACGGCGGGGACGGTCTCGCCCGCGGCGACCGCGAAGGCACGCGCCGACAACGCCGACACGTCGGTATCCGTACCACCACGCTGTTGGCTCTCGGCAACCAGCGTCGGCAGGGTATCGACCGCCTCGTTAAGCAGCGCCAACAATTCGGGCGTGGTACTCACGGTGCCGTCGATGACTCGGTTGAGGAGATTCTCGATCGACCAGGCGAACTCGCCGATGTTCATGGCGCCGACAATCCTGCCGCTGCCCTTCAGCGTGTGGAAGGATCGCCGGATCGTGGCCAGGGACTCGCGGTCGTCGAGATTGCTGCGCCACTTCGGGAAATTTTCCTGGATGACCTGTAGCTCCTCGTCGGCCTCCTCGGCGAATATTTCGAGGATCTCGGAATCGACCGTTTCGACGTCCGATTCTTCGGTGTCGACCGCAGGCGGCGCCTCGGGCTCGATGACCGGTGCGGATCCGGTTTCTGCGGCGGTCTCGGCCGACGAGTCGGATTCGACCGACGCGGCTTGGGCACCGGGCTCGTCTACCGCGGTTTCCAGTTGATCGCCGGCGTCCGGCGTTTCCTCGACGGTGGCAGGTTCTTCGACCGCCTCCAGGTCCAGCGACAATTCGTCGGACACGTCTTGTAGCGGTTCGGAAGGCGCCTCAACCGCATCCGCGGCCAGTGCAGACGCGTCGTCCGCCTGATCGGATTCCTCCAAACCGGCTTCTTCGACTGACTCCGCCTCGGCTGCCTCCGCCTCTGCCACTTCCTGAAGCACGGGGGCTCCAGGCACCGCCTCGACTTCGCTGCGTAACCCGAGACGATCCAAAGCAGCCTCGGCGTATTGCAGTAGCTTGCCGCGATCACTGCCCGGCTCGATCGCCGATTGCATATACAGTTCCGCACTGATCACCACGTCCGCCAGCGCATCCCGCTCCTGCGCATCCGGCAATCCCGTCTGCCTGGATGGCAACGATGTGATGTACGGTTTCAGATCGAGCAGCAACTGGCCGGCTTCGGACAGACCGAGCATCTGCAGCGCACCAGCCACGGCGTGCAGGCGCGCGGGTACCTCGTCGAGTTGCTCAGCGGCACTCGGCGTGGGGTTGTCCAGATACTCGAGGATCGTGTCCTTGGTCTTGGCAAGTTCCACCAAGGCCTCTTCGATCGCCGCCCGGACATGCTGCTGCATCTCGCCATGCGACAGCGATGTGCCGCCGCCGGCGGCCTCGCCGGCGTCCTTCACCCCCTCGTCATCGCCGAGACTCGAAAGTGAGGATTCGACGTGCAAAAGGTCGGCGGCCAGCGCCATCAGGCGGTCCTCGGCCGGCGGCTGCGCCGACTGTTCGACCTCATGCAGTTCGTCGCAACGATGCTTGAGACGCGTACGCAGATCGCCTCGACCGACCATGCCCAGCGTGTCGCCGATACGCTGGATCGGCGCTGCCAGCGCGGTGAGCCTTTCGAGCTGGCTGCGGTCGCTTCGAATATACAGGTCGAACTGATCCTTCACCTCGCGCAGATCCTGCGCGAGTGCCTCGCTCACGGCATCAAACAACTCCCGGTCTGGCGCGCCAAGCGACCCGAGCACGCTGCCGTCCGATTGATGTTCGGGGAAGGTATTGACCAGATCGGCCGAGTGCTTGACTGCCAGCACAGCGGGATCGGTGGAATTGGACCGGGCGATGTAATAGAGAAGGTTCTTCAGCAGATCGACCGGAAACTCCAGCATCGCCGACTCTTCGCCCTGGTCGATCACGTGCTTGAAAACCCGATCGAGCTTGCCGAACAACGGCTTGACTGCAAGTGCAGGCGCCTCGCTGTCGCCGGCCAATGCGGTGGCAAGCGCTTCGGCGGCGTCCAGCAGGCGGCGCAGGCGCGTGGTACCGGCGGCACTGTTCAAGGTATCGAGCACCTCGCGCAACTGCGCCAGGGATTCCTCGACGTCCTGGTTCCGGATCCAGTTCAACAGGCCACGGTGGTAGCGGCTGCGCAGTTTCCCGACAAGTTTGGGAAGCTCACGGTTGCCGGAACCGGGGCGCACGGTCTCTGCGGCGATCACGGCGTCCAGCTTGGGCGCAAACAGCGATGTCTCCGAGACCAGCGGGGCGTCACGCGCCGCGCGCAAGTCGTTCATCAGCGGCAACAACACCAGCGGGATGTCGGCACCACCTCCCTCGATTTTTTCGAGATAAGCCGGTAGCTGCACCATCCCCAGCATCAATGCTTCGGCGGCGGGTTCGACCCGCTTCGCCTGCCCCTGGGACAGCGCGAGTGCGAGTTGCTCCATCTCGTCGGCGAGCATCGCTGCGCCGTACACCTGCACCATCTCCAATGCGCCGTGTACGTGATGCAACAACCCGACACATTGTTCGAGTCGGTTGTTCTCTCCGTCGACGAAATCTTCAAGCGACGCGCGCGCCTCGCGCAACGTCTGGTCTAGCTCACCGCGAATCCAGCGGAGCGCACTTCGGTCCTGTCGCAGTTCTGGCAGCATGCAAGCGGGTCCCTATTCAGCCTTCCATCGCGTCGTCATCGGGCAGTTTGAAACGCGCAACCGTCTGACGCAGCTGTTCGGCCATCTTGGCCAGGTTCTCGATCGATTGCGTGGTCTGTTCGGTGCCTTCCGAGGTCTGCCCTGTGATTTCCTGGATGACATCCATCGCGTTGTTGATCGAGCCTGCGTCCTGCGACTGCTGCTGCAGGCGTGACGCAATATCCTGGGTCGACTTAGCGATCTCCTGGGATACTTTTTCGATACGTTGCAGCGCCTCACCGGCATCCTCAGCGAGTTTGGCGCCGCTGACCACCTCGGAGGTACTGGACTCCATCGAGCTGACCGCTTCGTTGGTGTCGGCCTGGATGGTACGTACCAGCGCATCGATCTGTTTGGTGGCGTTCGCCGAGCGTTCGGCGAGCCGCTGCACTTCGTCGGCAACCACCGCGAAACCGCGGCCCGCTTCACCGGCCATGGCCGCCTGCATCGCGGCGTTGAGCGCCAGGATGTTGGTCTGGTCGGCGATATCCTCGATGAGTTCCACGATGTTTCCGATCTCCTGTGAGCTCTCCCCGAGGCGCTTGATGCGCTTGGATGTCTCCTGGATCTGGTCGCGGATGTTGTCCATGCCTGCGATGGTACGGCGTACGGTACTGCCGCCCGCCGCGGCGATCTCCACCGACTGTTGCGCAATTGCTGCGGATTCGCCGGCGTTTTCCGCCATTTCACCCATCGCACGGGACATCGCGCGTACTGTTTCCGAAGCCTTCTCGATCTGGTTACGTTGATGGTCCGATGCTTCCTCCAGGCGGAGTGCAGTACCTCGCGCCTCCTGGGCCGAAGCCGACACCCTTACGGACGTCTCGTTGATCGTGGTTACCAGGCTACGCATCTCTTCGACCGCCTGGTTGACCGAGTCGGCGATCGCTCCGGTGATGTCCTCGGTAACCGTCGCCTCGATGGTCAAGTCACCATCCGACAGGTCGACCATCTCATCGAGCAGACGCCGAATGGCTGCCTGGTTACGCAGGTTTTGCTGGTCTGAAGTCTGCTCTCGCGCCTTCGAATCACGCAGCAATGCAACTCCCAAGGCGAGCAGCAACAGGACCGCCAGCACACCGAGCACCGTCACCAATATCGTGTCGATCGGAACGGGTCCCAACATGGGCTTGTAGGCCCCGCTGTTGAACACCGCAGCGAGTTCATGGGTTGCGACATCCAGTGCGTCGGATGCGGAAGCCACTTCGCCGGTCGCTTCCAGCGCCGGGAGTATGTTCGGCGTCGTCTCGATGATTTCGGCGACGTGATCGTTGATGAGACGGAACAGCTTCGATGCCTCGGCCAGCTTGCCCTCTACCTCGTCATTGTTGATCGGCGAGATGTTCAGACCGGCATCGCCCGCCAGCATGCCGTTGAGCACCCGGCCGAAACGGTCTGCGTCCTGGCTGAACTGATCGATTGCAGCCGCGGACTGCGCGCCGCCTTCGAGCACCCGGCTGACGTTGTCGCGCAAACGTTGCGCCAGCATCAGCTGACGCGATGCCACGTAGACGTCTTGCTGTTCCGCCTTGGATCGGACCAAAACCCGCACCACGTCTTCGGAAACCGACTGCAGCTCGGGGATAGTCTGGTTGATGACGCCGACGAACTCTCGGGTCGACAGGATCGCGTTCTGATTGAGCAGAATCTCGTCAACGTAAGCCCGCAACGCCAACCAGCGGTCTTCCACATCTCGCAGGGGGCCTTTTACCGTGTCTGGCGAAGGCGGCAATTGTGTGTCCGGAGCGCCGTTCTTGAGCTCTTCCATCAAGGTGATGAAGCGATCGCTTGACTGCCGCAGCAGCGCGAAGGACGGTTGGTCACCCGCCGAGGCCTCAAGGGCGTACTTGGCGATCTTTTGCCCCAGCACCTGCTGTTCGTAGACGCGCGCCAGGTATTTTTCGCCGTGATCCTCACTGCGTGACACAATGGCGAATGCGACGATGGCACCAACGACAGCGAGCAGAACGAGTGTGGTCAACATCGCTACCGCGCGGTTGCCGGTAGCCTTCTTCCTTAGCGAACTCTTCATCTGTTTCTTATCCTGCGATTAGTGGCATTGCACCGCCAAACCCGAGTCACGCCCGCTACCGGTCGCTGCAGATTTGTCGATCGCGCGCCTCGCGGCCCCCTTATTTCGCAGCAGCGGACCGGAAATCCGGATCCGCTGTCAGCGCATGCATGTTGAAAACCGGCCAAATGTCGCCATCCGTGTCGAAAGCCTCGTATACGTATGCACCCAAAGCTCCTTTCATCCTTGCATTCGGCAGTCTGTCCTTCAGATTGAAGTGCCGCATCCCCTGAACCGAGGGGACCACCAATCCGACCACCATTCCGCGTAAACGCACCACAAGAATTCGGGTCGCCTTTGATGGCACGATCGGCTTTCCACCGATGTACACCTGCATATCGATCACTGGCAGCAGGCTGCTGCGCACGTTGGCCAGGCCGAGCATCCACGGCTTGGAACCCGGCACCCGCGTGATACGCTCCTGCCAGGGCAGCATCTCGCTGACCTCATTCATCGCCGACACCATACGGGCGCCAGCAATGGTGAATACCAACCCGTCCCAGATATCCGAGATCGGCGCCGACTGGGGCAGGCGCTCCGCAGCCGCATTGCTGCGCTGCTCGATCTCTACCAGCACGTCCAGCGCATCGGCAGCTGTGAGTGTTGATTCAGCAAGACCAAGCACGGCAGTCAACCCAGCAATTCAGTAATTTTCTGCAGCAATTCCTTGCCATCGACCGGCTTTACCAGGTACCCCTTCGCCCCTTGACGCATACCCCATTCACGGTCGGTCTCCTGATCCTTGGTGGTTACCATCAGCACGGGTATGTGCTGGGTCTTGGGGTCACGACTGAGCTTGCGTGTAGCCTGGAAACCATTCAGTCCCGGCATCACTACGTCCATCAGGATGGCATCCGGGCCCTGCGATTTCGCGGTGGCGATACCGGATTCGCCATCCGCTGCAGTCAGCGCCTCATGACCGCCCTGCTGCAGGATCTTGGTCAACACATGCAGTTCCGTGGGTGAATCATCGACGATTAGGATCTTGGCCATTAGTTTTGTGCCTTCGCGTCTGTTGATTGGTCCCCGCCAGACTGACTGACGGCATGCTTTCGAATCGCACCGAGCAGTTCATCACGTGTGAAAGGTTTGGTCAGATACTGCTCCGAACCGACGATTCGCCCGCGCGCACGATCGAACAGCCCGTCCTTGCTGGACAACATGATGACCGGGATATTGCGGTACAACTCGTTGTGCTTGATCAGTGCGCAGGTCTGATAGCCGTCGAGGCGCGGCATCATGATGTCGACGAAGATCAGGTCTGGGTGATTGTCCGCAATGATCGACAATGCCTCGAATCCGTCCGTGGCGGTAAGGACCTCGCACCCGGCTTTGGTCAGCAGGGTTTCCGCGGTACGACGGATCGTCTTACTGTCGTCGATCACCATGACTTTCAATCCGCCAATATCAACTGCGTCGTCACTGCTCACACGCTGTCCCCTGTGAATGCTTGAATCACCAATAAAGTTACTGACGCGGCACGACCGTCGTCAGCCCCCAGAGCTGCCACATCTGCATGCCCCCGCGGTAGTACTTGAGTTTCGCCGGTGGGTACCCGATCTCGACCAGCCCACGGATCGCTCGTGGCGATTGCCCGCACGCCGGCCCGTTACACCAAAGCACGAGCTCCTTGGCGTCGGTGAAATCCCAGGTGTTGGTTTTCTGTCCCTTTTCCGACAGACCCCACTCCTCCATGAGGCCCTCGATGGCGCCGATCTCACCGCGCGGCTTGGCGCCCAACGACTTCAGCACTTCGGCGAGATCGGGGTCGTCAGGCTGCTTGGTAAACAGCGCAAAAGGATAGTTTACTGAGCCCGGAATGGTACCTTTCCGGAACCACGACTCGGTACGTGCATCGATCAGCAGTCCACTGCCGTCGCGCAGCCGGGTTTCCATGAAATCGAACAGCTCCACTTCGCCAATTGCCTGGACCCCGGCCGACGGTGCGATCGGCTGAATGCAAAACGGCGGGCACTTCCGCGCCGTCTTCGCGAAGTAACCTTTGAGCTCGTAGTTGGGATCCTGCACACGCTGTACCTTTACCGAACGGCCCTCGTGGATCACGTGCAGGTACGGCTTGCCATTCATCAGCGGGATGAAATCCTTGGATTCACCGATCTGCAGCTCGTCCGCGGTCGCCTTATTCGCGGCCACCCAGCCGGCCACCAGTACCAAGGTCATCAACACGGCTGTCGAGAGCGCTGTGGCATATCCCGATTTGCTTGCTTTAAAGCGAAAGTCCACCATCACGGATGCAAATACCTCTCTATGATCTTCTCACGCAGCGCTTCCAAGGACGCGCCACGCTGGTAATCGAGGTAGATTTCCTCGCGACTGCGCTCCGGCAACTTCCCGTAGAAACTGTAAGTGCCCACGTGCCGGTCGCGGAGTTCCGCCTCGAAAGCTTGGCGCGACATCGTCCCGACCTCACCGCTTCTGCTGGAACCGCCAGGGCCGTCATTTTGTGTATCGGACGGTCGGGCCTCGACCTTAGAGGCTTCTTGGTCGAGCATATCCAGGTAGCTGTCGTCTGCCGACGCAGCGACCACCGGTAGCGCGCCAAAAACAATGACAGCAACGCCCCTCGCCAACACTTTGATCACCGGGAGCGCTGCTTTTAAAATCGCTGAGAAATCAATCATCGGCCCTCCAGCCGCGCATCTCACCCTGCATGAAGGCCGCAACACGCGCCGGGTCGGGAGTACAGGTTTCATCAAAAAAACAGCAAGCCCCCAAGACCCGCCGTCGCCCCTAATATAGACGACCCGGCAACAGTAACGGCCGGGATGCGCGGTTTTGAAGCCCCTTTGGCCACACAGGCAGGTAAAGCATGCAAGTTTCGCTCGGCGTCGTGATGGACCCGATCAGTCGGATCAAGATCCACAAGGACAGTACTTTCGCAATGCTGCTGGAAGCTCAACGGCGCGGCTGGCCGCTGTGGTACATGGAGCAAGGCGATCTGGCGCTGAGTTCGGGGCGCGTTTTTGCGCGGATGCGGCCACTGCAGGTGCGCGACGATCCGGCTGGTTGGTTCGAGCTCGGCTCCCACCAGACACGTCCACTCGACGAACTCGACACCGTCCTGATGCGTAAGGATCCACCGGTCGATATGGAGTACCTGTATGTGACACACCTGCTGGAACAGGCCGAATCACGCGGCACCCTGGTCGTCAACCGGCCAAAAAGCCTGCGCAACGCTAACGAAAAATTGTACACGGCCTGGTTTCCCCAGATCTGCCCCCCGACGCTGGTGACGCGGACCCATGCGGACCTGACCGCCTTCATCGACGAGCATCAAGACACCATCCTGAAGCCCCTCGATGCAATGGGTGGCGCATCGATATTCCGTGTGCGTAGCGGCGACACCAACCGCAACGTGATCATCGAAACGCTGACCGCAAACGGTACGCGGTACGCGATGGCGCAGCGCTTCATTCCCGAGATACGGGATGGCGACAAGCGCATCCTGGTGATCGACGGCGAACCCGTCCCCTATGCCTTGGCACGCATCCCGGCGGCCGGCGAGAACCGAGGAAATCTCGCAGCCGGCGGGCGCGGCGTCGGCGTCGCGCTGAGTGACAAAGACCGCGAGATCGTGGAGACTGTGGCACCGCGGCTGCGCGAGGAGGGCATTCTGTTTGCCGGCCTCGACGTGATCGGCGACTTCCTGACCGAGGTTAATGTCACCAGCCCGACCTGCATCCGCGAACTCGACCAGATCTACGGCCTCAATATCAGCGCGCTCCTAATGGATCGCATCGAGCAGAAACTCGCAGTATGAGATTGCTTGCCCTGCCGCGGCGCTGCGGTGCCCTATTGGCGATCATCGCGATGCTCGTCGCCCTCACCGGTTGCGGCCGAAACGACCCCGTGTCTCGGGGCCGGATCACTGCTTTCGATACCACGATCGATCTGACGCTGATCGGCGTGGATCGCCAGCGCGCAGCGGAAATCACCCGCGTGCTCGAGGCCGACATGCAGACCATGCAGCGCGCATGGCACGCCTGGCAACCGGGTCCCGTATCGCGCATGAATGCCCTGTTCAACGAGAGCGACGCAGCGTTCGCAGCACCTCCGTCTGTGCTGCCGCTGCTGCGGCTCTCCAAGTCGCTCTCGCTGGAAAGCGGCGGTCTCTTCAACCCGGCCATCGGCCATCTGGTGCGCGCCTGGGGTTTTCAGGGCAGATCGGCCAACTGCCTGCGCCCCCCGTCGGAAGAGTTGATCCGCAAGGCGATCGAGGCCCACCCCAGCATGCAGGACGTCACCATCGACGGATTTCGCGTTTCGTCGTCCAACCACATGGTGAAACTCGACTTTCGCGCCATCCAGCTCGGCTTCGCGCTCGACCAGGCGGTCGCCAGGCTGCAGGAGATGGGCGTCAACAATGCCAGCATCAGCGCCGACGGCAATCTGCGGGTTATCGGCTCACGGGATGGCCACCCCTGGAGTGCGACCCTGCGCAGTCCAGAGGGCGGCGCAGTGTTCACCACACTGCCGGTCCGCGACAACGAGGCGGTGTTCACCGCTGCATCCTACAAACGCAACTTCACCTGGGAAGGCAAGCTGTACCACGACATCATCGATCCGCGCACCGGGTATCCGGCCGAAGGCACGGCGTCGGTAACCGTGTTGCATCCGAATGCGACCACCGCCGCCGCGGCCGCCAATGCTTTGTTCATAGCCGGTGCCAGCGACTGGTATCGGGTCGCGAAGATGATGGGCGTGCGCTACGTGATGCTGACCGACAGCAACGGAACGGTCTACATGAATCCTGCGATGCGTGCGCGTGTTAAGCTCAGCGGCAGCAACCGCGAAGTGGTCGTCAGCGATCCGCTGACCTGAAGCGGCAGCGCATCCTGGCTTCGGCAGACCCGAAGCATAACGCACGGCGCTCCGGTCGCTAACCAGGCACCGTCCGCCGGGCAACACCACGAGGACTCCGTGGAGATCGACGGCAATTCGGGCTTCCGGCAATCGAACGAGGCGTTCGGCTTTGCACTGACGGCCGCCCTGGGCTTGCATGCCTTGTTGATCCTCGGCGTGACGTTCGACATCTCGCGCGACCGACCGCCGCCGCCGGAACGCACCCTGGACATCACCCTGGTGCAGCCCAAACCCAAACCGCTCGAGGCCGAGAACCCGGATTTCCTGGCTCAGCAGACCCAGGAAGGCGGTGGCGAGGAGACGATCAAGGAGCGCCGCACCAGCCCGCTGGGCAATCCTGAGGCGATTCCGGCACCGGAACCCGCCGTCGAACTGATGCGCTCCGGTGACCCCGAACCCGTGCCGGAGGCCAAACCCGAGGTCGTCACCACGCGTCAGGCGGCGCGCGTCGAGCGTGCGCCACCGCCCAAACCGGTCGTCAAGGAACGACCGCGTGCAACCCTCAGCCAGCTGCTGGCCAGCACTCAGCAGGAGATCGACCGGCTGACCGCCGAACTGGACCGTCGCACCCTGTCGGCGTCCAAGCAGGAAAGGCGCAAGGCGGTCAATGCCAGTACGCAGGAATACCAATACGCGGCATACCTCGAAGCCTGGCGCAGCAAGGTCGAGAAGATCGGCAACCTGAACTATCCGGACGAGGCCAAGCGCCGCAAGCTGTATGGCCATCTGCTGATGCACGTCGCGGTCCGAGCCGACGGCAGCGTGGAACGAATCCGCGTGGTACGCTCGTCGGGACACAAGCTGCTCGATGACGCCGCGGTACGGATTGTGCGCATGTCGGCACCGTTCGCCCCTTTTCCTCCCGAGATCCGCAAAGAAGTCGACGTCCTCGACATCACGCGCACCTGGCAGTTTCTCGACGGAAACACCTTGTTTTCGTCGCGCTAGACCCCATCTTGCCGACTGGGGAGTCGCGCACGATACTTGAACCTTATGAACGACCAAGCTTCGTTGAAGAACCAGCTGCTGATCGCGATGCCGGCCCTGCAGGACCCGAACTTCGCGCGCACCGTGACCTATATCTGCGAACACGGCGAGCACGGAGCGATGGGGATAGTGCTGAACCGTCCCACCGATCTGTGCCTGGCAGACATTCTGCAACACATGCAGATCGAAGGCGGACTGGGCGATGCAGGCGAACAGATCGTCTACCTTGGCGGCCCGGTCGAGGAAGAACGCGGTTTCGTGTTGCATACGCACACCGCCCCCTGGGACTCGACCCTTGCAGTCAACGAAGACATCAGCATCACGACGTCACGCGACATCCTCGAGGCGATGGCGCGCGGTGACGGTCCGTCGCGCACCCTGGTGGCACTCGGGTACGCCGGCTGGGGTGCCGGCCAGCTGGAGCGCGAACTCAAGGAGAACGCATGGCTCAGCGGCCCGGTCGACCAGTCCATCCTGTTCGACCTGCCCGCCGAGCAACGGTGGGAGGCCGCGGCGCGACTGCTCGGCGTCGACGTCCATCTGCTGAGCAGCGAGGCCGGGCACGCCTGATGGGCGTGCTGCTCGGTTTCGACTACGGCACGCACAAGATCGGCGTCGCAGTGGGCCAGGCGTTGACCGGCACGGCGACACCGTTGACGACCCTCGGCCTGGTCAATCACGGTCCGGACTGGGCGGCAATCGCCGATCTGCTGGCCGAGTGGCACCCGGAGGCCCTGGTCGTTGGACACCCCTACGAAATGAGTGGACGCGAGGCGAACAACGCGGCCGGCGCCAAGCGCTTCGCGCGGCAGCTGCACGGCCGTTTCCGGTTGCCGGTGCACCTCGCCGACGAGCGCCTCACCAGCCGCATCGCATGGACCGAGCTCGGCACCGCGGCCGCCAAAGACCCGACCCGGGTGGACGCCTTCGCCGCCAAACTGATCCTGGAAACCTGGCTCAATGACTGAACCGACGCCCTTCATGGGACACGACGCCATCGTCGACCTGATCCACGGCATGGCCGATGTCCTGCGCAGCCGGCAGCGCGACCGGGCATTGGACGATCCGGCAATGATCGGCATCCACACCGGCGGCGCCTGGGTGGCCAAGCGGCTCAACGAGATGCTCGGCCTGCACCAGGCGAGCGGCCAGCTCGACATCAGTTTCTATCGCGACGATTTCACCCGCATCGGGGTGCACCCCCAGGTCAGACCCTCGCAGATCGATTTCGACGTCGAGGGGCGGCACATCATCCTGGTCGACGACGTACTCCACACCGGCCGGACCATCCGGGCGGCGATGAACGAGATCTTCGACTTTGGGCGCCCGGCCAGCATCACCCTGGTCGCGCTGATCGAGCGCAGCGGCCGGGAGCTGCCGATCCAGGCGGATGTCATCGGACTACGCCCTCCGCTGGGCCTGACCGACCACATCAAGCTGAACGGCCCCGAGCCGTTGAGCCTGGAGATTTTTCACGGACCTCGGACAGGCCGCTGATCGCAGCGCTACAATAGCGGGCGATGCCAAGCCCGCGATCGCACAATCTGCAGCTCAACGAGAACGGCCGGCTGCGCCATTTTTTGACCATCGACGGTCTCGGCCGGGATCTGCTGTTGCATATCCTGGACACTGCCGAGTCCTTCGCCGCGCTGCCGGGCCGCCCGGTGAAAAAGGTCCCACTGTTGCGCGGCCGAATCATCACCAATCTGTTCTTCGAAAACAGTACCCGCACGCGCACCACGTTCGAACTCGCCGCGAAGCTGCTGTCCGCCGACGTGATCAATTTCAACATCAGTACATCGGCGACCTCGAAGGGCGAGACACTGCTCGATACCCTGCGCAATATCGAGGCGATGCATTCGGACATGTTCATTGTCCGCCACGCACAATCGGGCGCGGCGCATTTCATCGCCAGGCATGCGTCACCCAGGGTCAGCGTGATCAACGCCGGGGATGGCCGTCATGCCCACCCGACCCAGGCGATGCTCGACATGTTCACGATCCGCAAACACAAGGGCGATTTCACGCCATTGCGGGTTGCCATCGTCGGTGATGTCTTGCATTCGCGCGTCGCGCGATCCCAGATCCTTGCCCTGAACACACTGGGCGTCAGCGAGGTGCGGGTGGTCGGCCCGCGTACCCTGCTGCCGACCGAGGCGCGCGCACTGGGTGTACATGTCTTTCATGACCTCGCCGAGGGCATCAAAGATGTCGACGTGGTGATCATGCTGCGCCTGCAGAACGAACGCATGGACGGGGCCCTGTTGCCCAACCAGCACGAATACTTCCGTCTGTACGGACTGACGGACGAGCGCCTGGAAAATGCCAAACCGGACGCGATCGTGATGCACCCCGGACCGATCAACCGCGGCATAGAGATGGATTCGTCGGTCGCCGACGGTCCGCGCTCGGTGATCCTGCAGCAGGTCAGCTATGGCATTGCCGTGCGCATGGCGGTGATGTCGATGGCGATGCAATCGCAGGCAGATCTCGGGGGCGAGCCATGAGTGTCAGCATCGTCAACGGGCGGTTGATCGATCCGGCACATGGCATCGACGACCTGCTGGACCTGCATATCGACGGCGAGGTGGTGGTCGCGATCGGCGATGCTCCGGCGGAGTTCGCCGCAGCCGAGGTGATCGATGCGCGCGGCAAAGTGGTCTGTCCCGGCCTGGTCGACCTCGCGGCCAGCCTGCGCGAACCCGGTTACGAGCACAAGGCGACGCTCGCCAGCGAGGCGGCCGCGGCGGCACGCGGCGGCATCACGACACTGGTCTGTACGCCGGACACCAACCCGGTGATCGACAATGCAGCGGTCGTCGAGCTGATTCATCGCGTGGCACGCAAGCTCGCCCAGGCGCGTATCCTGGCGACCGGCGCGCTCACCCGCGGCCTCAACGGCGAGCAGTTGTCGGAGATGGCGGCGCTCAAACAGGCCGGTTGCGTGGCGGTCGGCAACGCCCACCTGCCAATCGCCTCGACGCTGGTGGAACGCCGCGCCCTGGAGTATGCGGCGACCTTCGGGCTGACGGTGTTCCTGCGCTCCGAAGACCGGCACCTCAGGGCCGGGGGTTGCGTCCATGAGGGCGTGGTATCCGTGCGGCTCGGCCTGCCCTGTATTCCGGCCGCTGCGGAAAGCGTCGCGGTGGCACGCGATCTCGCGCTGGCCGAACACACCCGGGCCAAGGTGCATTTCCGCAACCTGTCGACGCGCACGGCCGCGCGCATGATACGCGAGGCCCAGGCGGCCGGGCTGGCGGTTACCGCGGACGTCGCCGCTCACCAGCTGCATCTCACGGAGATGGACGTCGACGACTTCAACGCCGCCTGCCATGTGTCACCACCGTTGCGCACCCTGGGTGATCGCGATGCCTTGCGACAGGCACTCGCCGACGGCACGATAACGGCGATCTGCTCCGACCATCAGCCGCACGAACCCGATGCCAAGCAGCGTCCGTTTCCCGAAACCGAGCCCGGTATTTCCGGCCTCGAGTCGCTGCTCGGTCTGACGCTGCGGCTGGTCGACGAGAAGGTCCTCGATCTCCCGACCGCACTGGCCCGGGTAACCAGCGGACCGGCCGACATACTGGGCCTGCCGTACGGCCGCCTGGGTGTCGGTTCGCCGGCCGACGTGTGCATCTTCGATCCCGCTCAACACT
Organism: Chromatiaceae bacterium; assembly: GCA_024235395.1. Lineage (NCBI taxonomy): Bacteria > Pseudomonadati > Pseudomonadota > Gammaproteobacteria > Chromatiales > Chromatiaceae > Chromatiaceae bacterium. The sequence goes on from JACKMK010000001.1 coordinate 1,448,434, forward strand.
GGGTGTTGCGCGCTGCCGACATGCGCAGCGAGGGCAAGAATACGCCGTTCGACGGCTGGGATTTTCCTGGTCGCGTCACCCATACCCTGTTCAACGGGCGCGTGGTGTACCGTGCGCCGGACATCGACGGATGATACAAGCCACACATCGCGCCACCATTGCGCTCGAAGACGCCGAGGTTATCGAACACCAGTCCTTCGCCGGCGATCAGTACCTGTTGCGAGTGCGCGCTCCAAGTTGCGCGGCTCGCGCCCTGCCCGGCCAGTTCGCGCACCTTACCGTGGATCCGCAGCGCCCGATGCGCCGACCGCTGTCGATCATGCGCACATCGACCAGAGACGGCTGGGTCGATTTCCTTTACAAATCCGTAGGCGACGGTACACGTCTGCTGACGGCGCGCCGGCCAGGCGAACGCATCAGCGTGCTCGGTCCTATCGGTCGACCATTTCAGGTCGACGCGCAGAGACCGCTGCTGATCGGTGGCGGGGTGGGTATGCCCCCGATGGTGTTCATCGCCGAATCATTGAGGCGATCGGGAAAGCAGCCGTTCGTGGTGCTGGGTTCCGAGGTGCCGTTTCCGTTCACTGCGCGCCCGTCGCAATTCGTTGTCCCCGGCATGCCCGAGGGCGTCATCGCCGCGATGCCGTTGCTCGAAGACTGGGGCATCCCGAGCCGACTCACCAGTCTCCAAGGGTATACCGGCTGCCACGAGGGCTACGTGACCGAACTCGCGCGGCACTGGCTGGACGCGATGGACGACGGCGAGCGTTCCAAGGTCGCGGTCTACGCCTGTGGCCCGCACCCGATGCTCGCAGCGGTCGTCGACCTGGCACGCGCGTACCGACTGCCGGTTCAGGTATCACTGGAGGAATTCATGGCGTGCGCCGTGGGTGGCTGCGCCGGCTGCGTGGTCGAGGTGGCAACGCCTGCAGGCCCGGCCATGAAGCGCGTCTGCGTCGACGGCCCGGTATTTGACGGCTACTCGGTATTCCAGTGATCCGATCCCTGGACGGGACAGTGGCGTCAGTGCACCACTGACGCGGTGGCCGGCCCCGCCCCTCCGCTCCGCGTGTAGCTCAGGATGGTGTCGACCAGCACTTCCTTCAACACCGGTTTGACCAGCTGGTCGTGCATGCCGGCGGCGAGCGATGCCTTGTGTTCGGTGGGCGAAACATGCGCTGTCAGGCCGATGACGGGCACCAATGAGCCGGCATCACGGATCCGACGCGTGGCCTCGCGACCGTCGAGCACCGGCATCTGAACGTCCATCAACACGACGTCGAAACCGCTCGTGGCCTCCCCTACGACCGCATCGACCGCTTCGGCGCCATTGTTCACCGTGGTCACAACCGCGCCCTCGGCGCTCAGCAACGCCTCGACCAGGCGGCGGTTGACCGGGACATCGTCGGCCACCAACACACGCAATCCCGCCAACGGCAGCTCTCTGGGCAGAAGCGTCGGCGAATCGTCCGACTTTTCGCTGCGGGCTTCGTGAACCGATTTCAGCGGTAGGCGCAATACAAACTGGCTGCCTCGACCGTGTTGGCTGTGCACATGGATGGCACCGCCCATCATGATCGCCAGGGTATTGCTGATGCTGAGCCCCAACCCGGTGCCCTCGCGATTCTGCGCAATCGATTCCGGATCCTGGTTGAACGGTGTAAACAGCCGGCCGATCTGGTCGGCGGACATGCCGATGCCAGTGTCCGTCACGGTGAACAGATAGGTTCCCGCCTCGCAACGGATATCGAGATTGACCGATCCCTGCTCGGTGAACTTCACCGCATTGCTCAACAGGTTGATCAGGATCTGCTGCAAGCGGAAACCGTCGCCGACCAGACGCTCCGGTATCTCGGCTGCGATCGTCGTCGACATCACCAGTGCCTTGGCATCGACGCGCTGCTTGAGCATGTCGGTGCACTGTTTGACCGCCTTGCGCAGTTCGAACGGACGAGCCTCGATGACCAGTTTTCCGGCTTCGAGCTTCGACAGGTCGAGCACATCGTTCACGACATGCAGAAGGTGCTCCCCGGCATCGAGGATCTGTTCGAATGTGGCTGCGACACGACGATTCTGGCTCTGCTGCATGCCGACCTGCGACAACCCGAGAATCGCATTCAGCGGCGTGCGGATCTCGTGGCTCATATTGGCGAGAAACTGGCTCTTTGTCTGTGCGAGACGTTCGGCAACATTGCGGGCATCGACCAGTTCCGCAGTACGTTCGAGCACCTCCTGTTCCAGCCGGTCTCGGTGATTGCGCAACGCCCGCTGGATCACGCGCATCTCGCTGATGTCCTGCATCATGCCGACTGCCTGCAATGTGCGCGTGGGGCCGATGACATCGAATTCCGCCATCGCGTGGATATCGATCTCCTTGTCATCGATCAGCAGCCGGAACTCGACGTCCATGGTGCCCCCCGGACGTCCGCCTCGCCAGGCTTTCAGCAGATCGAGCTTGTCGTCCGGGTGGACAAACGCCAGAAATTCCATCCAGGTGCTGACATGCGCGAGCACCCTGTGTATGCGGCTGGCACCCTGATCGAATGCAAAACTCCCATCCAGTGGCCGCCCCGTCCAGCTGGCGACACGCGCCATCGATTGGGCCAACTGGAGGTTCTGCTCGCTCTCCCGCAGCGCCTGTTCAGCCGAAGCATGCGCCTTGTCGAGCGCCTCGATCTGCGCGGCTGCCTTGTTGATCGCCTCGATCATGATGTCGATCTCGTCGTCCGGCAGTCCGTCGCGAACCGGTGTCGGCAACTCCTGGCGTAAACGCGCGAACGACTTTTCCGCCAGCAATGGCAGTGCGTACACCATTTCCTGAATGCGCCGCATCGGCCCGGCCATCAGTATCAAAAGGATCAGTTCCGATACCACCAGCCCCCCCAGGCCGATAAACAGACTCTCCGCGGTTGCTTCACGAATCGCCTGAATCTTGCCGGACACGCCATTGACCGCCAACACCGTGACCCGGGGATCGACCGCCACCGCCGCGAGTACGTTCGCCTCGTACCAGGTGCCGCCGGAACGTACCTGGCGGGGCCCGTCGGCGAGTTCCGAAATGTCCGTGAGACGCGCAAGCGATCCGAGTACCGGCAGCACCACCTCGGGACGCGTGATCGCCGCGACGCTGGCCCCCCACAGGCGCGCACCGAGGTGCGCGGCACCGCTCTCCGTCGTCGCAGTCGGGTGATACAGCAGGACGATATCCGCACCGGACAGCAGCTGAAACTCGCCCAAGCTGATGGCAGCCGGCCGCTCGAGCAACAATACTGCCGTGGTCTTCCCCAGGCGCCGCACCGGCGTCGCAACCACCTGCGAACACTGGGCGCCACACACCAGACGACCCCGCGGCGCATCCTCACGTGTCATGATCTGCAACAGATCACGTACCGCGGGCACCGCGCGGCCCTGTGGCCAGGACACCGCAAGGTCGTCGTGGCCGCCAACCCCGAGGTAGTGGATGCCCTCGATACCCCACGCGGCCTCCATCTGCATGCCGTGCCCGGCAAGCACCTCCGCTATGCGCTGTGGGTCGTCAGGGGCCGGGGCTGCGCTGCCAGCGGTCGTCAACAGAGGCACGAAGGACGCGAATGCCGAAAGCATGTCGGTTCCAGCAGACATCACGACATTGAACTCGCGCGTCTGGGTCGCCAACCGATTCGCCTGTTCCGTCTCGTAGTGTCCGACCGCCTTGCGATAGACCAGGTACGCGATTGCGGAGTTGACAAGTACCAGCACGACGCTGAGCACGACGAGGGCCTTCCACTTGAGACTGAGGAAGGTACGCCGTGGCGCTTTGCGGTGCTGGTTCCTCGTCACCGCGGCTCATCCCGCTGCAATGCGGCGCGCGAGGTATCCGATGGCGGAAAAACTGGGGATGCCTGGTGCTGTTCTGATCATCACTACGGCTCCGTGTTTGCGCCGCCGCTGCGAACCCCGAGTTACTCGCTGAAACCGATCTTTCCGGCGTCGCGATTGAGGGCATTCGGACTGGTGTCACCCAACTTGATCATCAACCTGACCTCGTTGGCGGAATCCGCGTGGTGCAACGCATCTTCCTGGGTGATCTCCCCGCGCCGGAAGGCATCGTACAGCGCCTGGTCGAAGGTGATCATGCCGTGCTCCGTGGAGCGCTTCATCAATTCCTTCAGCTTGTGCACCTCGCCCTTGAGGATCAGGTCCGAGACGAGCGGCGTGTTCAACAGGATCTCGACGATCGCCCGCCGACCGTTGCCGTCAGGCCGTCGCACCAACTGCTGGGCGACGACACCGCGCAGGTTCAGCGAAAGATCCATGAGTATCTGGTCGTGCTGCTCCTCGGGGAAGAAATGCAGGATACGGTCGAGTGCCTGGTTCGCATTGTTGGCGTGCAACGTGGTCAGGACCAGGTGCCCGGTCTCCGCGAACGTTATCGCGTGCTCCATCGCTTCGCGCGTCCGAATCTCACCTATCAGGATCACGTCAGGGGCCTGGCGCAGCGTGTTGCGCAAGGCGATCTCGTAAGACTCCGTATCGATGCCCACCTCGCGCTGGGTGACGATGCAGCCGGCATGGCTGTGCAGGAACTCGATCGGGTCCTCGATGCTGATGATATGGCCGGTGGTGTTCTGGTTGCGATAGCCGACCATCGCCGCCAACGACGTGGACTTGCCGGTCCCGGTCGCCCCGACGAACAACACGATACCGCGGTTGGCCATCGCCAGGTCATGCAGGGTGTGCGGCAGGCCCAACCCTTCGAGCGTCGGGATGCGCGTCTCGATCCGGCGCAACACCATGCCGACCGCATCACGCTGCACGAATGCGCTGACCCTGAAGCGCCCGATGTTCTTCGCGGTGAACGCGAAGTTGCACTCCTTGGTATGCAGGAATTCCTCGCGCTGCTCCGGGGTCATCAACGACAGCGTCAATTCGCGGGACTGGGCGGCATCCAGGCGGGTCTTCGACACCGGCATGATGCGGCCATGGACCTTGATGCTCGGTGGGATGTCAGCCGTGATAAACAGGTCTGATGCCTTTTTCTGGACCATGTGATCCAGGATGTCGCTGAAATCCATGTACCCTCCCTCAACCCGCCACCGGCCGGGCCATTCCCGCCAGGCGGGTCACCGCAGGTGCCGCTAAAGAGACCACAATCACGCCATGACGTCTAGCTGAAAAGCTCCTTGTTTACCGCGCGCGCGATTGCATCCTGCTTTGAAATCAACCCCTTACGCAACATCTCCTGCATGCCCTGGTCGAGCGTCTGCATGCCGTACGCCTGGCCGGTCTGGATCGCGGAGTACATCTGCGCCACCTTGTCTTCGCGAATCAGGTTCCTGATCGCCGGCGTACCGACCATGATCTCGTGGCACGCGACGCGACCGCCGCCGGTACGTTTGAGCAGGGTCTGGGAGATGACCGCGCGCAGTGATTCCGAGAGCATCGAACGGACCATCGCTTTTTCGCCGGCCGGGAACACATCGACGATACGGTCGATGGTCTTGGCCGCCGAACTGGTGTGCAGCGTGCCGAACACCAGGTGACCGGTCTCCGCGGCTGTCATCGCCAGACGAATGGTCTCCAGGTCGCGCAACTCGCCGACCAGGATGATGTCCGGGTCCTCACGCAGTGCCGAACGCAGCGCCTCGGCAAAACCCAGCGTGTCGCGATGCACCTCGCGCTGGTTGATCAGGCATTTCTTGCTCTGGTGGACAAACTCGATCGGGTCTTCGATGGTCAGGATATGGCCGTACTCGGTGTCGTTCTTGTAGTCCATCATCGCCGCCAGCGTGGTCGACTTGCCCGAACCGGTCGGTCCGGTGACCAACACCAGGCCACGCGGGTTGTCGCAGATGTCACGGAACACTGACGGGCAGTTGAGCTCTTCGAGGCTCTGGATCTTCGATGGGATGGTGCGGAATACCGCGGCCGCGCCGCGGTCCTGGTTGAAGCCATTTACGCGAAAGCGCGCCAGACCGGGGATCTCGAACGAGAAATCGACCTCGAAGAACTCCTCGTAGTCTTTGCGCTGCTTGTCGTTCATGATGTCGTACACGAGCTCGTGTACCGTCTTGTGGTCGAGGACCGGCACGTTGATGCGCCGGATGTCACCGTCCACGCGGATCATCGGCGGCAGTCCGGCCGACAGATGCAGGTCAGAGGCGTTGTGCTTGACGCTAAAGGCGAGCAGCTCAGCAATATCCATAGTGTTCCCGCAGCAGCTAGGTTTAAGGTTGCAGATAAACCAGTGATAGTTAGCGACACTACGCGCCATGAATTAAGCGGTGGGTATGAACCCGTGGCGCCGCAACCGCCGACCGGATGATAGCCTGGACATGAACCATATTCCTGCCCGGCTCGATGAGGTACGCCGTCGCATCCGCTCGGCGGCACTCGCGGCCGGCCGCGATCCAGATGCGATCACCCTGCTGGCAGTCAGCAAGACACGGCCGGTCGACGACATCCGTGCGGCATACGCTGCCGGGCAGCGGCTGTTCGGCGAGAACTACCTGCAGGAGGCACTGCCCAAGATCGCCGCCCTCGCGGATCTCGACCTGGAATGGCACTTCATCGGTCGGTTGCAAAGCAACAAGACTGCCGATGTCAGTCGCACCTTCGCCTGGGTCCACGGCCTCGACCAGTGGCGCCACGCTCAACGTCTGAACGATCAACGTCCGACCGGCCTGCCGCCGCTGCAGGTCTGCCTGCAGGTCAATCTCAGTGGTGAATCCAGCAAAGGCGGTATCACGCCCGACGATTTGCCAGGCCTGGCAAAAGCCGTCGCCGAACTGCCACGCCTGCGCCTGCGCGGCCTGATGACCATGCCGGACCCCAACACACCCGTGGAGACGCAACGCGGCGTATTTGCACGCCTGCGGCAGCTGTTGCGGGCGCTGCACGACAGGGGTCTGCCGCTCGACACCCTGTCGATGGGCATGAGCGCCGACCTCGAGGCAGCGATCGCCGAAGGGGCCACCCTGGTCCGCATCGGCACCGATATTTTCGGGGCCCGCAGATGACGCTGGTCGAACCCGCCCCCCATCCGGCGGCGCGCTTCGATTAAAATCCATTTCACCCAGGCAACCAGAGTCAAGAGTTCAAATGAACCATCGCATCGCGTTTATCGGCGCCGGCAACATGGCCGGGGCCCTGATCGGCGGATTACTCGCCGACGGCGTGCCAGCCGATCGTATCGTCGCCAGCGACCCGGCGCCGGCAAAACGCGAGGCACTGCGTGCCGCGACCGGCATCCAGACACTGGATGACAATCTGAGCGCGGTGGTGCAGGCGGACGTCGTGGTGCTGGCGGTCAAACCGCAGGTGCTGCGCGAGGTCGCCCAGGGACTCGCGGACGGGCTCGCCGGTCGTCGCCCGGTCGTTGTCTCGATCGCCGCCGGCATCCGCTGTGCCAGCCTGCAGAGCTGGCTAGGCGGCAATGTCGCATTGGTGCGCACGATGCCAAATACCCCGGCGATGATCCAATCCGGGGCGACCGTGCTGTATGCGACCCCCGGGGTGAGTACCGCACAGCGCGAACAGGCCGAATCGCTGATGCGGGCGGTCGGCCTGACTCAGTGGATCGATGACGAGGCCTTGATGGACGCGGTGACCGCACTGTCCGGCAGCGGTCCGGCGTACCTGTTTCTGGTGATGGAGGCGATTGAGGCCGCGGCGCGCGATCTGGGCTTGGACCACGAAACCGCCCGGCTGCTGACCTTGCAGACCGCTTTCGGTGCGGCGCGCATGGCGCTCGAGAGCACCGACCCACCAGCGACGCTACGCGCCCGGGTCACCTCCCCCGGTGGGACGACCGAGCGCGCCATCGCGGTACTCGAAGACGGCGGCATCCGCGATCTGTTTGGGCGCGCGCTGAAAGCCGCCCGTGACCGCTCCGTCGAGCTGTCGGCCGACCTGGGGGCCGCGTGATGGGTGGTGGTTACCTGACACAGCCGGCGATATTTCTCGTCCAGGTGCTGTTCGGTCTGTATGCGACCTTGGTCGTGTTGCGCTTTCTGCTGCAGTTGGTGCGCGCCGATTTCTACAATCCGCTGTCGCAGTTCATCGTTCGCGCCACCAAACCGCTACTCAATCCCATGCGGCGCCTGATACCGGGCGTCTCCGGCCTGGACATAGCCGCGCTGGTGCTCGCATGGCTGGTGCTGACCCTCGAGCAAACCGCCATTCTCGGCCTGGCCGGCAGCGGCTTTCATCCGGGTGCCGGCGCGCTGCTGGCAATTCCGGAACTGATCTCGCTGATCATCAACATCTTCCTGTTCGCGATCCTGATCCAGGTGATCCTGAGCTGGATAAATCCGGGAACGCTGAATCCGGCGGTCGGGCTGATCCACAGCCTGACCGAACCGCTGCTCGGACCTGTGCGCCGAAGGATGCCGGACATGGGTGGCCTGGACCTTTCGCCGATGGTCGTCATGCTCGGCCTGGTGGTACTGGAGATGCTCCTGATCCCGCCGGTCAAGGACCTGGTCGTGCGGCTGATGTGAACGCGGCGACCTGGTATCGCTGGGACGGCGAAGACCTGCTGCTGCAACTCAAACTGCAACCGCGCGCCGGCAGGGACGCGTTTGCGGGGGTCCACAACGACCGGTTGCGGGTACGCGTCGTGGCCCCTCCCGTGGACGGCCAGGCCAATGCGCACCTCACCGCCTGGCTGGCGAAGCAATTCGGGGTGGGTCGCAACGCGGTCACCATCGAGTCCGGCCAGACGAGTTCCCTGAAACGTGTGCGCGTCGCGTCTCCGAACCGGCTGCCGGGCATCTTCGATACGCCCGAGGCGCCCTGACCTCGCCACTGCAGGTCCCGGAAGCGCCCGCCACCCCCATTGGGATCTGCGTTCCGTGACGCGCCACGCATCCCGGGCGGCGATCTGCGCAGCAAGACGCCCACCTTCCTATTGACCGCCTCCGGCGTGGCCTATACTGAGTGCCACGATTGGTCACCCAGCCACCAGACCAATCGCACAAAACAACAATAGCGGCAACACAGTGCCGAGCCGAACACCGTCAGGGTGGCCAAGAGCGACATGTTTAAATCAGAACTCTCGCACCAGCTGGGCGCGTTCCACGCCTGGAAACAGGCCCAATTGCGGCTGCTGAAACAGGTCCGGCCATGGCTGGAACAACAGGGTCTCTACACCGCGGAGGCACGCAGCGCGATCGAGCGCGCCGTACGCGCACTGAGCGACGACCACCTCACGGTCGCGGTTGCCGGTGAGTTCTCGCGCGGCAAGACCGAGTTGATCAACGCGCTGTTTTTCGCCGACTACGGACGCCGCCTGCTGCCGACCAATGCCGGACGCACGACAATGTGTCCGACCGAGATCCTCAGCCACAGGGGCCGTCCGCCGGAGCTTCGCCTGTTGCCTATCGAAACCCGCCACAGCGAGCTGTCACTCGCGGCACTTTGCGACGACCCGCGATACTGGGAGGTCCGCACACTGCCGCTGGACGATGCGGATGCGCTGGCCGAACGGCTACAGATGCTCACGGAATACAAAACCGTGTCGGCGCGGGAAGCGATGCAGCTGGGATTGCCCGGTGACCCGCACACAGATGGCCAACAGACCAGGATTCCGCGCTGGCGGCTCGCGCAGATCAATATTCCGCACCCACTGCTGGCACAAGGCCTGCGAATCCTCGACACGCCCGGGCTCAATGCGATTGGCAGTGAACCCGAACTCACCTACGAGATGCTGCCGGCGGCGCACGCGGTGCTGTTCGTTCTCGGCGCAGATACCGGCGTGACCCAGTCCGACCTGCAGATATGGGAACAGTACATCCAGCACCCGGGGCAACCGCCGCGCCCGGGTGTCATGGTGGTATTGAACAAGACAGACACCCTCTGGGATGAGATGCGCACCAAGCGCCAGATCACCGACACCATCGTGCGGCAGTGCCGCGATGCCGCGCAGACGCTGGCGGTCGATCACGGTCAGGTATTCGCACTGTCCGCGCAGAAGGCGCTGTTGGCACGCATCAAGCACAAACCGGATCTGGAGGCGCGTAGCGGGGTAACGGGTCTGGAGCGTTATCTCGGCGAGGCACTTCTGGCCAATCGCATGAACATCATCCGCTACGAACACACGGTGTTGGTACGCGAAGCGCTCGAAAAGCTGGAAAACATGGTGCGCGCCCGCCAGGAACGCAGCATGCAACAGCAGCAGAGCCTGCTGGACCTGGCCGGCCGCAGTGACTCGGCGATCGCACAGATGCTGGCGGAGACTCAGGCCGAACATGATCACTACCAGGAAGTCGTCGATGCCTACCGCGTCGGTCGTTGCCAGTTCTCCGAACACGCCGCGCGGTTGCGCAGCACCTTGGACCAAAGCACGCTGGACGAAACGCTCGACGAGATTCGCCGCACGATGACCGGTGCCTGGACCACACCCGGACTCAAACAGGCGATGCGCCGGCTGTTTGGCGACATCAATGGACGGATGGCGGCAGCAGCGGAGCAGACCCAGGCGATGCGACGACTGCTACGCACCCTGTACCGGCGATTCGAGGGCGAACGCAGGACCGCGACCACTCACCCGCCAATGTACTCACTGATCAAACACCAGGTCGATCTCGGCCTGCTCGAGCAGGAAGCGGAAGTCTTCCGCAAGAGTGCGCGCACGACGCTGACCGAACAGCACTTCGTAACGAAACGCTACTTCAGCACCATCGTCCAACGCGCTCGCCAGGCCATCGCGGCGGCGTACGCTGAGGCGGACGACTGGAGCAAGACGGCCATGGAGCCGCTGTTCAACGAGGTCAAGGAGTACCGAGACGGCCTCGCCGAGGAGATACAACACCTGCGTGACGCGGCCGAGTCACGCCGTACCGTGCAGCAAAGGCTCACTCGACTCAAACGCGACCAGGCACGACTGCAGGCCCAGCTGGCGTCGCTCGGCAAGGTCCGCGAGATGCTGGTCGAACCCGGACTCCGCCCTCCAGCGAAGGCCAGCGGGCAGAACTGACTCCCCGCTCCCGCCCGGCACGATGTCGCAACAAACAGTGCTGCGCACTGGTCTATATTGATGCTTAGACGGATCTTCTAAAACAACAGCAAACTGGAGGAAATCCCCAATGAAATCTCTGGCAAGGGCGTTGGGCCTGGTGCTTCTGCTTGCGTTGCCGCTGGTCGCCAGCGCCGAAAACAGTACGCATACCGGCGGCTATACGATCCACCACAACGCGCTGACCACGGACAGTCTGCCCGTGCAGGTGGCAACCGCCTACGGTATCCAGCGGAGCAAGAACCGCGCCTTGCTGAACGTCAGCGTGATTCGCGACGCACCGGGTGGCCAACTGGGCACGCCTGTGCATGCACAGATCCGTGCGGTAGCGAGAAACCTGTATGGGCAGCTGCGACCGATCGAGATGCGTGAAGTCGTTGAAGGTCAAGCGATCTATTACATCGCGGACTTCCCGGTCGCACACCGCGAACTCTTGAATTTCGAATTCGAAATCATGCCGGAAGGCGGGCGTTATCCCTTGCGCGCCCATATGCGCCAGGAGTTCTACACTGATTGAGGTCGACAGTGTGTGGCGGTGAACCTGTTCACCGCCCCCACGCATCGAGCAGCAACACCAGACCGAACAGCATCACCAAGCCGCCGGCGATCCTCCGAACCAGTGGCTGCCGGGTCCAGCGGTTCAGTTGTGCGGCGGCGACACCCATCAACATCAGATTCGGCAAGGTGCCGAGACCGAACGCCAGCATCAACGAAGCCCCTTGCAGGGCACCACCGGAAGCGACCGTCCACACCAGCGCACTGTACACCAGACCGCAGGGCAACCATCCCCACAACAGCCCCAATACGAAGGCATGGCGCGCAGATCGGATTGGCAACAGCCCCCGCCCCAGCGGCTCCAACCTGCGCCAAACGACACCGCCGGCGCGCTCGACGTGCGACAGCAGGTTCCACCACCCGGCCAGATACAGGCCCATCAACAGCAGAAAGACCGCGGCCAACGTCAGCAGGACACGCTGCGCCGCCTGTACCGGCAGAAGGCCCGAAAAAAAGAACCCAAGCGCCCCCATCAAGGCCCCGGCGGCTGTATAACTGCTGATCCGGCCGATGTTGTAGGCCATCAGCATCGGTAGATGCCTGCCTCCGGGCATCCCCAGCGACATCGCACCGACGATGCCGCCACACATGCCGACGCAATGTACGCCGCCCAGCAGGCCGACGACGAAGGCGCTGATCAGGTCGACTTCAGGCATCTGAACTGTTCGTCTCCACACGGGAGTAGCGCGCCGCCAGCCATACCAGCAGCAACACCGGTAGTCCCATCGCCGCGGTCCAGACGAAGAACTGCTGATAACCGATATGGTCGACTATCACGCCCGAAAAGCCGCCTACGAACTTGGGCATCAGAAGCATCACCGAACTGAACAACGCATACTGGGTCGCCGAGTACTGGACGTTGGTCAATCCCGACAGGTAGGCGACGAAAGCGGCAGCGGCAAGTCCACCGGACAGGTTGTCCATCGCGACGACGCCGATCAGCAACGGCAGCGAATTGCCGACGCCCGCGAGCCACGCGAATAGCAGGTTCGTCGCGGAAGACAGTAGCGCTCCTGCGAACAGGATGCGCATCACGCCAAGTCGGTCGACCAGCACCCCGCCGATCACAGCACCCAGCAGCGTCATCGCAACACCAAACACCTTGGTGACATTGGCCACTTCAGTCTTCGTGAAGCCCATGTCGACATAGAACACGTTGGCGATGACACCCAGCACAATATCCGAGATCCGGTAACTGGCGATCAAGGCGAGCACAAGCAACGCCAACCAGCCGTAGCGTCCGAAAAAGTCCACGAACGGGCTTAGTATGGCCAACCACATCCAGCGTGCCGCAGGTAGCAACCAGCGCGGGAGGGTCGCGATCATGGCCGGCACTCGCGTCGCGTGCGCCGCAGGCCGCTGCGGCGGGTGTGGCTCGCCGGCCAGCAAGGTGGTCACGATCCCCACGACCATCAACGCGGCCATCACCAGGTAGGCGAACTGCCAGGGTCCGTGTTGGTACTTGGCCTCATCCGGATCGACCCAGGCCGCCAGCCACAGCACGCCCGCCCCGGCCGTGATCATCGCGAGGCGGTATCCAATCATATAGGTGGCCGCCATCGCGGCCTGCAGGCGAACACCGCCACTCTCGATGCGGAAGGCATCGATCACGATATCCTGCGTCGCGGATGCAAACGCGACAACAACGGCAAACCAGACCAGGCGATCCAGATCGTGCGCAGGATCGGTGACTGCCATCGCCACCAGCCCGCCGACGACACCGCACTGGGCCAAAAGCAACCAGCTCCGCCGTCGACCGATCAGGCCCGACAGTACCGGGATCCGCATACGATCCACCAGCGGTGACCAAACCCACTTGAACCCGTAGGCAAGCGCGACCCAGCTCACGAAGCCTATCGTAGATCGGTCGATGCCGGCTTCACGCAACCAGTACGACAGCGTTCCGAAGACCAACAACAATGGCAGACCGGAGGAGAACCCAAGGAACAGCAGGGTCATCGGTCGTGGGTGGAAATAGATGCCAAACGAATCACGCCAGTTGGCACGCACCTCAACGGTCATCGTCGTAATCCACGATGAGCGGCGCATGGTCCGAAAAGCGTTTGTCGCGATAGATCCGCGCGCCGAGGATGCGTGCGCGCAACCCGGGCGTCACCACCTGGTAGTCGATCCGCCAACCGACGTTTTTTGCCCAGGCCTGTCCGCGGTTCGACCACCAGGTATATTCGTCCGGGTCCTGGTTGACGACACGAAATGCATCCACCCACCCGACGGGCCCGAACAGACGGTCCAGCCAGGCACGCTCCTCGGGAAGGAAGCCGGAGTTTTTCAGGTTCCCGCGCCAGTTCTTGATGTCGGCCTTGGTATGCGCGATGTTCCAGTCGCCACACAGGATGTACTCCCGACCGTCTTGGCGCATCCGGGTCAGTAGCGGTGTCAGCCGCTCCATGAGATCGAACTTCACCTGCTGGCGGTGTTCACTCGAGGAACCCGACGGCAGATACAAGGAAATCACGCTGAGACTGCCGAAGCGCGCCTCGATCCAGCGCCCTTCGTCATCCACGTCGGGCCAGCCGAGGCCCTGGATGACCTCATCGGGTTCGTGCCGGGAATAGATGGCGACACCGCTGTAACCTTTCTTCTGGGCAGGATGGTAGTAGCAGCGGAAACTCGGCGGCCAGAACTGGCGGTCGCTCAGCTGATCGATCTGAGCCTTCAGCTCCTGAAGACAGACGACGTCGGCACGCTGCCGACGCAGCCAGGCGAAAAAGCCCTTGCGCGCCGCCGATCGAATGCCGTTCAAATTGAGACTGATGACGCGCATCCGGCGATTATAGGTAAAGCCGTGACAACGCGCGCTTGTCATGAGCGGCGGGCTTTCGCACAATGCGGCGTCGTTCGAAGGCCTTCATTATGCAAGATTACCAACGCGAATTTCTCGATTTCGCCCTCGATATCGGGGTGCTGCGATTCGGCACCTTCACGCTCAAGTCAGGGCGGATCAGTCCGTATTTTTTTAACGCAGGACTGTTCAACACCGGCGCCGCATTGGCCAAGCTTGGTCGATTCTACGCGCAGGCGATCGTCGACGCTGGCATCCGCTTCGATGTGCTGTACGGTCCCGCGTACAAGGGCATACCGTTGGCCGCAGTGACCGCAGCCGCTCTCTTTGAGCAGCATGCGATCGATGTGCCCTATGCGTTCAATCGCAAGGAGGCCAAAGGCCATGGCGAGGGGGGGCAGATTGTAGGGCACGCCCTGCAGGGCGGAGTGCTGATCATCGATGATGTGATTACCGCAGGTACCGCGGTGCGCGAATCGATGGACATCATCACGGCCGAAGGTGCACGACCCGCCGGTGTGGTGATCGCACTCGACCGACAGGAGCGCGGAACCGGCACGCGTTCGGCGATCCAGGAGGTCGAAGCCGACTACGGCATACCGGTAGCATCCATCGTGCGTCTCGACGACCTGGTGGGGTTCATTGGCGAACGTTCGCAGTTCTCGGAACATCTCGAGAGTATCGAGGCCTACCGTCGCGAATACGGCGTCGCCCCCTAACCGATAACCAGTTTCGCACCGACCAACAAGGTGACAACCTCGAAAATCCGTTTGATCCAGACATTGCCCTTGAGGATCGCGAGGTGTGCACCCGCGTATCCGCCGAGCAGGGAGCCGAGCAGCAGGGCCGGCAGCCAATCCCAACGCACCTCGCCCAGAATGCCCAGCGTGATGGCGCCGGCACCGTTCCAGACGATGCCGACCAGGACCAGCGTATAGGCGACCGCCTGCCGATAGTCGGCGCCGAACCAGCGCACCAGCCACAAAGTGACGAACAACCCGGTCCCGGAAGTCAGGGATCCGTTCAGCACACCAATCGCGAACAGTCCGATGCCACCCCAAATCAAACCGGGGCCCTCGCGGTTGCGGGGTTGCTCCGCCAGTCCCAACTGCTTGCGCGACACGGAGTAGATACCCAGCCCGAGCGTGAGCAGCCCCAGCGCAACCTCGGCATGCCGGCCAGGAACTTGCAGGATTAGACTGGCGCCTAACAGTACGCCTGGTACGCCGGTTGCCAGGATGAATAGTACGAAACGGCGCTTCAGCCCTCCCTCGCGCAGGTGACGGACCGTGGCACCCACGCCGAGAGCGACAGAGGCGAGCTTGTGTGTGGCCAGTGCCACACCGAATGGCAGGCCGAGAAAGATCAGCGCTGGCAGCTGCAGCAGGCCGGCGCCGCCGCCGGCAAATGCGGAAAACAGGTTGGCGAACAGGGCAACCAAAAAAAGTATGAACTGTTCCACATCCCTGCCGCTAATCAATGGCGAGACATCATTATAATCGTGGGTTAGGCGCCCGCCGCCGGTAAAGAGACATGAGATCAGCGATTCGATTCATCATTCCTCTACTGACGCTTGTCGCGTTCGTTCTTTCGCCAGTGCAGGCCGGTACGATCAAGAAATGGGTCGACGAGAACGGCCAGGTGCACTACGGCACCGCCGTGCCTCCGCAATACAAGGATCTGGCGCACAGTGAACTGAATGAACGCGGGATCGAGTTGCGGCGCCAGGAGCGCGCGCTGACGCCGGAAGAGATCGAGCGCGAAAAGGCCCTCGCACAGCTGCGTGCCGAGCAGCAGAAACTGCTCGAAGAACAGCAGGCGCGCGACCGCATCCTGTTGAACCTCTATCGCAACGAGGACGATCTGGTGATGGCGCGTGACGGTAAGATCGCCCAGCTGGACAGCCAGATTCGGCTAAATCACAACGAGATCAGGCGGCTCAAGACACGGTTGTCCGATTTTCAGGCCTCTGCGGCAGCCAACGAACGCAGCGGCCGGCAGTTGAGTGATCGCCAGAAAGCCAATCTGGACGCGACCCAGCGTTCGATCGAGCGCTCCTACGCCATCATCCTCAGCAAGGAAGACGAAAAACGCGCCACGCTGGAACGCTACAACTATGATCTGGAGCGTTTCCGCAAGTTGCGCAGTGGCGCGGCGCATGCCGCCAATGCCGACGTGATTGCCGAGTCGGAGTTTCCCGATCTGGTCGATACCGCGGTGCGCTGCCACACGTCCGACGACTGCGTCCGGCTATGGCAGAGGGCGCAGGACTACGCTCGCCAGCACGCGACCACACCGGTCGATCTCGCGGCCGACCGCATCCTGGTGACTGCCCCACCGCGCGAGCTGCGCGACATCAGCATCACGGTCTCACGCCTGATCGACAAAGATAGCGAAAGCGAACGGATCTTCATGGACGTGCAGTGCGCCAACTTCACCGAAGGCAAGGAGTTTTGCCGCGGACCGGTGGTTCGGGAGATCCGCGAACGATTCAAGGCCGCACTGGGCCCGGTCAGTCCGCCGCCAGCCACCGCGGAGTCGCAGTCGGCCGAGTAGACCTCAGACGCGTCGTCGCGAGGTGTGCCTGGGGGTCAGGGCTCGCGCGGCGGATCGAACAGGCCGTGGCTCAGCACCAACCAGTCGGCCTCCCACGCGGGCAACGAAGCCAGCGCGAACCTTGAGCGCAGGAACTGCTGCATCCGCCCTTCGACGAACGCCGTCAACAACGCAGCGGCGGCCTCCGGGGTGGTGCGCAGATGCGCATCCTGACGCATCTGGGCTTCCCGGAGGATCTGCCGCAGTTGCAGGTCGACCCGCTCGAAGAACTGCTGCACCCGGTCATGCAGACGTTCACGCTCGCCAACCAGGGCATCACCCAACAACACCCGGGTGATACCGGGATTGCGGTCGGCAAAACCCAGTAACAGGTAGACCACCCGGGCAATCCGTACCTGGGTGTTCCTCTCGTCTGCGAGGATCTGGTTGATGCGCGCGAACACCGTTTCTTCGGCGAACCCGATCAGCCCCTCGAACATCCGCGCCTTGCTGGGGAAGTGACGATAAAGCGCCGCCTCGGAGACACCCACCGCACGTGCCAGTGCGGCGGTCGTGATGCGGTCTCCCGGATGCCTTTCGAGCTCGTCGGCCAGCGCCTCGAGGATTGCCTGCTTGCGGGAGGGGCGCGGCATGTGTGGCGATCAGCGACGGCGGATCAGGGTACCGACGCCCTGGTCGGTGAACAGCTCGACCAACACCGCATGCGGCACCCGCCCGTCGATGATGTGTGCCGAGTTCACACCTGCCTTGACCGCATCCAGCGCACAACCGATCTTCGGCAACATGCCACCGGTGATGGTGCCGTCGGCAATCAGTTCATCGACACGATCGAGACTGAGCCCCGTCAGCAGCTTGCCCTCCTTGTCGAGCAGCCCCTGGGTGTTGGTCAGCAGGATCAGCTTCTCCGCTTTCAGCACCTCGGCCATCTTACCGGCCACGAGGTCGGCGTTGATGTTGTACGAACGGCCGTCGCTACCCACGCCGATCGGTGCAACCACCGGGATGAAGTTGCCATGCACCAGCATGTCGACGACCGAAGCGTCGATACTCTCCACCTCACCGACATGACCGATATCGATGATCTCGGAAGTCTGCGCCTCTGCGTTGGCGCGGGCCAGATTCAGCTTGCGGGCGCGAATGAGGTCGCCATCCTTGCCGGTCAGACCCACTGCGGATCCGCCATGGCGGTTGATCAGGTTGACGATCTCCTTGTTAACCAGACCGCCCAGAACCATCTCGACGACATCCATTGTCTCGGCGTCGGTGACGCGCATTCCCTGGACGAACTCGCTCTGCTTGCCCAGCCGCTTGAGTAGGTCGCCGATCTGCGGACCACCACCGTGCACAACGACGGGGTTGATACCGACCAGCTTCATCAGTACCACATCGCGCGCGAAGCCGGCCTTGAGGTCCTCGTCGACCATCGCGTTGCCGCCATACTTGATCACGATCGTCTTGCCGCCGAAGCGCTGTATGTAGGGTAACGCTTCCGTCAAAACGTGGGCGACATTGCCCGCCGCCTGTGCCGTCAGACTCATAGTTGTCCCGCGGTATTGTTCTTAAAAGGGTGCCTGCATGTCGGGGGCCACGCGACGCAACAGATCGCGGAACCTTGCCTTGATCTGTTCGAGCGCGTCCTCGTCGTCCGCCTCGAAACGAAACGTCAGCGAGGGCGTGGTATTCGAGGGGCGTATCAGGCCCCAACCGTTGGCGAACTCGACACGCAGGCCATCGAGTTCCACCAGCCGGGCATCATCGAATACCTTGTGCGCATCCAGTGCGCGCATCAGGTTCGGACTCTGACCTTCCTCGAGCATCAGCTGATATTCCGGTGTAGACGGGCTGGATGGCAACTCGCCAAATACCTCGGAGGCCGGCCGCGAATCGAGCGCCAGCAACTCCAGGACACGCGCCGCCGCGTAGATCGCATCGTCAAAACCGAACCAGCGTTCCTTGATAAACAGATGACCCGTGAATTCGCCACCGAGCAACGCACCTGTCTCGAGCATCTTGGCGCGCATCCGCGAATGCCCCGATTTCCACATGATCGGCCGGCCGCCATGGCTGAGCACAAAACTCGCCAGATGCCGACTCGATTTGACGTCGTACAGGATATCCACGCCGGGGTGACGACCGAGCACATCGGCCGCGAGCATCATCAGCACCTTGTCCGGCCAGATGTTGTTGCCCGCTTCGTCGATCGTGCCAAGGCGGTCGCCGTCGCCGTCGAACGCAAACCCGACATCGGCGCCCTGGGACTGGACCTCGCGCATCAGCGCCGCAAGGTTGTCAGGCTGGTTCGGGTCGGGGTGGTGATTGGGGAAGGTTCCGTCCGGCTCACAGAACAGCGGCGTCACTTCGCAGCCCAGGGCCTCGAACGCGGCGACCGCCAGATCACCCGCCACCCCGTTGCCGGCATCCACGACGACCTTCAGCGGCCCAGCGAGTTGCACCTCGCGGGTTACCGCCTCGACATACTCCCCGACCAGGTCGATGCGTTCCACGCTGCCCTGTCCGCGCCGCAGTTCGCCGCTCATCATGCGCAGTCTCAAGTCTTGCAGGTCGTCGCCATCCAGCACCCGATCGCCAACCATGATCTTGAAACCGTTGTAGCGACTCGGGTTGTGGCTGCCGGTAACCATGACCCCGGCCTGCGCGACCTGAGTATGCAGCGCAAAATTGATCAGCGGCGTGGGCGCCATTCCGGCATCCACGACGCGGCACCCGGTCCCCACCAGGCCGCGGATCAGTGCCGCCGACAGCTGCGGACTCGAGGTCCGCGCATCGCCGGCGACCACCACCTGGTTGCCCCCCTGGTCGAGCACCAGGCTGCCGACCGCGCTGCCCAACAGCTGGGCAATCTCGGGGGTCAGCTCCTCACCGACGATGCCGCGTACATCGTAGGCGCGGAACAATTGCTGCGGGACATCGGCGACCGGATTCGCCCGGGCGCCTCCCAATACATCCGCCGGGTCGTTCTCGAGCTCCTCGACTTCGACACCGAGCGACGCTTGCTGCGCCGCCGGAGCCGCGGGGATGCGCGCCTGCTTGCCCGTCTGCGCCGTACTGACAGCGGCCCTCGCAGGGTCTCCCATGGCGATCGAGGGATCGCGCGCGTCGCGCGCAAACTGCCCGAGCAATGCGATCGCATCGGCGGCACCCGACAGATTGGCCCGGCGCGGCGGCATCCCTTCTCGGCGCAGAATCGCCTCGCCCAAATTCACCACGGTGGCCATATCGTCACGCAGGTCGCGGCGCAGCATATGCCATTGCAGATACATCGTGAGCAGCAGCGCGAGTACGCTGCCCCCGGCCAGCGCGAACAGTGTCTGCAGGTCGTCCAGCCCCCCGGTTTCCGGCATCAGGCGATAGCCCACCTTCCAGATCGTCTGCGGCACATTGACGCCGCCGGCCGCCGGCAGGTCCTCGTTGCCACCCGGGCCGGAAGCCAGCACGTAACCCCCGTCTCCCCCCTGCAGCAACTCCACCCGGCCGGGGAAGGGCGGCGACGATTCCACTACCGCGATCAGAGGCCGCAGATCCCATGCGGCGAACAGTACGCCGCCCTTCTGCCCTGCTACCGGCAGCGGCAACGCGATCGCGAGATAAGGCGCACCCGACTTGATCTGATGCACCTCGGCAGGGGTGGGACGGCCGCTGTCGAGCGTGCGATGCAGCATGTCCAGACCCGCGTACCCCATCGGTGCCGGACCGTCGAGATCCGGCTGGCTGGTGTCGGAGGCGAGTACCCGGACCTGCAGCAGGCCGGGGATACGCTGCTGCAGCGATGTTTCCAACGCGCCCATCGACGCGTGATCGCCGGCCGCGAAAATCTTACGTGCCTGCGGTTCGTTCAACGCCAGCGTGAGCAGATCTCGGCGCGCGAT
Source organism: Chromatiaceae bacterium (assembly GCA_024235395.1). Lineage (NCBI taxonomy): Bacteria > Pseudomonadati > Pseudomonadota > Gammaproteobacteria > Chromatiales > Chromatiaceae > Chromatiaceae bacterium. The sequence goes on from JACKMK010000001.1 coordinate 1,469,231, forward strand.
GATCTCGCCTTCGAGTCGGCCGGCAAGTGCAGTCGCGACGCTGATCGCCGCACTTTCGGCGGCGCGTGCCGTGGCCGTGCCGATACTCTGTTGGGCCAACACCGCAGCCAGTAGTATCAGCAGCGTGGCGACGACCACCGCCGGCGCAAAGTACAGCAGCAAGGGTCTGCCACTGCGCCGCTTGGCGGCTTCCGTGGCCGGCTGATTGGCGGCCTGTTGGGGTTTGCGTTTGAACATTCCCAGGTTATGTCCTAGTGGCGTCCCGAATGGCCGAATCCACCGGCGCCACGGTCGCTTTCGTCAAATGTATCGACCTGTTCGAATACCGCGCGCACCACCGGCAGCAGCACCAGTTGGGCGATCCGTTCGCCGACTTCAATGCGGAACGGTGCGCTGCCGCGATTCCAGCAAGATACGAAAAGCTGTCCCTGGTAGTCCGAATCGATCAGTCCCACCAGATTGCCCAGCACGATGCCGTGCTTGTGGCCCAGGCCGGAGCGAGGGAGGATCACCGCGGCCAGCGCGGGGTCGGCGATGTGGATCGCTATGCCGGTCGGGATCAATTCGGTCTGCCCTGATGCCAGCTCCAGCGGCTCGTCGAGCATCGCCCGCAGGTCCATTCCGGCGGCGCCGTCGGTCGCGTAATCGGGCAGTGGGAAGGTGTCGCCGAGGCGGTTGTCAAGAATCTTGAGTTGCAGTCTGTGCATCGAAACGGTCCGCGATCAGTTCGGCCAGCTGGGCCGCCAGCTGGGTCTTGGGTTGTCGAGCGAGGGGCCGCCGCCCACCGTCCCAGATAACCAGTAGTGCGTTGTCGTCCACTTCGAATCCCTGAGCCGCACCCACCTGGTTAGCGGCCACCATATCCAGGCCCTTAGCACGCAGTTTTGCCTCGGCATTCGCCGTCACGTCGTCCGTTTCTGCGGCAAATCCGACACAAAACGGCCGTTGAGTGCCTGCTGCGACCTCGGCCAGGATATCCGGGTTGGGTATCAATTCGAGCGTGAGCCCGCTGGTCGTCTTCTTGATCTTCTGTTCGGCAGTCGCCACCGGTCGATAGTCCGCGACCGCGGCACATGCCACGAAAATGTCCGTCCCTGGCAACGCCGAAAACACCGCTTCACGCATCTGCCGCGCCGATTCGACATCGATGCGGGTCATCACCCTGGGCGGCGTGGCGAGTTCCACGGGGCCGCTGACCAACACGACCTCCGCGCCCTGCGCGGCAAGGGCCCCGGCCACCGCGAAGCCCATCTTGCCCGAACTTCGGTTGCCGATGAACCGCACGGGGTCGAGCGCCTCGCGCGTCGGGCCTGCAGTGACCAACACCCGCCGGCCGACCAGGCGGCCCTGGGCAAACTGTTCGGCCAACGCAGCCAGCAGCCGCGCCGGTTCGACCATCCTGCCCGGTCCGACATCACCACAGGCCTGCTCGCCCTCGTCCGGACCGACCAGCTTCACGCCGCGAGACTGCAGCAGCCTCACGTTCGCCTCGGTGGCCGGGTGCCGCCACATCGCCTGGTTCATCGCCGGCGCCATCAGCACGGGCGCATCTGTCGCCAGGCACAGCGTACCCAACAGATCTCGCGCCATCCCTGCGGCCGCCTGGGCGAGAAAATCGGCGGTGGCCGGCGCGATCACGACGAGCTCCGCCCATCGGGCGAGCTCGATATGGCCCATGGCCGCCTCGTGCGCCGCATCAAACAAGGCACTACGCACGGCCCTCCCGGTCAGCGCCTGCAGCGTCAACGGAGCGATGAACTGCCCGGCCGCTTCGGTCATCACCACCTGGACCTCGGCACCCGCCGTCGTCAACAGGCGGGCCAATTCAGCCGCTTTGTAGGCAGCGATCCCGGCGGTGATACCAAGCAGCACTCGGCGTCCACTGAGCGGATGCATCGAACTGGGCGATTCCTTAGATTCCGGGGCTGTCGATGGGCCAAGAGTAACCGACCGGCCGCATGCGGCAAAGCAGGCTTTACGGCAAAGGATCGGTTCGGCTAGGCTTTCGTCGCTTCATGGAGGAAGACGGCGATGGCAATCAGGGACTGGCCGGCCAACGAACGGCCGCGCGAGCGCCTGCTCGCACACGGCGCGCGAAGCCTCAGCGATGCCGAACTGCTGGCGATCTTTTTGCGTACCGGGGTCCGGGGCAGCAGCGCCGTCGATCTGGCACGCGACCTACTGACCCGGTTCGGCAGCCTGCGTTGCCTGCTGGCGGCGCCACGCGAGGCGTTCTGCGACGCTCCGGGGCTCGGCGATGCGAAATTCGCCCAGTTGCAGGCGGTCCTGGAGATGGGACGCCGCCACCTGTTCGAACGACTGGAACGCGGCGAGCCCCTGTCGAGTCCACGGCATTCGGCGCAGTATCTCATCGCCCGACTGCGCGACCACCCCTACGAGGTATTCGCGGTGCTGTTCCTCGACAACCGGCACCGGGTTCTGGCGTTCGAAGAACTGTTCCGCGGCACCATCGACGGTGCCAGCGTCCATCCGCGCGAGGTGGTGCGTCGCGCGTTACGACACAATGCGGCCGCAGTGATCCTGAGCCACAATCACCCTTCCGGGATCGCGGAACCGAGCCGGGCCGATCAACAGATCACCGCCAAATTGCGCGACGCGCTGGCGTTGGTCGACGTCCGCGTACTGGACCATCTGGTCGTCGGCGACGGGGAGTGTTGCTCGCTGGCGGAACGCGGCCTGCTCTGAGCGCTCGGCCACGGGTTGACCGATATCCGCGGTTCCGGTATAAATTGCGGCCTTTCCGCCCGCCCTAAGGCTCGGGCACGACGAATACAACGCGCTTTTTCGAGGCCTCAACCATGTCTAAAGTCTGCCAGGTCACCGGCAAACGGCCGATCACTGGGAACAACGTATCCCACTCGCATCGCAAGACCCGGCGCCGCTTCCTGCCGAATCTTCATTACCATCGCTTCTGGGTGGAGAGCGAGCAGCGTTTCGTGCGGCTGCGCGTTTCCGCCGCCGGTATGCGGATTATCGACAAGAAGGGCATCGATTCGGTGCTGAACGAGCTGCGCGCGCGCGGCGAAAAGGTCTGAAGGAGCGACTGACATGGCTAAAGCGGTACGCGAAAAGATCCGCCTGAACTCGAGCGCAGGCACCGGACACTTCTACACCACGACCAAGAACAAGAAGACCATGACCGGCAAGATGGAGATCAAGAAGTACGATCCCGTCGCCCGTAAGCACGTGATGTACAAGGAAGGGAAGATCAAGTAAGGGCCTCGCCGGGCGCCCGAAAAAAAACCGCCTTTCGGCGGTTTTTTTGTGCCCCGGTGACATGCCTCAGACGGGTGCCGGTGCGTAGCTGCGCAGGTTGCGCGCGAAATCCTGCAGCGCCTTGATACCGCTGCTGTCCGCCTCTCGGCACCACTGCTGCAGCGCACCGAGCAGTGCGTCCTGGCTGGAAGCGGTGCGCTCCCAGACCTGTTGCAGCTGCTTGCGGAACCGGTGCACCGTCGCCAGCATCTGGCTGCGATCGAGCAGGTTCTCCAGCCGCTGCCGGCTTTGTACGTCGAGCGAGGACTCTTCTCGCGCCAGCAGCCTGCGCGCCTGTCGTGCCAATCGCCGGCAATGCCGCTCGGAACGACAGAACTCGGCATCCGCGACCGGCTTGATCACCTCCCGCGCATAGTTCGCCAGCACATGCATGCGGTGCGTGACCACGGCCCTGACGGTATCCATATCGATCACGCTCTTGTCGCGCAGCCGTGATGGCCGGCGTGCCACCCGTCGGACCCGGGCGAGACCCAGCACCGACAAGGTGCGGATGTAGAACCAGCCGATGTCGAACTCCCACCAGCGCGCGGACAACTTGGCCGAACTCGGGAATGCATGATGGTTGTTGTGCAGTTCCTCGCCACCAATCAGGATGCCCCACGGGGAAATGTTGGTCGCCGCGTCCGGCGACTGAAAATTGCGATACCCCCAGAAGTGCCCGACGCCGTTGATCACCCCGGCGGCAAAGAACGGGATCCAGATCATCTGCACCGCCCACATCGCGATGCCCGGGATTCCGAACAGGGCGACATCGATCAGCAGCATCACCGCAATACCCATGAAGTTGTACGGCGTATACAGTCGACGCTCGATCCAGTCGTCCGGGGTACCGTGCGCGTAACGCTCGACCAGCTCCGATCGACTCGCCGCCTCCCGGTATAGCTCGGCACCTTCCAGCAACACCTTGCGCAGACCGAGCACCTGGGGACTGTGCGGGTCCTCCGGCGTCTCGCAGCGGGCATGGTGCCGGCGGTGCACGCCGACCCACTCGCGCGTGATCATTCCGGTCGTCAGCCACAGCCAGAATCGGAAGAAATGCGCGATCACCGGGTGCAAGTTCAGTGCGCGGTGCGCCTGGCAACGGTGCAGATAGACGGTGACGGCAACGATCGTCACGTGGGTCATCGCCAGGACAATCAATATCGACTGCCACCAGGCGGGTGCAAGCAAACCTTCGGTCATGAAGAATTCCTCGGGACCTTAAATCGAAATAATTGCGGATCCGATCGACAGAGGGTAACGGAAGTTCCGCGAAAACCTGAGCGCCGAGGCCCCGGAAGGTGCCCTTTAGGGAATCTGGGCCCCATGCGAGGTGGAGAGGCACCCGACAATGATACCCCGGATCACCGGGTGCCCGAAATTCCGCTCAGCCCCGGGGCACCGATGACCTGCCCGTCGCAGCCGGCGATCACGCCAAAGGTTCCGACGCCCACCGCATCAGCCGATACGGCGCAGCTGGAGATTTCCGATGCGGTCGACGCTGAGCCGCCAGCCCGGTGCCACCCAGGTCGTCGCGACCGGCTCCATCACCAGAAGCGGCCCGTCACACACCTGCCCCGACACCAGTTCGCCGCGGCGATGGCATGCAGCCGCGTACGCTCCCCCGAAGACCTCGCGGACCGCAAAAGGCCTGGCAGGCGGGCCCTCGGCGGCCACCGGCAGGCGCAGATCGGTCGCCGGACCGCGCACCCACTGGCGCAGATTGACCACCTCAACCGGCAGATCGAGCCGATGACCGTAGCGTGCCAGGTGGCGCCGATGGAACGCCTCCCGGGTGGCCTCGACGCCGTGCCAATCGATATTCAGCGTATACGCCTGACCGGCGTATCGCAGATCGACCGAGGCCGTGGCGGTACAGTCCGCGGCGGCAAACCCCTCGGCCTGCAGCTCGTCGGCACCCTGTCTGTACAAGGCGTCGAAGATCGCCGCGATCTCGGCTTGCGGCAGCCCGTCCAGCAGCCCGATGTGGGTGCGCGACAGCTGCCGTCCGGGCCGGGCCGCGAGCATGCCGAGTGCCGATAACACCCCGCCGTGCATCGGAATCATCGCGGCTGGCGTACCGAGCAGGTCCGCCAGCGCACAGACGTGCAGGCCACCTGCCCCGCCGAATGCGACCAGTACGTGCTCGCGCGGATCGACGCCCCGCTTGATCGAGATCGCACGCAACGCCTGCGTCATGTGCTCGTTGGCGACCGCGACGATATCGCGGGCCGCGGACAGCAGATCCGTGCCCAACCCGCTGGCCAGCGCCTGCATCGCCTGCCGTGCGCCTTCCAGATCGAGCGGCATCGCGCCGCCAAGGAAGGCGTCGGGCTGCAGCAGACCGAGTACCAGATTGGCGTCGGTGACGGTCGGCGCAACGCCACCGCGCGCATAGCACACCGGCCCGGGATCGGCGCCGGCCGATTGCGGTCCGACCTGCAGCATGCCCCCTGCGTCCAGCCACGCGATCGAGCCGCCGCCGGCGCCGATGGTATGCATATCGACCATCGGCACGGCGACGGGAAACCGCCCGATGCGACCGTCGGTGGTCAGTCGTGGCTGCGTCTCGACCAATGCGACATCGGTCGAGGTTCCCCCCATGTCGAAGGTCAACAGGCGTTCCTGGCCGGTCGCGGCAGCGAGCTGTCGTGCCGCGATCAGCCCCCCCGCGGGGCCGGACAGCAACATGCGTACCGCGTGGTCTGCGGCCTGCGCGGCCGCCACCGTGTCCCCGGAACTCTGCATCACCGCGACCGCGGCATCACCGATCCCCTGCTGCAGCCGCCGCAGGTAGCCGGCCACCCGTGGCCCGACCCAGGCATTCAGCCAGGTTGCCATGCCGCGTTCGAACTCGCGCACCTCGGGCAGCACGCGCGACGACAGCGAGACGAACAGGTCCTCAGGCAACGCGCCGGCGATACGGGCCTCGAGTGTCGGGTCCAGGTAAGAGAACAAGAGGTTGACCGCGACCGCCTGCACACCGAGCCGTTCGGCCGCCGCGCGGATCTCCGCGAGGTCCCGGTCGGTCAGCGGCTCGAGCAGCTCGCCACGCGCGTCGAGCCGGCCCCCGGTCTCGATACACAGGTCCGGCGCAACGACCGGCGCTGTGGCTGCGGGTTGCAGGTCGTACAGCGCGGCACGCTGCTGGCGACCGATGTTGAGCAGATCGGCGAAACCACGGTTGCCGACATAGAGGGTCTTGACACCCTTGCCCTCGAGCACTGCGTTGGTCGCCACGGTCGAACCATGTACCAGATGCAACGGCTGGCCGGCCAGGCCCATCTCGGCGACACCCTGGAGAATCGCGCGCTCCGGTGCGTCGGGCGTGGACAACACCTTGTGCACGCGCAAAGTACCGTCCGCGTCGAGCAGGACGAAGTCGGTGAAGGTACCGCCAGTATCGACGCCGAGTCGCAACATGCGGCGCATTGTAAGAGATGCATCCGGTTTCACCGCACAGGGTTCGCAATTTGCCGCGCGCACGGTAATCTGCCGCGCCATGGAAGCCGTGTTGTCCGCCCATGATCTGAGCTATGGCCCGCCGCGCCAACCACGCGTACGCCGGATCGACCTGCAATTGACTGCGGCCGACCGGCTCGGCCTGCTCGGACTCAACGGCGCCGGCAAGTCAACGCTGTTGCAGCTGCTCGCCGGCGTGCTGCCGCCGAGCGCGGGTGAGGTACGCGTGCTCGGCCGCCGTCTCGATGCCGACGGGCACGCCGCGCGCCGACAGATCGGCTACCTTCCGCAGCGCGTCCCCGCATATCCGGAACTGAGCGTGCGTGAGAATCTCGCCTGGGCCGGACAGCTGCACGGATTGCGCGGACGCCCGCTGCGCGAGGCGATCGCCACGGTGCTCGCGCAGGTCGAGCTCGGTAACGTCGCCGACCGCCTTGCCGGTCGACTTTCGGCCGGTATGCTGCAGCGCCTCGGCCTGGCGCAGGCGATACTCCATAGGCCGCGCGTCCTGATCCTCGACGAACCGACGGCGAGTCTCGATCCGCTGCAGACCGAACAGATCCGCGACCTGCTCGGCAGGCTTGGCGACGACGTCAGCCTGGTGGTCGCAACCCATCTGCTGGACGATGTACTGCAGCTGTGTGGACGCGTGATCCTGCTCGATCAGGGGCGCCAGGTCGCCGAGCATCCGGTGACCGCCGATATCGACCTGCTCGCACATCTGCGCGCCGGGCTGAACGACACCGGCCTGCACCAGGCTGCGCGATGATCTGGACCATTGCACGCCATGAATGGCGACGCCTGCACAGCGCGATCACGTTCTGGCTGCTGCTGGCCTTCGCACAGCTGCTGATCGCCTGGCTGGCATTCGCGCAACTGGAGACGTTCGCGACGATCGCACCGCAACTGACCGCCGCCGGCGCACCGCTCAGCGCCATGGATCTGGTGGTCGTCCCCACCTTCAACAGCCTGGTGTTGCTGCTGCTGCTCGCGGCGCCGCTGCTGGCGATGGGCAGCCTCGCCGGCGAGGTCCGCAGTGGCCGCATCGCCCTGTGGCTCGCGGCGCCGGTTGCAGCGCTGCGCATCGTGGCGGGCAAGGTGATCGGGCTCTGGCTCGCGCTCCTGCCGCCACTGGCGACCTGCATGCTGACGCTGGCCGCGCTGGGCCTGGCGATCGAAATCGACCCGACGCGCTTCGTACTCGCAGCCACGATGCTCGCCGTGTTCACACTGTGGCTGAGCTGCATGGGGGTGTTCCTGTCGAGCCTGTTCGACCACCCGGCCGCGGCGCTGGCCGCGTGTTACGGGATCCTGCTGTTCCTGTGGCTGCTGGATTCACTGAGCGGGAGCCAGGCGGCCTGGTCGTGGTGGGCATTGCTGCCGCACCTCGAACCGGCCTTCGATGGCCTACTGCGCAGCCAGGACATCGTGTTCTTCGTCGCCAGTGGCGCCGCCGCCTGGCTGCTCGCCGGCTACCGTGTCGCGCGACGGCGGGGAGAACTGTGATGCTGCGCCGCCTGGTCTTCCTCGCGCTGGTCGCCGCGTGCCTGTGGTTCGCGGCAAGGGTCGGTGACCGCCATTCGTGGCAGCTCGACCTCAGCAGTGCGCAGATCCATACGCTCAGCGAGGCGGCACAACGGGCGCTCGACGCCCTGCCCGATGGTCTGCGCATCACGGCGTTCGTACCTGACCTGGTCGTCGACCGCGCACGGATCGAACAACTGCTCGCCCCCTATCTCGCACACCCGCGGGTCCGGCTGTCTTTCGTCGACCCGCTGCAGGACCCGGAAACCGCGCAGGCGCAAGGCGTGCAACGGCATGGCGAGTTGCACCTGCTGAGCGGGCAGCGGCGCGAGGTCGTGGTCTCCCCGTCACGCGGCGAACTCGACCGCGCACTCAACCGGCTGGCGCTGCAGGGAGAACGCTGGATCGTGAGTTTCACGGGACAGGGCGAGAGCCGGATCGACGGGGCGCCGGGCGGCCTGGGTGATTTCGTCCGACACCTCGAAGAACAGGGATACCGGGTGGTCGAACTCGACCCGCGCCAGCTCGATGCCCTGCCCGACAACACGGCGTTGCTGCTGATCGCCGGACCTCAGGGCGAATACGGACCGCACACCGAACGCCTGATCGAGCAGTTCGTCGACAGTGGTGGCGGCCTGTTGTGGCTGTTCGGCGACGCGGAATCAGCCCTAGTCGAACGCCTGTTCGGCGTGACAGCACTGCCCGGTATCGTGGTCGACGCGGCCGCGGCCCAGTACCGACTGGAGCGCCCGGACTATGCGGTCGTCTCCCGGTTCCCCACGCAACTGCCGGGGCTCGGCGATGGATACGCCGCGCTGAGCCAGGCGCATGCCCTGGCCTGGCAGACGCGCGAAGACTGGCAGGAACGCATGCGCCTCGAGAGCAGCGCGCGCAGCTGGAACGAGACCGGCAGCCTGCGTGGCGAGATCGCGCGCCAGCCCGACCTGGGCGAACAGGCCGGTCCGCTGACGGTCGGCATCGCGCTGGAACACGCCGCGACATCACCGGCTGCGCGGGTGATGTTCGTCGGCGGACGACAGTTCCTCGGCAACGGCCAGATCGGGCAAGGCGCCAACCTGGCATTGGGTCAGGGCCTGGTGCGCTGGCTGACCGCCAATCAGGGGCTCGCGGCGGCGCCGCCGGTTCACGACCTGGGCGTTCGCTGGTCACCGCAGACCGCTGCCGCTTTCGCGGTCGGACTGATGGCCGGGCTACCACTGTGTTATCTCGGTCTCGGATTCTGGTTGCGCCACCGGCGACGCCGTGCATGAGTAGCTGGACACGTCTGAATCTGCTGCTTGCCGTGCTGCTCGGCGCCCTCGTGGTGGCGGACCAGTGGGCGGGCGTTGCGACCGCGAACGGGCCATTGACGCCGCTCGATCCCGACGAGATCAGCTCGCTGCGTGTCGAACGCGCAGACCGCATGCAACTCGCACTGACGCGCACCACCGACGGCTGGACACTGGAATACCCTGCCGGCGGCGCAGTCTCCGGGCAGCGCGTCGCGCCGTTGCTCGCGCTGGCCAGGGCGCCGGTATTCGAACGCTTTCCGGTGAGTCGCGATCTGGCCGCGTATGGCCTGGACCCGCCGCAGGCGGTGCTGCTGCTCGACCGGCAGCGATTGTTGTTCGGTGGCCGCGAACCGACCCAGCAGGGCCGCTATGTGCTGGTCGGCGACCAGATCGCAGTGATCGACGACGTCTACTTCAACCTGCTGACCCTGCCGGCACGGCATTTCACCGGTGAGTGACGATGCCTGAACTGCCCGAGGTCGAGACGACGCGGCGCGGAATCGCACCTCACCTTCAGGGACAGACGATCGACGGCGTGCGTATCCGTCAGCCCAGGCTGCGCTGGCCGGTCCCCGATCTCGCCGCACTGCTGGGTGGACACCGCGTGCTGCGGGTCGAGCGGCGCGCGAAGTACCTGTTGCTGCGCTTCTCGCACGGCACGCTGATCATCCATCTCGGCATGTCCGGCAGTCTGCGTATCGCGCCGGCCGCCAGCCCGCCGCGCCTTCACGACCACGTGGACCTGTTGTTTGGCGAACGCTGCCTGCGCCTGCACGACCCGCGCCGCTTCGGCGCCATGCTGTGGGCCGCCGGCGACGACCCCTCGCAGCACCCGCGCCTTGCAGACCTCGGCCCCGAACCGTTGAGCGAGGCGTTCGACGGTGCCTGTCTGCAGCGTGCCACACGCGGCAGGCGGACCCCGATCAAGGCGTTGCTGATGGACGGCCGGGTGGTGGTCGGCGTTGGCAACATCTACGCGACCGAGGCGCTGTTCCATGCCGGCATCCACCCGGCACGCGCCAGCGGACGGGTGTCTCGCGCGCGCCTCGACCAGCTCGCGGGGGCGGTCAAGGCGGTGTTGCGGCATGCAATCGAACGCGGCGGCACGACGCTGCGCGACTTTGTCAACGAGTCCGGTGAGCCGGGGTACTTTGCCCAGGAGCTGTTCGTCTATGGGCGCGCCGGTCAGCCGTGCCGGCGTTGCGGCAACGTCATCCGGACCCGCCAGATCGGCCAGCGCGCAAGCGCCTATTGTCCGCACTGCCAGCATTGAGCGCACCGTCGACCGCCGCCGGCCGCCGCACAGCGGCGCGCCCGATGCCGCGTGGATCCGCGGCGGCGTCGAGCCGGTCTGCGGCGATGTCCCAGACGATCGCCTGCATATTGCCGTAAGGATCGTCCAGCACCCTGATCGAATGACCGCGCCGCGCCAGCTCGTCGACCACCTCGGGCGGCAGGGCACCGGGTTCGACCTCGACCCGGTCCGGCAGGTACTGGTGATGAAAGCGGCCCGCCGCGACGATCTGCTCGGCCGAACGACCGTCGATGGCGTCCAGCAGACCGAGCAGGACCATGCTGATGATCCGCGATCCGCCGGGGGTGCCGAGGATCGCAAGCCGGTCGGGGCCCTCGACGAACGTCGGCGACATGCTCGACAGCATCCGCTTGCCGGGCGCGATCGCGTTGGCGGCGTTGCCGACCAGGCCGTAGGCGTTGGCGGCGCCCGGTTTGGCCGAGAAATCGTCCATCTCGTCGTTCAGCAACACGCCGGTCCCCGAGGCGACGAAGCAGGCACCGAACGGGTAATTGATGCTCAGTGTCGCCGCGACCCGATTGCCCTCGGCATCCAGTACCGAGAGGTGGGTGGTATCACGTCCCTCGTCGGACAGCGACGACAGCGCTTCGCTCGGTGTCGCCCGCTGCAGATCGATCTGCCGCGCCCGTCCGGCCGCATAGCGTGGACTGAGCAGGCGCGCGAGCGGCACCGAGACGTGATCCGGATCACCCAGGTAACGGGCGCGGTCGGCGTAGGCCCGGCGCATGATCTCGACCAGCAGGTGGGTGCGATCGGCGGGCGAAAGCCCCCGCAGCGGCCGCTCATTGAGCATCTGCAGCATCTGACCGAGCAGCACCCCACCCGAGGACGGCAGCGCCGCGCTGACCACACGCCAGTCGCGGTACCGCGTCACGACCGGCCGGCGCTCGACGACCCGGTACTGATGCAGGTCGCGCGCGGTCCAGATGCCCCCGCCGGCACGCACCGCCACGACCAGTTGATCGGCGATCTGACCGCTGTAAAAGGCCCGGGCACCGTCACGCGCGATCGCGCCTAGGGTCTCGGCGAGTGCGGGTTGACGCAGGCGAAAGCCTTCGGCGGGTATCTCGCCCCGGTCGAGAAACTGCTCCGCGGCCGCGGCGTCGGCGCGCAGCGCAGCGAGTCGAAACCCCGCCATGCGCCGGTAGACGCCGTCGACCGGGAAGCCATCGCGGGCGAGGATGATCGCCGGCGCGAGGCTCACCGAGAGTGGCAGCCGGCCATAACGTGTCGCGATATGTGCCAGCGCCGCCGGCACCCCGGGGATGCCGGCCGCCAGGGGCCCATCGATGGACGCTCGCGGGACCACCTGACCCGCGGCGTCCAGGTACATGTCCGCGTGCGCCGCGAGCGGCGCGCGCTCGCGACCGTCGACCATGACCTGATAGCCGTCGCGGGCACGGTGCAGCAACCAGAAACCGCCGCCGCCGAGTCCCGAGCTGTAGGGTTCGACCACTGCCAGCGCAGCGCTGACCGCGACCGCGGCATCGAATGCGTTGCCCCCTGCCTCGAGGATCAACAGGCCCGCCTCGGTGGCCAGCGGGTGTGCCGACGCGACCGCCGCCCCCGGAGGGCGCGGACCGGCCGTGGCCACGCTACACAGGCACCAGACAACAAAAAGGCTCCACCAGGGAGCCTTGTACAGTGAGCGGCGGCCGAACATGTCAGCCATTCGCGGCGGTGATGCGCTCGTATTTGGCCATCAGTTCTTCCTGGGTCTCGACATGGTTCGGGTCGTGCGGGATACAGTCGACCGGACAGACTTCGACGCACTGTGACGTTTCGTAGTGCCCGACACACTCGGTGCACAGATCCGGGTCGATCACGTAGATCTCGTCACCCTGCGAGATCGCGCCGTTCGGACATTCCGGTTCGCAGACGTCGCAGTTGATGCATTCGTCGGTAATCATCAATGCCATGTGGGCCGCTCCAAAATACTCAATGGAAATTAACTCAGGTACAGCGTTTGCTTTCGAGCAGCCGCTGTACCTCGGGATGCACGAATTCTGACACATCCCCGCCGAGCCGCGCGATTTCCCTCACCAAGGTCGAGGAGATAAACGCATACTTCTCTGCGGGCGTCAGAAAGATTGTCTCCACATCCGGCGCCAGCCGCCGGTTCATGCTGGCCAGCTGGAACTCGAACTCGAAGTCCGAGACAGCGCGCAGTCCACGAATCACGATGCCCGCGTCGTGTTGCTTGCAGAATTTCACCAACAGGCCCTCGAACGGCACCACCTCGACGCGCGGGATACCGCTGAGCGCCATCTTCGCCAGCTGCACCCGTTCGTCGATGCCGCACACCGGTGCCTTGCCGGTATCCTTCGCGACCGCGACAAGCACCTTGTCGAACAACCGCGTCGCGCGCATCACCAGGTCGCTGTGACCGTTGGTGATCGGATCAAAAGTACCTGGATAAACGGCTGTCTTCATTGCGATTCGTCATCTGGGTTCCCGCTCATCGCCAGTCGTCGCCGGCGTTGCGGGCATCAAAAGGCGCCATTCTAGCCCGGCTTGCTGCGCCGCAACAAACGTTGCGCCGACTGGCCGGCAACCCCCTGGCGATGCAGCGTCCAGTTGCCCGGCAACTCCGGCCATGGGTGTTTCGCATCCTGCTCAAGATAGACGATCGCGGCATCCGACAACCAGCCGTGTTGCTCCAGCAGCCGGCAGGTGTCGCCCAACAGCCCGGCCGCGAACGGCGGGTCGACGAAAACCAGGTCGTACGGCCGGTCCGCCGTGCTCTTCAGCAACCGCAGCGCATCGTCCTGCACCACCAGCGCATTGTCCTGTTCATGCAGCAGCGCGATATTCTCGCGCAGTCGCTCGGCTGCAGCGCGATTCCGTTCAACGGCCAACAGGTGTGCAGCACCGCGCGACAGGGCCTCGAGGCCGAGCGCCCCGCTGCCGGCGAACAGATCGAGACAACGGGCGCCGGGAACCTCGTGCTGCAGCCAATTGAACAGCGTCTCACGCACCCGGTCCGGGGTCGGACGCAGGCCTGCACCCGGCGCAAACCGCACCCGGCGCCCGCGATGCCGGCCACCGATGATGCGCACCTGATTGGCGGTCACCGTCAGCCGCTGCCGCCGACGATCACGGCGATCCCGGCCGATCCACCGATGCGCCGTGCGAATGCGTCACGCACCTGCTCGGTGGTGACCGCGGCGAGTTTTCCGGTCAGCGTATCCAGGTAATCGAGCGGATAATCGTAGAACCCCATCATCGCGATGTAATCGATGATCTTGGCGTTACTGGAGATGCGCAGCGGGAATCCACCGATCAGGTTCTGCTTCGCCGCATCCAGCTCTTTCTCGCTCGGTCCGTCAGTGACGAATCGTTGCAGCGTGTCGCGCATCACCTTCAATGCCTCGTCGGCCTGATCGTTCTTGGTCTGTGCGACCATCAGGAACGGGCCTTCGGCACGCATCGGGCTGAAATAGCTGTACACGCTGTACGACAGGCCACGCTTGTTGCGAACCTCCTCGCCCAGGATAGAGACCAGCGAGCCGCCGCCGAGCACGTGGTTGCCGACATACAGCGGAAAGTAGTCCGGATCATGGCGCGCCATGCCGGCCTGGCCGATGTAGATGTGCGTCTGCGATGAGGGAAACGCCTCATGCAGTTCGCCGCCGCTGATCGCCGGCGGCTGCGGAATCACCGGCGCCGGCTGGCCGACGGCGAGGCCCTCGGTGACCCGTTCGGCGATCGCCTCGGCGGTGACGCGGTCGACGTCCCCGACCAGTGCGACCACCGCGTTGCTCGCGACGTAGTAGCGCCGATGGAAAACCAGCAACTCGCCGCGATCGATCGCCGCCAGTGCACTCTCGGTACCAGTCGGCGAATGTGCATACGGATGGTCGCCGTACAGCGTCTCGAAAAACCGCCGCTGGGCGACGGTCGCCGGTGACTGCAGGCTGCTGCGCAGTCCGATCTGCAGCTGTTGTCGGACGCGCTCGATCGCATCGGGGTCGAAGCGCGGCCGCGCGACCACGGCCTGCAGGCTGTCCAATGCCGAGTCGAGCACCGCGGGATCCGTCAGGCTGCGCAGGCTGACCCAGGCCATGTCGCGCAACGAGCTGCTGCCCAGTTCGATACCACGCTCTTCGAGCCGCAGCGCCAACGCGTCCGCGTCCCAGTCGCCCGCGCCCTCGCTGAGCATGCTGTTGACGAAACGCGCCAGTCCGGGCCGTTCGCCGTCCCGGGCACTGCCCGCGTCGAACACGACGCGCACGTCGAGCATCGGCAGCTCCGGGGCGTGCACGTACATCACCTTGGCCCCGCGGCTGGTATGCCAGGATTCGACTGCCGGACCGGCCGACGCGACGACGGGCAGCATCAACAGGGCTGCAAAGAGCCACGCGGCGGCCCTGCGCCAGCCCACCGTCAGGACTCCGCGGTGCACACTGCCCTCAGCTGCCATGATGGCCCCCGGCGGCGGCCGCGCGTGGTGCGGATTTCTCGATGGGCAGCGGATCGAGGACTGCGACCGTGAGATTGTCGTCGGTCAGGTAACGCCGGGCGACGCTGCGCACCTGTTCCGGGGTCACCGCCTTGAGCGCCGCGATCTCCTGGTCGAGCAGACGCCAGTCGAGCCCGAGCGTCTCCAGCATGCCGATCTGCATCGCCTGGTAGAACAGCGAATCGGCCTCGTAGACCTTGCTCGCGACCGCCTGGGTGATCACCCGCTGCAACTCGGATTCGTCGACGAGCTCTTCGCGCAACCGCGCGACCGCGGCGCGCAAAGCCTGCTCCAGTTCCTCGACGCTGTGTCCGTCGGTCGGCGTCCCGTCGAGCGTGAACATATTCGGCAGCCGCCCGTAGCTGGTGTATTCCGCACCGGCACCGGCCGCGATACCGGTACCGCGGATCAATTCGCGCGACAGGCGCGCACTGTCGCCGCCATCCAGCACGCTCGCCGCCAGGTGCAGCGCGTAGGGTTCCCACGGCTCGGGCGCCTGGCCGATGATCGGCGTCTTGTATCCCATCACCAGGAACGGCTGGCGCGCGGGCACGCGCACCGTGACCCGGGTCTCGCCGGCCTGCGGCGGTTCCTCGACCGGTTTCTGGGCGACCGGCTCGCTCGGCGCCAGCGAGCCGAAATGCCGCTGGGCGATCGCCCGCACCGTCTCCGGCTCGACGTCGCCGACCACGACCAGGGTCGCGTTGTTGGGCGCGTACCAGCGCCGGTACCAGGCGGTGAGATCGTCGATCGTCATGTGTTCGAGGTCGTTCATCCAACCGATGATCGGATTGCGGTAAGGCGACGATCGCCACGCGACCGCGTTGAACTGCTCGTACACCCGCCCGCTCGGCTTGTCCTCGGTACGCAGGCGTCGCTCTTCCTTGACCACCGCGATCTCTTTGGCGAACTCGTCCGCATCCAGCAGCAGATTGCGCATCCGGTCGGCCTCGAGTTCGAGCGCACGCTCCAGATGCTCGACCGCCAGGGTCTCGAAGTAGGCGGTGTAGTCACTGCCGGTGAATGCGTTTTCGGTGCCGCCGAGCGCGGAGATGATGCGCGAGAACTCACCCGCCCCGACCTGCGGCGTCCCTTTGAACATCATGTGTTCAAGCGCGTGCGAGATCCCGGTGATGCCATCCGGCTCGTAGCTCGCCCCCACCCGGTACCAGACCTGGCTGACCGCAACCGGGGCGCGGTGATCCTCCTTGACGATCACCTGCATGCCGTTGTCCAGCTGATACTCCGTGACGTCCGCCAACGTCGGCAGCGAGAGCGTCCACAGACCGAGCACTACGATTCGAATCAGGTCTTTCAATGCCATCGGGGCTCCAAGATGTGCCGCTACCGGCGCCGGTGGTACGATGCGCCGCAACAGGCGCGGATGTGCGCCGTTCAACCCGGGATTCTTGCAAGCGGGCCTGGTGGCATCAACCACCGCCCGGTTGCGGTACTTGCGCCAGAAGACCGGCAGACCGGTTCAACAGTTCCCTAAGCAGTTACCCCATGTTCGGATTCGGCAAAAACAAGACGACTGACACCAAGGCGGAACCGGAGGTCAAACCCCAGGGCCTGTTTTCCCGCCTGAGGGCCGGTCTGGCGCGCACCCGGGCCACGCTGAGCGACGCGTTGGGCGATCTGCTCAGCGGCCGCCGGCAGATCGACGAAGACCTGCTGGAGGACCTCGAAACGCTGCTGCTGGGCGCGGATGTGGGCGTCGACGCGACGCGCCGGATCATCGACGACCTGACCGCGCGCGTGCGGCGCAAGGAACTGGCCGACCCGGCCGCGCTCGGCAACGCACTGCGCGCCCAACTGAGCGAGATCCTGCATGCGGTCGACACCCCCCCGGTCAAGGTACCGGACGGACGGCCGCTGGTGATCCTGATGGTCGGGATCAACGGCGCCGGCAAGACCACGACGATCGGCAAGCTCGCCCGCCGCTTCAAGGATGAAGGCCGCAGCGTCATGTTGGCCGCCGGCGACACCTTTCGCGCTGCCGCGGTCGAGCAGCTGCAGCGCTGGGGCGAGCGCAACGCGATCCCGGTGGTCGCGCAGTCGACCGGGGCGGATGCCGCCTCGGTGATCTACGACGCCCTGGCGGCAGCGACCGCGCGCCATGTCGACGTGCTGATCGCGGACACCGCCGGTCGCCTGCACACCAAGAGCAACCTGATGGACGAGCTGACCAAGATCAGCCGCGTGATGAAAAAGATCGATCCCGAGGCACCGCACGAAGTGCTGCTGGTGGTCGACGCAGGCACCGGGCAGAACGCCCTGAACCAGGCGATCGAATTCAACAATGCGGTCGGGCTGACGGGCGTCGCGCTGACCAAGCTCGACGGCACTGCGAAGGGCGGCATCATCTTCGCAATCGCCGAACGCCTGGGCGTGCCGATCCGCTTCATCGGTGTCGGCGAGAGTATCGAGGATCTGCGACCGTTCGACGCAGATGAATTCGTCAAGGCGCTGTTCGAGTGAAGCGGCGACAGCGACGACCAGGACAACGGGACCAGCAGCCGCCTGCGAGATGATTCGATTCGACAACGTCGCGAAACGCTATCCGACCGGCCACGAAGGGCTGTCAGGGGTCGACCTGCATCTGGAGCCCGGTGAGATGGCATTCCTCACCGGCCACTCGGGCGCCGGCAAGAGCACGCTGCTCAAACTGATCGGCCTGCTGGAACGGGCGACACGCGGCCAGGTGTGGGTGAACGGCCGCAACCTGAACAAGCTCAAGACCCGCGACATCCCCTACCATCGGCGCCAGGTCGGCATGATCTTCCAGGATCACCGCCTGCTGCACGATCGCACCGTGTTCGACAACATCGCGCTGCCGTTGGTGGTCGCCGGCATGGGGCATGCCGAGATCAAGCGGCGCGTACGCGCGGCGATGGACAAGGTCGGCCTGTTGAAGAAGGAGAAGGTGTATCCGATCACCCTGTCGGGCGGCGAGCAACAGCGCGTCGGCATTGCCCGCGCCCTGGTCAGCAAACCGCCGGTGCTGCTGGCCGACGAGCCGACCGGCAACCTCGACCCGGACCTGTCGCGCGAGATCATGGAATTGTTCGTCCAGTTCAACCAGGTCGGCGTGACGCTGCTCATCGCGACCCACGACGTCGACCTGATCAATCGTCTGGGCAGACGGATCATCCGCCTGCGCCACGGCCGTATCGCCGGCGACAGCGGGGGCACGGACTGATGGCGCGACGGGGCGAATCGCCAGCGAAGTTCCGGCGCAATCGCAATCCGCTCACATGGCTGCTGCGCCATGCGCAGATGTCGCTGGCCTCGCTGGGAAGGCTCAGTCGCAGCCCGGTCAGCACCCTGATGACCGCGGCGGTGATCGGTATCGCACTCGCGTTGCCCAGTGGCCTGCACCTGCTGGTGGACAACGTCCGCGGCCTGAGCAGCGCCTGGGACGGCACCGCGAGCATCTCGCTGTTCCTGAGCGACGCGCTGGATGCCGAGCAGGCCGAGGCGGTGCGCGCCCAGATCGCGCAACGCCCGGATATCGCAGAGACCCGGCTGATCGGGCGCTCGCAGGCACTCGACGAGTTCCGCCGCCTGTCGGGTTTCAGTGGCGCGCTCGACCTGCTGGACGAGAATCCGCTGCCCGCACTGGTGCTGGCACGCCCACGCGACGAGGACCAGGATGCCGCCGCGATCCACCGCATCGCCGAGGAGCTGCAGGCCTACCGCGAGATCGAACTGGCGCAGGTCGACCTGCAGTGGGTCGAACGCCTCGGCGCGATCACACGCACGATAGAGCGCGCAGTCGTGGTCCTGGCGGTACTGCTCGCGGCCGCGGTACTGTTGATCGTCGGCAACACCATCCGCCTCGAGATCCAGAGCCGACACAGCGAGATCGAGGTCGTGAAGCTGGTGGGGGGCACCGATGCGTTCATCCGCCGGCCGTTCCTTTACGAAGGCCTGTGGTACGGCCTGCTCGGCGCGCTCATCGCGCTCGGCCTGGTGCTGACGTCTTTGTATCTGCTCGACGGGCCGGTCGCACGCCTCGCCGGGCTTTATCAGTCGACCTTTGAACTCGCGGTGATCGACCCCTACAGCCTGCTCGGGATGCTTGTCGGTGGGCCACTGCTCGGCCTGGCCGGCGCGTGGCTCGCGGTCGGCCGGCATCTGGCCGATATCCAGCCGGAGTAACGCCGCGGCCGGCACGACGCGGATTGTGGTAGCGTCCGTCTGGGACGATCGCCCGAAGGCACTCAGGTCGACGGCGCGCCGGCTGGATGCGCGGACCTGACCGACCCCGTCTCTCGGGTACCCCTCGTTGGGCATCCAGACGCTGCGCTTTGACGCATCCCGCGGCGCGGCATGTGCCATGCTTCCTCCTTGGTTGGGCATAGACCGGCCAAGGGACACCGCAATGAAAGACACCTGGCAATCCGGTAGTGCGTACGAGCGTTACATGGGCCGCTGGAGCCGGCGCGTCGCCGAGGCATTCGTCGACTGGCTGTCGCCCAAGAGCGGCTTGAGATGGTTGGACGTCGGGTGTGGATCGGGGGCCCTCAGCGAGGCGGCGATCGAGCGGCACGAACCCGCTTCCGTGACAGCTGTCGACCAGTCAGAAGGTTTCGTGCGCACGGCTTCCCGGCGGCTTGGTGTCCGTGCGACCTGTACGGTCGGAGATGCATTGTTGCTGCCCCTCGACGACGCCTCGTGCGATATCGCAGTGTCCGGACTGGTACTGAATTTCATCGGTGAACCGGCAAGGGTGCTGAGCGAGATGCGGCGCGTGACCGGCAGAGACGGTACCGTCGCGGTCTATATCTGGGATTACGCCGGGAAGATGGACCTCTTGACCACGTTCTGGGATGCCGTCGTTGGGCTCGACCCCGATGCCTCGGGGCTTCACGAGGGGCGACGCTTCCGGGATGCAAACGCCGCTGCGTTGTCCGAGACCTTCAGGCAGGCCGGCCTATGCGCAATCGAGACGACGCCTATTGAGATCGCTACGGACTTCGTTGATTTCGACGACTACTGGACACCGTTGCTCGGTGGTCAGGGACCGGCACCGACCTATGTCTCAAGCCTGGAGGCGGCGGACCGGGACAGGCTGCGGGAACTGTTGCGTCGAAGCCTCCCGGTCCAGCAGGATGGCTCCATTTCGCTGACCGCGCGCGCCTGGGCGATCAAAGGCGTAGCGTGATACGGACGGATTTTCGGGCGCCCACGCCGGTGGGACAGCCCCTGCAGGGACGCGAGGTGAATGCGAGGCCGATCCCCCTGAGGTACGGCACAGTCCGGCAAAGCTGGGCGAACGCGACGGCGTTCGCCGAACCACTCACTGTCTTGCGGAGCACAATATGCACAGCCGTTTCACAGTCGCGCTGCTACTTTTGCCATTCTGCGTCGCCATGGCCGAAGAGAACCCGGCCCTCGAGGCCATCCAGGAGTACATGGACTTTGCAGAGTACTCCGAAGGTTCAATCTCCACCGACCAGCTCGCCTCGATCGATTCGGACGGGATCTTCTTCGTCGATACCCGCAACCAGGGGCAGTACGACGAGGGCCACATACCCGGTGCGGTCAACATCGAATGGCGGCAGATACTCGCGCGTCGCGACGAGATCCCGACCGACAGGCCGGTGGTCCTGTACTGCGAGACGGGTCTGTTGTCGTCCAAGGCGCATTTCGCGTTGCGACTCGCCGGCCGCGACAACGTGAAGGTGCTCTGGGGTGGTTACCTCATGTGGAGTGCGCGGCACAGCTTTGAAGAGGCGCAGCAGCAGACCAGGACCACACCGGCCAGCACCGATCGCCCGACCCCTTGAATCTCAGTGAACCGGGGCATTGTGCCCCTGTCCGACGGGCCTTGCGGCACCGCGCCTCGCCGACCGATCGGTAGCAACGCGGGAGGCGTCCGGCCTGTGGGACGCTAGCGACGGGCGCCGACCCCGAGCAGCCGCTTGCCTCGTACAGGGCAATGGCGGTTCGCCGACAAAATCGGACAAACCAAAACCCCGCCGAAGCGGGGTTCACGTCTGATATCTGATACCGGCTACCGCTCAGCTCAGCTCAGCTCAGCTTTCGGCGGATGAACCCCAGACCGAGCAAGCCCATTCCAAACAGCGCCAGAGGGGCGGGAACCGGAACGGCACCATCTACGATCTCGACCGTATCAAACGCCTTCACTCCGCTGAAACCACGAAACGCGATACCACCGCTACTCGAAAACGAGACTGTACTGCTGACGGAATTCAGGAGCGTCGTACCATCGCTGTCATAAAGATTGCCCGTGACAGCACCGGCAGCACCCCAGACTACTTCAGCTCGATACCAATGATCCGCAAGAAAGGCCTGCGCGACCGAGTCGAGTTCGGAGAAGCCAAAGCCAAAGTTGTCTTGGAAGCGAATGTCTCCGGTATTCGGAGCCAGCACGAAACTCTGCGTCCCCCCTGCACCGGTCCCGAACCCGAAATAAGCACGGCCTTCGCTTGTATCGGCAAATTGAATCCAGACGGAGAGCGTATCCCCCGCCGAGACCAGTGAGTCGGTTCGGTAAATCCATTCGCCCGCATCGGTCCCCAGACCGAAACTTCCGTCGTGCGCATGCGCAGCGGAGAGGGTACCGCTCGCGTTATTGGCGTAACCGGCGATTCCGCCTTCGAAATCCTCGATGACCGTCGCATTCACATTCGAAGAGAAAACAAATGCCGCCAGCAATGCCAAAGCTACTGCGTGGATATTCATTCTTATTGCCATTCTCCGTCCCCAAAGACTCGCTCAAAACAATTCGTATCAACGAGCAAATTCTATGCCGATAAAAATCTTCGTTTATTATTCAGTACTTTGCATGATTTCGATTGGAAAACACCCGCCATCAGCGGGAAAGGTGTAAAAGAAATCGGCAGCGTGGGCAATTCCCACCGCCGGTTGAAAGCGGACCGTTCGTCGCAATCTGCGGACCCCGCTTTGGGCAGATATTCGGTGAAGGAGCCCGGATCTCCCCATTTGCTCGCAGATTGCATGTGCGGGAAGCGTTGGCGAAGTGGTCCGTGAGCGAATGGAAAGTAGACGCGGGTTGACCTTCGTGTTCCGCCCAAGCGGACATCGCCTTCCGGCTTGTGGGTATGCGGGTCGCCAGTCCCGCATCAGTACCGAGGCCGGGCAGAGCCATCACGGCATTCCCAACGCGGGCATTCTCCGCCGGTGCGCCTGCGGGTTTCGGCCAACACCGGACCTCGGCGATTTGCGATTGGCGGATGTCAGAAAACTTTACGCAGTTGGAGGCGGCAGTGATCTCGCCAGCTGCAAGTACATGATTTTATTGCATGGCACAAATCGTGCTCGCCATCTCTCATTCCCGACAAAACGCAGAAAAAACAAATTTCCGGAGGCGAATAACGATGGGTCCACTGAAGGTTTTTATTGCTGCCGCAGCGCTAAGTGTGCCAATGCAGGCATTGGCAATTCCTGCTCTGACCAGTTTTAGTGGCGGCATCAACGCGACGTCTGGCAGTGACCAACTCTACGGCTGGGTATTTGATGTCAATTCGGCCGTAAACGTCACAGCACTTGGTGCTTTTGACGATGACCTCGACGGTATGGCTGTCAGTCATGATATCGGGATCTTTCGTGTCTCCGACCAGACCCTGGTCGCTTCGACTACGCTCGGTGCCGGAACAGGCGGGTTTCTTGACGGCGACTTCCGATACGGGACGCTGTCGAGCGACGTCCTGTTGTCGGTTGGGCGTTACCAGATACTGATGACCATGCCGAGCGGAAATGCCGACCTCCAGTCCATCACCAACACCGTGGTCTCTACTGCTGCAGAGATCGACTACGTGACCAGTGCGTTCGACGAGGGCAGCTCCCTCCACTACGTCACAAGCTGGGGTGCGTTTGCAGAAGGCATGTTTGGGCCGAATTTCCAGTTCGACGCGGCGGTTCCCGAGCCCATGACCTTGGCATTGATGGGCTTAGGCCTTGCCGGTATCGGGTATAAGCAGCGTCGCGACAAGAAAGCTGCATAGCGAAGAATCGGACAACCCCCTTATTCGACCCCACTACGGTTAGCCCTGGTGGGGTTTTCCTTGGTCGCCGTGCCCGCTCACTCCTCGTGCTCGTGCGGGCCGGCCAACTCGACGAACTCGCGGCTGGTCAGTGCCGCGGTGAGGAACTCGCGGTTCAGCTGCGCGATGAAGCGCACCGGGATTTGCTTCGGGCAGGCCTCGGCGCAGGCGTAGTGATTGCTGCAGTTGCCGAATCCGGCATCGTCCATCGCCTCGACCATGCCGATCACCCGTCGCACACGCTCCGGTCTGCCCTGCGGCAGCAGTGCCAGCTGCACGACCTTGGCCGCGGTGAACAGCATCGCGGAGCCGTTCGGACAGGCGGCGACACAGGCCCCGCAACCGATGCAGGCGGCGGCCTCGAACGCCGCGTCGGCGGCCTGCTTGGCGATCGTCAGCGCATGCGCATCCGGCGCCGAGCCGGTGTTCACCGAGACATAGCCGCCGGCCTGGATAACGCGATCGAGCGCGGCGCGATCGACGATCAGGTCGCGCAGCACCGGGAAGGCACGCGCCCGCCAGGGTTCGACGGTGATCTCGCTGCCGTCGACGAAATGGCGCATGTACAACTGGCAGGTAGTCGTGCCCGGCAGCGGCCCGTGTGGATCGCCGTTGATCACCATCGCACAGGAGCCACAGATCCCCTCGCGACAGTCGTGGTCGAACGCGATCGGCGGTTCGCCCTGACCGATCAGGCCCTGGTTCAACACGTCGAGCATCTCCAGGAACGACAGGTCCGGACTGATGTCATGCACCCGGTAGGTAACAAAGCCACCTGGATCGGCCGCGCCGTGTTGTCGCCAGATGTGCAGCATGAACTCCATCAGCGGTAATTCCTCTCCGCCAGCTGCAGGTGTTCGAAGTGCAGCGGCTCGGTGGCGCGTTGCGGCGCGGTGTCGTCACCGGCGAAGCCCCAGGCGGCGACATGCGCGAAACGCACGTCGTCGCGCCGCGCCTCGCCGTCGCCGGTCTGGTATTCGATGCGGAAGTGCGCACCGCAGGATTCCTCGCGGGCCAGCGCGTCACGCACCATGACCTCGGCGAACTCGAGGTAGTCGGCGACCCGCCCGGCCCGCTCCAGGACCACGTTGAACTCATCGCTGCCACCGCAGACGCAGATGCTCGACCAGAACTCGTCACGCAGCGCCGGGATCTCGCCGAGCGCGCGCTCCAGCCCGGCGCGGCTGCGCGCCATGCCGCAGTGCTCCCACAAGAGCTCGCCGAGGCGGCGGTGGATCGTCTCGATCGGCGTGCGCCCACCGATCGCGACCAGGCGTTCGATTTGTGCCTCGACCGCGGCCTGGGCCGCCGCAAACGGCGCCGTGTCGGTGCCGGGCGGCCCCGGCGCCCGATCGGCCAGGTAGTGGCCGATGGTCTGCGGCAGGATGAAATAGCCGTCGGCGAGACCCTGCATCAGGGCGCTCGCGCCGAGCCGGTTCGCCCCGTGGTCGGAGAAGTTGGCCTCGCCGATCGCGAACAGTCCGGGCAGCGTCGTCATCAGGCCGTAGTCGACCCACAAGCCGCCCATCGTGTAGTGCGCGGCCGGGTAGATTCGCATCGGGGTCTGCCACGGGTCTTCGCCGGTGATGCGCTGGTACATCTCGAACAGGTTGCCGTAACGGTCTGTGATCACGCGCCGCCCGAGGCGTGCGATGGCCTCGCCGAAGTCGAGGTAGACGCCCCGCCCGGTCGCACCGACCCCGCGCCCCTGTTCGCAGACCGCCTTCGCGGCGCGCGACGAGATGTCGCGCGGGCTCAGGTTGCCGTATGCGGGATACATCCGTTCCACGTAGTAGTCGCGCTCGGCCTCGGGGATCGACGCCGGAGGACGCGTGTCGTGTACCGCGGCCGGCACCCAGATGCGACCGTCGTTGCGCAGCGATTCCGACATCAGCGTCAGCTTCGACTGGTGATCGACGACCGCCGGGATGCAGGTCGGGTGGATCTGCGTGAACGACGGGTTGGCGAACCAGGCGCCGCGCCGGTAGGCCCGGTAGGTCGCGGTGACGTTGCTCGCCAACGCGTTGGTCGAGAGATAGAAAATGTTGCTGTAGCCGCCGGTCGCCAGCACCACGGCGTCCGCCGCGTGGCGTTCGATGCGCCCGTCGGTGAGCCGGCGGGTGACGATGCCGATGGCACGCCCGTTGTCGACCACCAGGTCAAGCATCTCGCTGCGGGTGTGCAGGCGGACCTGGCCGGCCTGCACCTGACGGCTCAGTGCGCCGTAGGCGCCGAGCAGCAGCTGCTGACCGGTCTGGCCGCGCGCATAGAAGGTGCGCGAGACCTGGGCGCCACCGAACGAGCGGTTGTCGAGGTAGCCGGCGTAGTCACGCGCGAACGGGATGCCCTGGGCGACACAGTGGTCGATGATCTGGTTGCTGATCTCGGCGAGGCGATAGACGTTGGCCTCGCGCGAGCGGTAATCCCCGCCCTTGATGGTGTCGCGAAACAGGCGCTCGGTGCTGTCGCCGTCGTTGCGGTAGTTCTTGGCCGCGTTGATGCCGCCCTGCGCGGCGACCGAGTGGGCGCGACGCGGACTGTCGTGGAAGGTAAAGGCGTCGACCCGGTAACCGAGTTCGGCGAGGCTCGCCGCGGCCGACGCACCGGCCAGCCCGGTGCCCACGACGATGATCCGGTAGCGACGCTTGTTGGCCGGGCTGACCATGCGGGCCTCGGCGCGGTAGCGCTGCCACTTGCCGGCGAGCGGCCCGTCCGGGATGCGGGGGTCGAGCGTCGGGGCGTCCATCTCAGCCGCCTCCAGTGAAGGCGCCGGCAAGCACCAGCACGGGGATCGCCGCGAATCCGCCGACAACCAACAGCGTCAGCGTGGGCGCCAGGACCCGGATCAGGCCCTGGTAGCTGTCATGGTTGAATCCCAGGGTCTGGAACAGCCCCTCGATCGCATGTACCAGGTGCAGACCTAGCAGGGCCATCGCGAACAGATAGAGCCCTGCGGTGAGCGGATCGCTAAACGCGGTGACCACCATCCCATAGACGTCTACCCGCCCGGCCGCGTCGTACAGCGGCTCGACCCGTGGACCGACCGCGTGCAGCGTCAGGTGCAGCAGATGAAAGGCCACGAAGACGATCAACAGGCCGCCACTGACCACCATCAGGCGTCCAGGCAGACGGGTGCCGAGACGCGCGATATACCGATAGCGCAGCGGCCGGGCCGCACGGTTCTCGCGCGCCAGGCGCAACGCTGTCAGCACGTGGGCGAGGAACAACGCGAGCAGTGCGAGACGGAAACCCCACAACAGCGGATGCCCTTGCAGCCAGTCGGCGTAACCATTCAGGGCATCGGGTCCCTTGAGGATCAACAGATTGCCCGCGGCATGCACGAACAGGAAACCGACCAACAGGGTGCCCGTCGCGGCCACGACGAGCTTGCGACCGATCGAGGTGCGAAACAGCCGAATCAGTCGATTCACGTCGCTGTCAGCCTGTCGTCGATGAACGGGGATCGGCCCATGGACTCCAACAATAACCTATCCGCACGCCGGCGCGCGCCCCATGGATCCGGTTCGTGGATGCAGCCGGCGCAGGGGCCGGTCAGGATGGGCGTCAACGCTCCTCGGCACGCTGCAGATACGGCCGACCGGAGGCGGCGCCGGAGCGCACCAGGTAGTCGAGTATCGCCGGCTCAACCTTGATGCCACGCCGGTTCAGCGCCTCGTTGCCGAACAGCACGTTGAATTCCAGCAGCCACGGGTGATCCCCGTCGAGGATCAGATCGAACCCCGCATGATCGATGCCGAGCGCGGTCGCGACCTGTTCGACCAGGCGCAGAGCGCCCGGCGGGATCGCGTCGAAATCGGCCAGTCCGCCGCAGGCGACGTTGTGATGGAATCCGTCGCCACCACGCCGCCAATAGGCAGCGATTATTCGGTCGCCAACCCAGACCACGCGCAGATCGGCCTCCGACGGCAGGTACTCCTGTGCGTACAGTACGGCGCTGTTGGCGGTCCAGTCGCGCAACGCCGCGACGGTCTCGAGCAGCGCCACACCGCGCCCCATGGAACTGCGCGGTTCCTTGACCACGACCGGCAGACCGAGTTCGTCGACGACCCTCTCGACCGCGTTCGCATTGGCCGGCAGGATCAGGGTGCGCGGCACATGCTGTGGCGCAACCGCCTGGAAGGCCCGTGTCATCTCGATCTTGTCGTACCCCAGGTCGTAGCTCGCGGGACTCGGAAACACCCGTCGCCGCAGCGCATAACACAGTACGTTCAGCTGCCAGCTCTCAGGGAACAGCACGACGTCCGCATCGAGGACGCGTTGGCGCTGATCGAACATCTGCTCCGGTTTGAGGTAGCCGACACCGGGCAGACCCAGCGTGCGGTAGGGATTGAACGACAACAGGCGCATACACCGAGAGAGCGAGGACCGAGGGAACCGGACGCGGACACGGCCGGCGCGCGCTTTTTACGCCGCGGCTATCCCGCCGTCAATGGGCCGCGGCGCCGGACGGCCTCAAGGTGGCCCTCCGCGGACCGCTAACCCGCGACGGGGACCGCCCAACGGGCCGGAGATGCCCGAAGCTTGGTTCAAAACCATGATTTTTATCAGATAGTTACCAAGATCCCGGAACTTCTCCGAGGGCTTGGCACTCTGACAGACGGACTGCTAAAAAACGATTGGCAGTCCCTCATAACGAGTGCTAAATTCGAATTGGAAGAAGGATTTAGGAAGGGGATAGATGACCAAACAGCTTGCCATTCCGATGACCCTGCCGACCGGCAATATGGAGGCGTACATCGGCGCTGCGTTCCAGCTGCCGATGCTCACCGCCGAGGAGGAGCACGATCTCGCGGTACGCCTGCGCGATCGCAACGACCTCGGAGCGGCGCGTGCACTGGTGATGTCTCACCTGCGCTTCGTCGTGCGCATTGCGCGGGGTTACAGCGGTTACGGCCTGCCGCAGAACGACCTGATCCAGGAGGGCACGGTCGGTCTGATGAAGGCGGTCCGCCGTTTCGACCCGGACATGGGTGTGCGCCTGGTCTCTTTCGCGGTGCACTGGATCAAGGCCGAGATCCACGAGTACATCCTGCGCAACTGGCGGATCGTCAAGGTCGCGACCACCAAGGCGCAGCGCAAACTGTTTTTCAATCTGCGCAGTGCGAAGAAGCGCCTCGGCTGGTTTTCCCGCCAGGAGGTCGAGGAGGTCGCCGAAGATCTCGGCGTGAAGCCCGAGACCGTGCTGGAGATGGAGTCGCGCCTGTCGAACTACGACGTGTCTTTCGATGGCGCCGATGCCGACGAGGACGATGCGCCGGGTGTCGCACCGGCGGCTTATCTGCCTGACCTGCGCCACGAACCGTCGCGCATGCTTGAGCAGGCCGACAGTGCCCGGTCCGAACGCGACGGCCTGTACGACGCACTGGATGCGCTCGATCAGCGCAGCCGCGACATCCTGCAGCGTCGCTGGCTCAATGAGAGCAAGGAGACACTGCACGAACTGGCCGACGAGTACGGCGTATCCGCCGAGCGGATCCGTCAGATCGAGGCCGCGGCGATGAAGAAGCTGCGCAGCGCACTGGCCGCCTGACGGCCGGTCGCCGGCAACAGATCACCGACGCCCGCCCTTGTGCGGGCGTTTTTCATCCTGCCGGGCGCCGGGCGGCCATCACTCCCGGCGGTCGGCGGAATCCTCGGGCTCGGTGCTGTCGGCATCCGGTTTGGCCGCAGGGGGCTGGCGTTTGCCCGGAATCATCGGATCGTCATCGTCCATCAGGATACGGTGCGCGGGTCCCTCGAGGTCATCGTACTGACCGGTGCGCACCGTCCACAGGAAGAATCCGACCGCGACGATCATCAGGCCGACGGCGAGCGGGATAAGCAGGTAGAGAATGGTCATCGGTTATCCGGCGATCAATCGTTGGTGCGCTTCAGGCGGAGGGCGTTGAACACGACGACCAGCGAACTCGCCGACATCCCGATGGCCGCCATCCACGGGGCCACGAAACCGGCGGCCGCCAATGGCACCGCGGCGGTATTATACAAGATCGCCCAACCCAGATTCTGTTTGATCACGCGGCGCGTTGCGCGTGCCTTGCTCAAGGCCTGTGGCAGCACGCCCAGGTGCTCGGACAGAACCACCATGTCCGCGCTCGCATGGGCCAACTGCGCCCCCTGCCCCA
Source organism: Chromatiaceae bacterium (assembly GCA_024235395.1). Taxonomy (NCBI): domain Bacteria; kingdom Pseudomonadati; phylum Pseudomonadota; class Gammaproteobacteria; order Chromatiales; family Chromatiaceae; species Chromatiaceae bacterium. The sequence continues at coordinate 1,498,741 of JACKMK010000001.1, forward strand.
TCGCGAGCGACACGTCCGCACCGGCAAGGACCGGTGCGTCGTTGACGCCATCGCCGACCATCGCGACGCGATGCCCCTCGGCCTGCAGCGCACGCACGCGCGCCAGCTTGTCGTCCGGGCGCAAACCGGAACGCGCCTGTTCCAGTCCGAGGGCATCGGCGATCCGCCGCACCGCACCGGCGGCATCCCCACTGAGTATCTCGACTGTCACGCCCAGATCGCGTAGTCGGGTAATCGCGGCCACTGCATCGCTACGCAATTCGTCGCGCAGCGCGAATCGCGCCAGCAGGCCCTGTCGGTCACCAAGAAATACCTGGGTCGCATGGTCCGCGGGGTCGGGCACGGGCGGCACCTGGCCACTGAGCGCCGCCGCATAGGCCGGGTTGCCGATTCGGTAGACGTCGCCGTCGATCTCGCCCTGCATGCCTTCACCGGGCAATGCACTCAGTTCGGACACCTGCAGTGCACGTCCGGCGTGCGCGGCCAGCGCCTTGCCGACCGGGTGTTCCGAACCGCTCTCCAGGGCCGCCGCGAGCGCCAGACAGCGCTCCAGATCGGCGCGCCCGCTCAGCACCTCGCTCTCGCCGAGCTGAAGGATCCCGCGGGTCAGGGTGCCGGTCTTGTCGAACAGCACATGGCTGACCTGGGCCAGTGTCTCCAGCGCATGCCCACGCGTGGTCAGCAGACCGAGCCGGGTCAGCGCACCCGAGGCCGCCGTGACGGCGGTCGGCGTGGCCAGCGACAGCGCACAGGGGCAGGTGACGACGAGTACCGACAGCGTGATCGCGAACGCATGCTCGGGCGCATGTACGCCCCACCACGCGGCGACCACGAGCGCGACCAGCAACAGCGCACCGACGAACCAGGCGGCGACCCGATCGGCCAGACGCGCGATATGCGGTTTTTCCGTCTGTGCGCGATCGAGCAGGCGCACGATCGCCGACACCAGGGTGTCCTCGCCGACCTTCTGCACGCGCAGCTGCAGCGGGCTCTCGACATTCACGCTGCCGCCCACCAGTTCGTCACCGATCGCGCGCGGCCGCGGCAGGCTCTCGCCGGTCAACAGCGATTCGTCGACCGAGCTGCGCCCCTGATGCACCACGCCGTCCGCCGGCACCGTCTCGCCGGGCCGCACCAGAACGAGGTCGCCCGGTGCGAGTTCGGATACCGCGACCACCCGCTCACCGTCGGCCTCGATCCGGGTCGCGGTCGCCGGCAGCAACTTGACCAGCTCCTCGGCCGCTTCACCGGCGCGGTGGC